>WLOF01000001.1 GCA_009699375.1 Actinomycetota bacterium
AATAAGCAAAAAGTAGTTTTGGCTAGAGAACTTTCTCGCCCTGTGAAGTTAGTTGTTGCCTCTCAACCAACTCGTGGTTTGGATGTCGGGTCAATTGAATTCGTTCACGAGCGAATTCTGGCCGAACGCGATGCAGGACGAGGCGTTTTGCTATTTAGCACCGAGCTTGATGAGGTTATTGCTCTTGCAGACCGGATTGCGGTTATGTACGCGGGGGAGATTATTGCCATAGTTTCACCAGAGACATCCAGAGCCCAGTTGGGTCTTCTCATGGCTGGGGTTCGCCCGGAAAATAAGGCGAGTGCATGAAAATGATTTCGAAAGCTTTTTCTAAAATTAAACTTCCACTTCTAGCGTTTGTATTAGCAGCATTCTTTGGTGGAATTCTTATTGCTCTATCAGATCGAGAAGTTTTGCCTCTTATTGGCTCACCCTGGAAATTCTTTACGGCAGCGCTACATTCAGCCGGAAATGCCTACCTTGCGCTCTTTCAGGGTTCGATATTCGATACCAACCTTGTTAAACATGGTTCTCTGCTGAGTGGTTTCTATCCACTCTCAGAGACTTTACTTATTGCAACTCCGCTGATTTTGACCGGCTTGTCAGTAACGCTCGCTTTTAAAGCGGGTTTGTTCAATATCGGAGCACAAGGTCAATTTATATTCGGAGCCATAGGTGCTTCTTATATTGGATTTTCATTTAATTTCCCACCAGTGATTCACGTATTACTCGCACTGATAACTGCAATAGTTTTTTCTGCGATGTGGGGTGGATTCGTTGGATTGCTAAAGGCTAGAACCGGAGCACATGAAGTTATCGTGACAATCATGTTCAATTACATCGCAGGATTTTTCTTATTTTGGCTCTTGAAAACCAAAGTATTCCTTCGCCCAGGTGGATTAATCAATCCATTGGCACCGCCGGTCCATGACTCAGCTAAGTTACCCCAATTCCTTGGTAGTGATTTACGAGCGAATGCCGGAATTTTCATTGCCATACTTGCCACTTATTTTGTTTGGTGGTTATTGAATAGAAGTACTTGGGGATTCCGGTTTAGAGCGGTTGGTGCAAACGCATCCGCGGCACGCACTGCAGGAATTTCAGTTGCCTTTGTCACAACCACTGCTATGGCTGTTTCTGGCGCGTTAGCCGGATTAGGTGGAGCTATACAAGTTCTCGGATCTGAGTTTGCACTGACTACAGATGTGGCTGGAAGTTTCGGTTTTGATGCAATCACTGTCGCGCTGTTAGGCCGCGCAAATCCAATCGGCACGGTAGTTGCGGCGTTGCTTTTCGGAGCGCTGCGCGCTGGAGGGCTAACGATGCAGGCTAATACACAGAATCCCGTCGATATTGTTTTGGTTATACAGGCTCTCATAGTTCTATTTATTTCTGCACCGACCCTTGTTAAATTTATTTTCCGCTTGAGAGATTTGAAAACTGGCTCAACGGTTGTTTCAAAAGGCTGGAACGGGTAATGACTCAACTCGAAACACGCACTCTTTCCTCGCCAGAAAGACGCCGACGCAGAAATATCGCAACAATGGCAGTACTAGGAATCCTTGCTTTCTTGTTTTTTGCGATATTGCCAAAGCAAAATGAGGTAATAACCTTTGGATTTGTATTGGGGAATGAATGGGCCTTCCTGCATCAATGGGCCGTACATTCCAAAAGTGGATCAATGGTTTTCTCAATCATTTCTATTGCCGCGGTCATAATTTCTTACTTGCAGTTCAAGGCGCGCAAAACTGTTCGAGTTGCGAGTGCCATCTTTTCCGTGAGCTTATTCATGTCATTTCTTTGTTGGACTGCAAGCGGAAAATTCATTCCACTCACTGGCTTGTTACAAGGTGGGCTCTTACTTTCTGTTCCACTGATCTTTGGCGCAATGGCCGGAGTGGTCAGTGAGCGATCTGGCGTAATTAACATTGCAATTGAAGGTCAGCTTCTGTTTGGGGCCTTTGCGTCTGGAGTCTTGGCCAGCATTACTCATCAGAAATGGCTTGGCTTACTTATCGCACCATTTGCTGGCGCTCTCGTGGCACTTTTACTTGCAACTTTTGCAATTAAGTTTGCCATCGACCAGGTAATTCTTGGTTTCGTTCTCAATGTATTGGTTATTGGCATTACTGGTTTCTTATATCAACGATTACTTATTCCCTACCAAAGTACATGGAATTCGGGATCAGGATTGGATCCATTAGCAATTCCAATCCTTGCCAAGATTCCACTTATTGGTCCGATATTTTTCGAGCAGACCATCATTGTCTATTTCATGTATCTCATCGTGGCACTAATCAATATTGGATTATTTAAATCCAAGTGGGGTTTACGCATGCGAGCCGTTGGCGAGCATCCAACAGCGGCTGAAAGTGTTGGCATAAATGTTAACAAAATTCGTTTTCGCAATGTTGTGCTCGGGGGAGCAATAGCAGGATTTGGCGGTGCATATTTCACGCTGGGTGGAGTGGGTACGTTTAGTCGTCAAATGACTGCAGGTGCAGGTTTCATTGCACTTGCTGCTTTAATCTTTGGAAAATGGAGCCCTATGGGCGCTGTTGGCGCTGCATTGATTTTTGGATTTGCCAGCAATGTTGAGAGTGTACTTTCGATTATTGGTACAACAATTCCTTCGGAGTTCATGTTAATGATTCCCTACGTCGCGACCGTGATCGCAGTTTCTGGTTTTGTTGGTCGGGTTCGAGCTCCGGCTGCTGATGGAATTCCATACAAACGTGGAGAAAGTCACTAATGGTTATTGATTGGGATGCACTTAATCAGCAGGCATTATCTGCAATGAAGAAGGCTTATGCCCCGTATTCAAAGTTTCCCGTGGGCGTAGCAGCGCTTGTTGATGATGGCAGAATAATTAGTGGATGTAATGTAGAGAATGCAAGTTATGGATTAACACTCTGCGCCGAATGTGGCTTGGTTTCAACTCTTATCGCAACCGGCGGAGGGCGACTTATTGCATTTTCTTGTGTTGATTCACACGGCAACGCGCTCATGCCATGTGGTCGGTGTCGTCAATTACTTTTCGAACATGGCGGCGGTGCGTTGCAAATGATGACCGATACGGGTGTTAAGCCACTTTCTGATTTACTTCCATGGGCATTTGGGCCAGAAGAATTGAACAAGCGCCTTGATTGAACCATTTGCCGCTGTTGAGATCATCTCGGCAAAACGTGATCGCAATGAATTGTCAGATCCCCAAATTGATTGGGTAATTTCTGCCTACACGCGAGGCATAGTTGCCGATGAGCAAATGTCCGCACTCCTTATGGCTATTTTGCTCAACGGCATGAATTCACGAGAGATTTCTCGATGGACTAACGCCATGATTAATAGCGGTGAACGAATGAATTGGTCAGCGTTAGATCGCCCGACTGCAGATAAGCATTCAACAGGTGGAGTGGGAGACAAAATCACACTCCCGTTAGCTCCTTTGGTTGCTGCCTGCGGGGGAGCAGTGCCACAACTTTCTGGTCGCGGTTTAGGCCATACAGGTGGGACTTTAGATAAATTGGAATCTATTCCTGGTTGGCAAGCTGAATTGACGAATGAGAAAATGCTAAAAGTCTTGCAAGATTGCGGCGCTGTAATTTGCGCTGCAGGAAAAGGTTTAGCGCCAGCGGATAAAAAACTTTACGCACTTCGAGATGTCACAGCAACAGTTGAGGCAATTCCGCTTATTGCATCTTCGATTATGAGTAAGAAGATTGCTGAAGGAACTTCTGCCCTCATCTTGGATGTTAAAACCGGAAGTGGTGCATTCATGAGCGATCCTGCTAAAGCTGGTGAACTTGCTCGGACTATGGTTCAACTTGGTCTTGATGCTGGAGTGAAGACGCGTGCACTCGTAACTGCGATGGACGTTCCCTTAGGTCTCACTGCTGGCAATGCCCTTGAAGTTCGGGAATCAGTAGAAGTACTTGCAGGTGGCGGACCAAGTGATGTTGTTGAATTAACCATTTTACTTGCCAGAGAGATGATTGATGCCGCTGGAATAAAAGGAAAAGATCCAGAAGTTGCGCTTAAGGATGGAAGTGCAATGGATGTCTGGAAGCGCATGATTGCCGCCCAAGGTGGCGACCCTGAAGCAAAACTTCCTGTTGCTCGTGAACAACATCGAGTTCTTGCAACATCAACTGGAACTCTGACAACAATGGATGCGATGAAAGTTGGCGTATCAGCTTGGCGGCTAGGAGCTGGTCGATCACGTCAAGGCGAAAGCGTCCAAGCTGGCGCTGGTATCGAACTTCATGCAAAACCTGGTGATGAGATTACTGCTGGCCAAATACTCATGACGCTGCACACTGATGAGCCTGAAAGATTCGAGCGAGCACTTCAAGCCCTCGATGGGTGCGTGGAAATTGTCCAAGGTGGCCGCGTCAATCGGCTACCTTTAGTTGTGGAGAGAATTCAAGGATGAATGGCTTAAAAAAGATTCCGACGCCAGATCAAATTAAACGCCTACCAAAGGCACTTTTGCATGACCACTTAGATGGCGGACTTCGCCCACAAACGATAATTGATATCGCAAAAGAGATTGGCTATAGCGGCCTCCCAACCCAGAATGCAGAAGAACTTGCAACCTGGTTTCGTGAATCATGTGACTCCGGTTCACTTGTGAGATACCTAGAAACTTTTTCTCACACAATAGCTGTAATGCAGCGCCGTGAAGATATTGTCAGAGTTGCTCGTGAATGCGTTGTTGATTTAGCTAATGACGGAGTTGTCTATGCAGAAGTTCGAGGCGCACCTGAACTTTTTACCGAAAAAGGATTAACCCTTTCACAAATTGTTGAAGCAACCCTTGAGGGATATCGACTAGGAGAAGCTGAAGCAAAGTCCCAAGGTAAAACTATTCGAGTTGTGTCACTACTGTGCGGAATGCGCCAAAACTCTCGCTCCCAAGAGATTGCTGAGCTCGTTGTTAAATATCGAGATCAGGGAGTTGCAGGATTTGATATTGCAGGTCCTGAAGACGGTTTCCCTCCAAGTGATCAACTCGCGACATTCGAATATTTGCGTCAAGAGAATGCCCACTTCACGATTCATGCGGGTGAGGCATATGGGCTGCCATCAATTTGGGAAGCGATTCAACTGTGTGGTGCAGAAAGACTTGGTCACGGAGTTCACATTATGGATGACATTGACATGAGGGAACCCATTGCAAAACTAGGTCGACTTGCTTCATATATACGAGATCGCCGAGTCCCACTTGAACTCTGTCCAACTTCTAACCTTCAAACAGGTGCTGCTAAATCCATCAAGGAACACCCAATTGGCAAACTTGGAAAACTGAGATTCCGCATTACCGTTAATACCGATAATCGATTGATGAGCCAAACTTCCATGTCAAACGAAATGCAACAACTTGTTGATGCATTTGAATGGACTTTTCAGGATTTGCAACGCGTAACAATTAACGCTCTCAAGAGCGCATTCATACCTTTTGAAGAGCGCTTGGCAATCATCGAAGATGTTATAAAGCCAAGGTTTTCCGCTATTTCTAGTGAATAACTTTTAAACCCCGATTGGGTGCCACGTTGTTTTAATTTCCATAAAGGACAAGATTCTGGCGGGTGATTGTCCATCAGCAAATGAGTGAATGCGTTTTAAATTCTCAGCTCCTGCAACCTTCACATCGGCTCGCAAATCGTGTTCAACTCCAGTGATATCCAGGCCGTCAATATCCATATGAGAAGCAAACCACGGTGCAAGCTCACTTTTGGAGCCAGTCAAAATATTGCATACCCCTGGAGGTAGATCACTGGTTGCAAGGACTTCTGCAAAACTCATTGCAGGTAGTGGCGCACGTTCGCTAGCCAAAACAATAACGCTATTTCCTGAAACGATTATGGGTGCGATGGCATCAATAAATCCAAGCAAAGAATTCTTTTCTGTAGCGATTGCACCTACGACGCCCATCGGTTCTGGAATAGAGAAGTTAAAGTAGGGACCCGAAACTGGATTTGTTGCACCAACAAGAGCAGAGAGCTTATCTGACCACCCTGCATACCAAACAAGACGATCTACAGAGAGATGAACTTCTTTGAGAGCTTCTTTGATAGAAATACCATCGAGTGCAGATATTTCGGAAGCAAATTGATCTGCGCGCCCTTCGAGCATTTCAGCAATGCGATAAAGAATTTGCCCACGGTTATAAGCCGTCGCTTTTGCCCAGCTTATGTGTGCAGTTCGAGCAATCACAACGGCATCACGTAAATCTTTACGAGACGCAAGTGCAGGGTTGGCAAGGAAGCCTCCCTTATGGTCGTTGACTTCGTATGTGCGGCCAGATTCACTTCGCGGGAAAGCCCCACCAATGAAAAGTTTGTAGGTTTTCTTCACTTCGATGCGATCACTCATTGTTGCCACCTTCTTCTGCACTCTTGAGGTAAGCAGTTAAGCCATGACTCCCACCTTCTCGACCCCAACCAGATTCTTTGTAACCACCAAAAGGACTTGTGGGGTCAAACTTATTGAAGGTGTTTGCCCAAATAACTCCGGCTTTAAGTTGTTGACTAGCCCAGTGAATTCTTGAACCTTTCTCGCTCCAAACCCCTGCAGATAAGCCATAAGGGGTGTTATTCGCCTTCTCGATGGCTTCTTGGGGCGTTCTAAAAGTGAGGACGGATAAGACTGGACCAAAAATTTCTTCTTGAGCAATGCGATGAGCTTGAGTGACACCAGTAAATACTGTGGGTGCAAACCAGAAGCCTTTTTTAGGCAATGCGCACTCAGGACTCCAACGCATAGCGCCTTCATCTTCTCCAGATTTTGTGAGAGCAGTAATTTTGCTTAATTGCTCGGCCGAGTTTATGGCTCCAAGATCAGTGTTCTTATCGAGTGGATCACCTACTCGGATTTTCGACATTCGAACTTTTAACTTAGAAACAATTTCCTCAGCAACCGACTCCTGAACAATCAACCTCGAACCAGCGCAGCAAACATGTCCTTGGTTAAAAAATATTCCATTAACGATTCCTTCAACACATTCATCTACAGGTGCGTCGTCAAAAACAATATTTGCAGCTTTTCCGCCGAGCTCTAGTGTGGCTTTTTTCTTCGTAGGTGCAATAGCCCGTGCAATAGCTTTACCGACTTGAGTTGAACCAGTGAATGCAATTTTGTCGATTCCTGGGTGATCGACAAGGGCAGAACCAGTTCGTCCGTCTCCAGTAACAATATTGACTACACCGGCTGGAAGTTCGGCTTGTTGACAGACTTGCGCAAACAACAAAGCCGTCAACGAAGTTGTTTCAGCAGGTTTTAATACAACTGTGTTACCGGCTGCAAGCGCTGGTGCGATTTTCCAGGCAAGCATCAGGAGCGGGAAATTCCAAGGAATGATTTGTCCTGCGACACCAAGTGGGCGTGGCGAACTACCAACTCCGGCAAATTCTAATTTATCTGCCCACCCTGCATGGTAAAAAAAGTGAGCACAGGCGAGTGGAATATCGATATCTCGTGATTCACGAATTGGTTTTCCATTGTCCAAGCTTTCTAAAACAGCAAACTCGCGTGAACGCTCCTGCATGATGCGAGCTATCCGATAGAGATACTTGCCGCGTTCTTTACCTGGCATCTTTGACCACGTTGATTCAAATGCCACCCTTGAACTCGCTACCGCACGGTCAATATCTTGAGCACCACCGAGCGCTATCTGGCTTAGCACTTCTTCGTTTGAAGGATTGATCGTGGGGAAGTGGTTGGCACCCTTCACAAACTCCCCGTTAATGAAATGCCCGTATTCACTTTCAATAGTGACAATCGATCGAGATTCAAGTGCCGGTGCGTAATCAAAATCTGTCATGAGTGATCGCCTTAATCGATTGATACATAGGAGGGGCTTGGATAGAAACCATCGCGGGCTTTCATTCTTTGCATGAGTAAGTCATTAAGGAGTGCGCTAGCACCAATTCTAAATAGCGATGGAGAAAGCCATTGGCTCCCTACAGTCTCGTTTACAAGTACCAATTGTTTGATGGCATCCTTTGTGGTTCTAATTCCGCCAGCAGCTTTTACCCCTATTTTATGGTTGGTCAACTGGTGAAAATCTCGCACAGCTTCAAGCATGACTAATACGACGGGCGGTGTTGCTGCTGGGGAAACTTTACCTGTGGAGGTTTTAATAAAATCTGCCCCAGCTAACATGGCAATAAATGATGCGGTACGCACATTGTCATAGGTTACCAATTCACCAGTTTCCAAAATAACTTTCAAATGAGCTTTAGTTCCACATAATGTGCGAATTTTGGCAATCTCATCAAAAACTACCTGAAATTGCCCTGATAAGAACGCCCCTCGATCAATCACCATATCAATTTCGGTAGCGCCTGCATCTAAAGCATCTTGAGTATCTTGAATTTTTACTGCCATTGATGCGCGGCCGGAGGGAAATGCCGTCGATACAGCGGCAACAGGAACGTGAGATCCGCCGATGCTATCTAAGTGTTTTCTGGCGATTGCAACCATGTCGTTATATACGCAGATCGCACCAACACTTGGAACTGATGAATCAGTTGAGTCAGGGCGAACAGCTTTGTTGCAGAGCGCTCGTACTTTTCCTGGAGTATCTGCGCCTTCCAAAGTTGTGAGATCTACCATCGAAATAGCTAAATCAATTGCCCAATTTTTTGCAGAAGTTTTGATACTTCGAGTTGCCAGCATGGCAGCACGTGCTTCTGCGCCAATTTGATCTACTCCAGAAAGAGTCTGAAGGAATTTTCGCAGTGAGATTTCAGTGCCATCTACCAGTCCGTAAAATTCCACGGTACTACCTTACCTTCTAAGGATTACTTTAAGTATTGAATTAAGGGAGCGCGTAATTGAGCAATAGTTTTCATAGCGTCATCCCTTCCGGTATTGCTGATAACTTCTATGTAACACTTAATTTTTGCCTCAGTCCCACTTGGTCGAATAATGATTCGGACCCCATTCGCAAGCCATAATCTCAACCCTTCAGTGGGGGGTAACCCGTCTGTTGGATGGGATAAATCTTCAACAGATAAAACCTTGAATCCTGCAATGTCGGAAGGATGTGATTTCTGAATTTTCTCCATAGTTGAACGCACGTGCATGAGCGAGTCGCATCTTTGTGAAATTTGCTCCGTCGCGTGAAAACCGTGGAGTTTCCATATTTCATCAAGTAAATCAAAAACAGATTTTGATTGAACTTTCAATTCGGCAGAAATTCTTGTTAAAAGCAAAGCCGCAGAAATTCCATCCTTATCATTCACCGCTTCAGAATCAACACAGTATCCAAGAGCTTCTTCGTATCCAAAAGCTAAGTTTTCAATCTTTGAAAGCCACTTGAAGCCAGTGAGGGTATTTTCGAAATTTAACGCGTGTGCTTTCGCAATTTTTTCAAGAATTGTTGATGAAACTATCGATGTAGCTAAAACTCCTGTTCGAGATGTTGATGCAATGTATTGGCCCAAGATCGCACCAATTTCATCGCCTCGAAGCATCTGCCAGCTGTCATCGTTTCGTTTCACTGCCATTGCACAACGATCGGCGTCTGGATCATTGGCGATCACGATATCTGCTCCTACTGCACGAGCGGTCTCCATCGCTAAGTCCATTGCACCCCGTTCTTCAGGATTTGGAAATGGAAGTGTTGGAAAATTAGGGTTCGGGGCTGATTGCTCTTTTACTAAAAAGAGATTGGTAAATCCAGCTTTTTCAAAAACTTGTTGAAGTGTCTTTGTTCCGACTCCATGCATTGCGCTGTATGCGATTCTGATTTCACTCGCCGTATTTGGCTTTGAATCACCTGCGATGCGAACAGTTCTTTCGACATATTTATCAACAATCGAAAAATCTAGAACGGTCCACTTCTTCCCGCGTGGTTCCTTTGCTAGCGAGGTGACTTTCGAAATCTCTTGGCTGATTTGCGAATCTGCAGGGGAGATTATCTGCGAGCCGCGATAATCGATTCCATCGACAACGCCACCCAAATAGACCTTATATCCGTTATCGTGCGCGGGATTGTGGCTAGCAGTGACCATAATTCCTACGTCAGCGTTTAATTCATTGACCGCAAATGCAAGAACGGGAGTTGGTAAGGGTTCAGGTAGAACAAAGACATCCATACCTGCACCGCTAAGTAATTCTGCACTTACTCGACAAAAATCGTCAGAACCATGGCGTGCGTCCCGCCCGATGATTACTTTTCGTAGACCTCGCGCGGTCATATAACGCGCAATTCCTGTTGCAGTTCTTCCAACTACTGCTTGATTCATACACGATGGACCAGGTCCAATAGGACCACGTAGACCGGCCGTGCCGAATTGTAAGAAGCCAGAAAAACATTTCTTTAAATCGGCTTCATTTCCATTTGCGATATATTCGCGAAGTTGGGCAACGGTTTTTGGATCTGGATCGTCTGCAATCCATGCGTGAATCTCGGCTAATGACTCTGGATTCATTGTTCTAGAGTAGTTTCGGAATGACACCTTTGAGAAGTGCGCCCATGCGATCTGCTGCGTTTTTTCCCGCCGCAATAACTTCTTCATGATTAAGTTTTTCGCCAGTCACTCCAGCTGCTGCATTTGTCACGAGTGAAATCCCCAATACTTCTGCTCCCATAGCATGAGCAGCAATTGCTTCTGGAACTGTTGACATTCCTACTAAGTCAGCTCCCATAGTCCTCATCATGTGAATTTCGGCAGGAGTTTCGTAGGTGGGACCACGCCAATGCACATAGACACCTTCTTGCAGCGAAGAATCCTCAGTTTTAACAATCTCACGAATTCGTTTGCTATACAGATCAGTAAGGTCAACAAACTGCGCACCACTGAGAGGGCTCGTTGCGGTAAGTGAAATGTGATCACGTATCAAAACTGGTTGCCCAACTCGATAAGCAGTATTAATTCCTCCACATGCATTAGTCAGAATAATTACTTTGCAACCGGCTTTCACTGCAGTTCTAACCCCGTGCACTACAGGTTCGATACCTTTTCCTTCATACAAATGAGTTCGACCCAGAAATACAAGTGCGTTGATATTTCCCTTTGCCCCAGCTATTGAATACGAACGTATTTTTCCTGAATGACCAGCAACAGTTGGCGCTTCGAATCCCGGAATATCGTGTGAATCGCATTCATAATGTGGTTTTCCTAAAGCATCAGCAGCGCTTACCCAACCAGATCCCATGACAAGAGCAATCTGATGTTGTGGAATCCCACTTTTTTGCGCAATCGCATCTGCGGCATCTTGCGCGGTTTTCATTGGGTCGAGATAAAGACCTTGGTTAGTTGATGCGCTCATTTGCTAATAATGTCACAGAGTGTGGCTCCATTTGAAACGCTTTCACCTATTTCTGCGCTGAGATTTTTGATAACTCCTGCTTTATGAGCCACCAAAGCTTGTTCCATTTTCATTGCTTCAAGAACGATAACTAATTCACCAACTTCGACACTGTCGCCCTCTTTTACGGCAATTTTCACGACAGTACCTTGCATTGGGCTTGTGAGTCCGTCACCCGTAACAACTCCACTCATACCCTTTTTAGCTCTATGACGTTTGTGTACAGGTTCTGGGGCATGAAGTGTTACTTCGAATCGATGTCCATTGATTTCTGCAACAAGATGTTCTGGGGCTGCATGTGACTGAATTTGAACAGTTGTTGAAACGAAAGCTGGAATTTCGTTGACGAATTCATTTTCAATGTAGCTCGTATAAACCTTGAAGTTTTGTGTAAATGCAGGATCTTCAACAATTGCGCGATGGAATGGAAGGGCGGTTGCTAACCCATCAATTTCAAATTCTTTAAGCGCGCGTCGTGCTCTTTCCAAGGCTTGCTCTCGTGTGTTTCCAGTGACAACAAGTTTTGCCAGCAATGAATCAAAATTTCCACCAATAGTGTCACCATCTTTAAATCCGGCATCTACGCGCACGCCAGGACCTGTTGGAATGTTCCACTGAGTGATTCTGCCTGGAGCAGGTAGGAATGATCTTCCTGGATCCTCGCCATTAATGCGAAATTCTATTGAGTGCCCGCGAATAACTGGATCGTCATAACCCAATTCTTCACCCATTGCGATTCTAAATTGCTCTCGCACTAAATCTATTCCTGTTACCTCTTCGCTTACAGGGTGCTCTACTTGTAAACGTGTGTTCACTTCAAGAAAAGAAATGGTTCCATCGACGCCAACTAAAAATTCGCACGTGCCTGCGCCAACGTATCCTGCTTCTTTCATGATTGCTTTACTAGAGCGATAAAGTTCAGCAGTTTGCTCTTTCGTGAGAAACGGAGCGGGTGCTTCTTCTACGAGTTTTTGGTGGCGTCGTTGAAGTGAACAGTCTCTAGAACTGATGACTACTGCGTTTCCATGAGTATCAACAAGAACTTGGGTTTCTACATGTCGAGGGCGATCGAGGTATCGCTCGACAAAGCATTCACCACGACCAAATCCAGCAATCGCTTCACGCACTGCTGAGGCAAAGAGTTCTGGGATTTCTTCCATCGTGTGCGCAACTTTGAGTCCACGACCTCCACCGCCATGCGCTGCTTTAATGGTAACGGGGAGCCCATGCTTCTTGGCAAAGGAAATAACTTCTTCATGCCCTTCAACGGGATCAGCAGTACCAGCAACCAGTGGAGCACCTACTTTGGCAGCAATTTTTCTCGCTGAAACTTTGTCTCCCAACAAACGAATTGCTTCAGGTGAAGGACCAATCCAAATTAATCCCGCATCGAGAACTGCTTGAGCAAAGGATGCATTTTCAGAGAGAAATCCGTAACCTGGGTGAATTGCATCAGCTCCCGATTGTTGTGCAACTTCAATTATTTTTTCAATATTTAAATAGGTTTGTGTCGCTGTCAATCCGTTAAGAGAATATGCAGCATCTGCAAGCTGGGCATGGATCGCATTTCGATCTTCACTGGAATATACAGCGATGCTTTTGAGGCCATGGTCTTTGCACGCACGTATGATGCGGACTGCAATTTCACCACGGTTTGCAATTAGGACGCTCTTCATGACGCTACTCCCTGGCCCTGCAATTTTAGATCTGGCCATGAATACCCCAATTTATTCGTCATTGTTCGAAGTAATGGTATCGAAAGCCCGATGACATTTGTGTAGTCCCCTTCAATAGAACTGATAAATGCGCTACTGAGGCCATCTAATGTAAATCCTCCAGCAACTTCTAGGGGTTCTCCAGAGGCCACATAATCTGAAATTTCAACATCACTCATTGGGGAAAAATTAACTTTTGTCGAAGCCAAGCTAGAGATCTCCGCATCTTTTTCAGTATCAATGATGCAATGGCCTGTATGCAAAACTCCAGATTTCCCACTGATTAATTTTGCGCGTTCAATCGCTAACTCGCTCGTACCAGGTTTACCTAAGGAGCGTCCTTCGAATTCAAATGTTGAATCACAGGCAATGATTAGAGCAGAACCTTTTATCTTTTTCCGAACGGTATGTGCCTTTACAATTGCGAGTGCAATAACCATCTCACTTGGTGACATGGATGAATATATTTCTGCCTCTTCATCAACGCCACTTACTTCAATCTGGGGATGAATGCCTGCAGCCACTAGTAATTTCTTACGAGAGGGCGAAGCAGAAGCAAGAACTATTGTGGGCACTTATTTCTTCCTGGATAAAGGTTTGCGAAGATGCGGAGTGCCCCATTTGCTTTTCCAAAACTTTCGAGCAGATTGAGGGCGCTCGTGTGCTTTAAGAGCTTCTTCAAGTGCAAGCTTTTCTTCATCTGTAGGGCTTCCAGATGTAATGGAATACTTAATCACAGCGGAATATTTCCATGCTTACGCTCTGGAAGGATGTCTCGCTTATGACGTAACGTGCGTAGTGCCTTAGTGATGTATTCACGAGTTTGGCTAGGCTCAATAACAGCATCAACAATTCCTCGCTCCGCTGCGAGATAGGGGTTTGCAAGAGTCTCGTTATATTCAGTGACGAGATCTTTTCTTAAACTTTCTGCGCTCTTACTCTCTGCAATTTCTTTTCTGTAAAGAATATTGACAGCGCCTTGTGCTCCCATTACTGCAATTTCTGCACTTGGCCATGCGAGACAAATATCTGCACCAATATATTTAGATCCCATCACAATGTAAGCGCCGCCGTAAGCTTTGCGGGTAATCACGGTAATCATGGGCACAGAGGCTTCAGCATAGGCATAGAGAAGCTTTGCGCCCCTTCTAATAATTCCATCCCATTCTTGCTCCACACCGGGTAAGAATCCTGGGACATCTACAAGAGTGATAATCGGGATGCTGAACGCATCGCAGAAACGAACAAAGCGCGCTGCTTTTTCGCTGGAATTTATATCAAGCGTTCCAGCTAGTTGTGAAGGTTGGCTCGCGATAATTCCGACGCTATGGCCTTCTACACGACCAAAACCAACCACAATATTTGGCGCAAACAGTGCATGAACTTCCAAGAATTCTGCTTCATCTAAAATTGCTTGAATTAATATTTTTATGTCATATGGCTGATTAGGGCTATCTGGAATGAGCGTATCTAGCGCCAAGTCACGTGCTTTGCGTTCTAGAGTTTCAGTTGCAGGAAGTAAGGGCGCACCATCAACGTTATTGCTAGGTAAATAAGATAAAAGCGCTTTTGCATAATCCAAGGCATCAGCTTCGTTCTCGGCTAAATAGTGAGCAACTCCGGTGCGGGCATTATGAATAGATGCACCACCTAGTTCTTCCATTCCAACTTCTTCACCCGTGACCGTTTTAATAACTTCTGGTCCAGTAATAAACATGTGTGATGTTTCATTGACCATAATGATGAAATCTGTGAGCGCAGGGGAGTAGACCGCACCTCCTGCGCAAGGCCCCATCACAAGAGAAATCTGAGGAATAACACCTGAGGATCGGGTGTTAAGTCTGAAAATTTTTCCGTAACCAGCCAAGGACGCAACACCTTCTTGAATTCTGGCGCCTCCGGAGTCGTTTACTCCAACAAGTGGCATTCCATTTTTAAGGGCGTACTCCGCAATTTTCACCATCTTGTCAGCCATTACTTCGCCAAGACTTCCACCCATGACAGTGAAATCTTGTGAGTACACGGCGACATTTCGGCCATCAATAGTTCCGTAGCCAATTACTACTCCATCACCGTACGGGCGATTCTTTTCCATGCCGAAGTTGACTGAGCGGTGCCGAGCGAATTCATCGAGTTCAGTAAATGAGTCTTCGTCGACTAGAGCCGCGATGCGCTCGCGAGCTGTCATCTTCCCCTTTGCGTGTTGCTTTTCAACGGCTCGAGCAGAGCCGGCATGCACCGCCTCATCGAGTCGATCACGAAGGTCCTGAATTTTCCCAGCGGTTGTATGCAGATCTCGGTCCATACCCCTACGGTACTAGTCGTGAGCACTTTGCGTACGCCGATGGATGGCGCAAATATTAATTCCGCAGTAAAAAACAGTTACTGGCGGGTAAGCGTGGTCGATGTCACGGGTTCAACGCATAACGATTTAGTTCTACTAGCGCGTAACGGGAAGGCGAAACACGGCGACGTAATTGCAGCAGAATTTCAGACACAAGGTAGAGGGCGACTTAATCGCACATTTGAATCACCAACACACTCTGCACTTTTATTTTCTATATACATAGAACCGAAAGGCAATGCAGAAGATTGGGGATGGCTCTCATTGCTTGCAGGACAAGCAACTTGTGTTGCAATTACAAACGTTTGCACACTGAATGAAATTTCGTTACCAAAGTTGAAATGGCCGAATGACGTACTGATCAGAGATAAGAAAGTTTGCGGAATATTGGCCGAACGAGTTGGCCCCGCTGGAGTAGTCATTGGAATTGGAATTAATGTTTCAACAAACGATGACGAACTACCTGTACCGACTGCTACTTCCATACTTATCGAAACTGGCATCGAGTGCGATAGAAATATTCTTTTACCCAAAATCCTTGAAGCATTTGCACACTTGCTTAAGCGATGGGAGGAAGGAGATGGCACGCTTGTCTCCGATTACCTCAGCAAGAGCGCCACAGTGGGGCGTAAGGTGAGAATTGAGTCACCAAATGGGGCGCGTATAGAATCGCAAGCCGTGGGGATTGATCCACAAGGTTGTTTAGTGTTGCTCAGTGGTGAGCATGTGAGCGTTGGAGATGTCGTTCATCTTCACGCAAACTAGAATCTCCTCGTGCCAAATCCATTCCCAACCGTTGGCGTAATAGGCGCTGGGCAACTTGCTCGAATGATGAGCGCTCCTGCAACTGCCCTAGGCGTTGATTTACTTTTATTAGCCCAGAGTTCTGAAGATTCTGCGGCACAAATAACTAACCATGTTGTTGGCGATTACCTCAATGTTGAGCATGTCAAAGAATTTGCGAAGAAGTGCTCCTTGATAACTTTCGAGCATGAATTAATTCCCGTTTCACTCATTAGAACACTTGAATCACAAGGCGTTGTCGTAAGACCGGGATCGGAATCCTTTATTTTCAGCCAGGATAAAGCGCAGATGAGGGAACGACTTTCCAAATTCCCATCACCGAAATGGCAAGTAATTACTTCACCAGAAAGTGTGAAAGATTTTCCGGTAATCGCTAAGGCGATCACGGGAGGATATGACGGGCGAGGAGTATGGAAAGTTGATAGCTTCGATGAATTAGTCGTGCTCCTAGGACACAATAAAAAATTGCTTATTGAAGAATTACTTAAGTTTGATATGGAAATAGCTGTCATGGTGGCGCGTTCGCCTCACGGTCAAGCGGCAACGTGGGCTCCAACTCAAACCATTCAAAATGATGGAATCTGCACGCTGACCATTACTCCAGCACCAAATATTTCAGAAGGGGTTGCTCTACGTGCGCAAGAATTAGCACTAGAAATTGCAAAAGAAATCGGTCTTGTGGGTGTGATGGCAGTTGAAATGTTCGTGCGAGGCGATGAAATTTTTATCAACGAATTAGCAATGAGGCCGCACAATTCTGGACATTGGACTATTGAAGGTTCTCGAACAAGCCAGTTCGAACAGCATCTTCGTGCAATTTTAGATTTGCCACTCGGTGACACTTCAATGGTTCTTCCTTTTGCTGTTATGGGAAATATATTAGGTGGAACCAAGAGTGATATGTATCGACCGTATCTCCATCTCATGGCTCGCTCACCTGGCTTAAAAATCCACCAGTACAAAAAAGAAGTCCGCCCTGGGCGTAAAATTGGCCACGTAACCGCCGTGGGTGAAAATCTTCTAGACTTGCGTGAAAGTGTTGATCACGCACTGGCATACATGAGCGGAGAAATCGATGAGTGAACCAATTGTTGCCATCATCATGGGTTCAGATTCTGACTGGCCAATCATGGAGGATGCAGGTAAAACTTTGGATGACCTTGGAATTTCTTATTCTGCCCAAGTTATTTCTGCCCATCGCATGCCACTTGAAATGGTGGAGTTTGCACAACAAGCATCGTCTAAAGGAATTAAAGTGATTATTGCTGGTGCTGGTGGAGCAGCACATTTACCTGGCATGGTTGCCTCTTTAACGACACTGCCGGTCATTGGTGTACCAGTGGCTTTAAAATCATTCGATGGCATGGATTCTTTGATGTCTATTGTTCAAATGCCAGCCGGAATTCCCGTTGCTACTGTGGGCGTTGGAAATGCAAAAAATGCTGCGCTATTAGCTGCTCGTATATTAGGAGTATCGAATTCAGAAATTTCATCAAAGGTAAGAACTGCAATGGATAAACTTCACGACGAAGCAAAAACTAAAGGTGAAAATCTCAAAGCCAGAAGAAACCAAAAAACTGGTTTTTAAAGGGCTCTTTTCTTATATTCGATAGCAGGACACCTATTCATAACCGCCATGAGTCCTGCATTTTTCGCGCGGTCAACCGCGATTTGATCAATGACCTCTAACTGAAGCCAGACAGCTTTTGCTCCAATGCTTATTGCTTCATCCACTACTGCACCTGCCAAAGAAGAGTTAACAAAAATATCGACAACATCTATTGGAAAATCAATATCAGTCAACGACGCATATCCCTTTTCACCGTGAACGCTTTCTGCTTTGGGGTGCACTGGAATAATCCTGTGGCCTTTTTGCTGCAGCAGTGCTGAAACTCCAAAGGCAGGTCGCTGGGAGTTATTACTCAAACCAACTATCGCCCAAGTTTTCAAAGAAAGTATCTGGTCGATGTGGTCTTCGGACATAGTGAACTTAGTTCGCACGACCAAGTGCATGAAACTTCCATCCACTTGCAGTCCACAAATCTCTGTTGAGGGCATTTCGACCATCGATAATAATCGGGCTCTTAACAAGTGATTTAATTTCCTTTGGATCGATATCCCGATATTCACGCCATTCGGTGAGGTGCAAAACCAAATCCGCACCCGCTACGCACTCTTTGGCCGTTGCTGAAAATGTCAGTGTTGGAAAGCGCTTTTTGGCATTCTCCATTGCCTTCGGATCATGAACTGTGACAATTGCACCAGCAGTAGCAAGTTGTGCGGCAATATCTAACGCTGGAGAATCTCGTACATCGTCACTTTCTGGTTTGAATGCAGCTCCCCAAATTGCAATTTTGAGGCCTGTAAGGTCTTCTTTTAGTTCTGCACGAACTAAATCAATAACTCTTTGGCGTGCGCGCAAGTTAATTGCGTCAATTTCACGTAAAAATTCGAGTGCCTGTTTAGCTCCGAGTTCTTCTGCACGAGCCATAAATGCTCGAATATCTTTAGGAAGACAACCTCCACCAAACCCAATTCCCGCTTGCAGGAATTTGTTACCAATCCTTGGGTCATAACCGATAGCTTGAGCAAGAACAGTGACATCACCGCCAGCCGCTTCGCAAACTTCTGCCATCGCATTAATAAAGGAAATCTTTGTTGCAAGGAACGAATTTGCTGCAACTTTCACTAATTCTGATGTTGGTAAATCAGCGCGAATCCAGGGAGTACCGAGCGCAAGTACGGGTTCGTATACCTCTTTTAATATTTCTTCTGCTCTATCGCTTGTCACTCCAACTACAAGGCGGTTGGGGCGAAGCGTATCTTCGACAGCAAAACCTTCACGCAAAAATTCTGGATTCCATGCAAGATCTGCTTGGGGAGATGTTTTCAATAGTTGCTCTCGCAACCGTGATGCAGTGCCGACAGGCACTGTAGATTTTCCAACGACAAGGGACCCCGGTTTCAGATAAGGCGCGATTGCTGAAACGGCTCCTTCTACGTATGTTAAATCTGCAGCAAGGCTTCCCTTTTTTTGCGGAGTACCAACGCATACAAAATGCACATCAGCATCTGCCACGGCAGAGAAATCTGTTGTAAATGTAAGCCGACCTGACGCCACTTCGGTTCGAAGAAGTTCATCAAGTCCAGGTTCATAAAATGGAAGTTCTCCCCGAGAGAGTTGACCAATTTTGACTTCGTCCGTATCAACACCAATGACCGTGAAACCAAGTGAAGACATGCACGCCGCATGGGTTGCGCCTAGGTATCCAGTTCCGATGACAGAAAGAACGTGTTTCATGTTGCTTATTCTATGATGCTGAATTGATAAATCACGGTTATTTTAAGGCTCCACAGGGATTTTCATCAGCGGTACGAGTTTTAAATTTATCTATAGTCGTAATTTTCGGTTTAACCGATGACGATGGCGACGGTGAAGGCGTTACTACATCAACAATTTCGGCATCATTTATTAGCCTGTTCCACAATTCTGGCGCTAAAACTGGATCCCACAGCACAGTTGAACCAAGTCCTGGGACTGCATAGTTAGTATCTGAAAGTGGGACGGTGAGTGTTCTGACTTTCGAAGCAGAAAGGTTTTTCATTTGCTTTGCTAAGGCAATCAAATCGTTACTGTTAAGCCCTGAATCTGTCTGGACTGTTGCCATTGCGGCGTTGAAGAAATTAACAAGTCGAATTGGATTGAGAAGCACGCCAGTGCTCGTAGCTTTTCTTAGCACTGAACTCATAAATTGCTGTTGCCTCTGCATTCGCCCGAGGTCGCCCATTCCATCAAAATCTCTTGTCCGCACATATTTGAGTGATTCGAGTCCATTGAGAGTGTGAACTCCAGCGCTCATCACAAGGTGGCTCTTTGGGTCATTTATATCTCGCTTGGAACATACTTGAATTCCCCCAAGGGAATCCACCATACGGGCGAATCCAGAAAAGTTAATTTCTACATAGTGGTCAATTCTTAATTGCGTTTGATTTTCAATTGTCCGAATGAGAAGTGGTGCACCGCCCCAATTGAATGTGGCATTCAACTTCGAGCGAACGGCTGGAATGGTTTTACCTTGTGCGTCTTGGTGCTCCGGAACAGTTACTAAACTGTCTCTCGGAATTGAAATGATCACTGCTTTATCTCTTGCTTTGCTGATGTGCACGAGGAGCATGGTGTCTGAGCGTTTCCCAGCTGCAGATGCAACACTTCCAACCCGAAGAAACTTTAACTCTGCTTTTGTTAAACCTTCGCGAGTATCGGATCCGACAAGGAGATAATTGATGGCGCTACTTGGTTTATCCGGGCGCGATTTGAGCCCAGCGAAAACATCGATTCGTTTCAGGGAGCCACTGACGCGCCCCAATCCCAGCCAAGAAATTGCCGAAATACCCACGATCGCGATGGAGATACCGGTAACAATTCGGATAGTTCGCGTGGATTTCACAAGCAGAGCGTACTTGGACGATAGCGTTATGGTGTTATGAAACCTACAAATGAGGCGATAAGTGTCTCACTTTCGACCAGTCACTCCAGAACAGTTACCGGAGTCTCTGTCATTTTGCCAATTCTCAACGAAGAAGCTCATTTAGAACAATCAGTCAGTGCAATTCTTTCTCAGGATTATCACGGGAAACTTGAAATCATTCTTGCACTGGGACCATCGCGCGATAGAACTTCAGAAATTGCACGTCAGCTGGGGGAAAAGGATTCTAGAATTATTTTAGTTGAAAACCCTACTGGCAGGACGGCAACGGGGCTCAATCTTGCAATCTCACAATCAAGTTTTGAAATTATTGTCAGAGTCGATGGTCATGCACAAATTCCTTCAAACTATATTTCCATGGCAGTTTCCATACTCAACGAAACTGGTGCCGTGAATGTAGGCGGATTAATGGCCGCAGAAGGCGAAACCAATTTTGAGAAAAGTGTTGCAAAAGTTATGAAGAGCCCATTGGGAGTTGGCAGCTCTAATTTTCACACCGGGGGCACCGCGGGATCCGTAGATACCGTGTACTTAGGTTGTT
Organism: Actinomycetota bacterium; assembly: GCA_009699375.1. Taxonomy (GTDB): domain Bacteria; phylum Actinomycetota; class Actinomycetes; order Nanopelagicales; family Nanopelagicaceae; genus QYPT01. The sequence goes on from WLOF01000001.1 coordinate 21,211, forward strand.
TCCGCCGCGCTGAACTTTTAGCTGCCGGGGGATACGACGAGAGATTTACTCGGGCACAAGATTGGGAATTAAATTTTAGACTTCGCAGTCGAGGCGGGGTCGTGTATTTCGATCCACGCCTCTACGTCCTTTATCGCCCTCGACCGAACTTAGGCGCATTATCAAAACAGTATTTTGAATATGGTCGCTGGAGAAGAGCAGTAGTGCGTAGACATCAAGGAACAGTGAACATGCGTTACCTTGCTCCACCATTTGCATTTATCGGAACCCTGATTTCACTATTTACTGGCTTTTCAATTGCCCCAATCTTTTTCATCCCAGCAGTTATCTACCTGTCATTTGTTGTATTCGCATCTTTAAAACTTGGGAAAGGGCTGAGAGAATATTTCCAAATGCCGGCGATTTTACTTGTGATGCAAATGTCTTGGGGGTGTGGTTACTTAACTTCTCCTAAGAAATTAGCCACCTAACCAGACGCAGTTTGGCATTGCTGGGTTAATCTAATCTCATGAAGTTTTTACTCAAGTGTTCGTATGGAGTATTAACTTGCTAAAAATTGCAAAGAAGACTTTTACAGTTGTTGTAATCCTTTTTTTCTGTGAATTTATCACTCCGGCATACGCTGCCGATGTACCAAAAGTTTTTTCATTCCAAGGCGCTGGGTACGGACATGGCGTAGGGATGAGTCAGATCGGCGCAAGAGGGCAAGCCCTTGAAGGTGAAAGCGCAACGTCAATTCTCAATTATTACTATAAAGATGTCGTAATTGCGCCCGTTAAAGACAATTACTTATTGCGGGTAAATATCGGTCACCAACTAAATTCTGTGTCAATCAGTACTCAATCCAAATCCGGAATATTAAGACTCATCCCAGGTGAAAGCCAAGGCGCCGATACTTCAACGGGCTCCCGCAATTTTCCTGCAAAAGTTAACTTAACATTTGGCATTTCAGGGCTAAATATTATGAGTAAAGCTACATATGCAAACGGAAGGGTAATCAATTTACCCGTTGGACAGACGTGGACTATTCGCTGGAGCGGAACTCGTGATTTAGAAGGACAGGACGCTGTTACTAGCGTCAACGTTAATGGTGTCATAACCAAGTATCGATACGGTCAAATACAAATCAAATCTGTTAAAACTCCGACCGACGGATATCGAATGGAAGTGACCAATACAGTTCGGCTCCACGATGAATATCTGTGGGGAATTGGAGAGATGCCATCTTCTTGGCCAGCGGCTGCACTACAAGCTCAAGGCATTGCATCTCGTAGCTATGCGCTCAACAAAGTTGGTAAGTACAACACCGCATGTGACTGTGATATTTACGCGGCTACTCGCGACCAAAGTTTCATCGGGTATGCAAAAGAAATAGAACCCAGATATGGCCAGCTGTGGAAGGGAGCAGTAAATGCCACCGCTACAGATACCGAAAATGGAATTGCAATTTTGTACAATTCGAATCCAATTGCAGCGTACTTCTTTTCGTCATCGTCTGGTCAGACTGAATCTGGTATCGATGTATGGACGCGAGATGTTCCATTCGTAGCAAGCGTCCCAGATCCTTGGAGCTTAGATCCCGTACTCAATCCTAGATATGCTCATTGGCAGCGAACTGTTGACCAAAACGTTATTTCGTTAGCATTTGGCTTGCCGAATGTGGCGAGTTTAGAAATTGCGAGTAGAAATCCGACGGGCACGGTTGGTGTTATTTTGGCAACATCTGCAGAGGGTCAAGTACGCCAGTTAAGTGGAGAAGCTTTTAGGAGTAAATGCAAAATACCTTCTGCTTGGTTTGATTTTTTGAATTAGTTTGAATGCAGAACGGAATTCAAACCGCCCCAAGAGCCTGTACGCATAACAACTTCCAAGTTACCGTCTAAGGAATTTCTGCGGAAAAGTAAATCATTAGCGCCCGACAGTGAACCAGCTTTAACCACTTCACCATCAGGAAGTTTTACTTTTGCTGCGGCTGTGATGTAAGTACCCGCTTCGACAACGCAATTATTTCCTAGCGAAATTCCAATTCCTGAATTTGCGCCAAGCAGACAATTTTCTCCAATTGAGATAACGGTTTTTCCTCCACCACTGAGGGTTCCCATGATTGACGCTCCACCTCCAACGTCTGAACCATTTCCAACAATCACACCAGAAGAGATTCTGCCTTCAACCATTGAAGTACCCAAAGTTCCAGCGTTGAAGTTTACGAATCCTTCATGCATCACAGTTGTTCCGCTGGCAAGGTGTGCTCCTAAGCGAACTCGATCAGCGTCTGCGATACGAACTCCACTTGGAAGAACGTAGTCAACCATTCGTGGAAATTTATCAACACTGAAAACAGTTACGTGACCATATTTTGCTGTGAGCTGTGCTCGCACTTCTTCGAACCCTTCAACAGCGCAAGGTCCGTGTGATGTCCAAACAACGTTATGTAAGAGTTTAAAAATACCTTCAAGAGATTGACCATGTGGCGCTACAAGGCGATGTGAAAGTAAGTGAAGTCGCAAGTAAACATCAATTGCATCTTTTGGTGGCGAGGAAAGGTTGATAGTTGTATTGACTGCTTTTCTTTCAACTTTTCTGACGTCATCTCTTCCAACGAGTGCTGCTAGGTACGGCGGAACTACACCTGAATCTGATGAAAGAGATGGTTCAGGAAACCAGACATCGAGAACATCGCCAGTGAAAGTGAGCGTCGCGATTCCGTGACCGGATGCAGATGTTGGGGTTGGCATGGGTAAAGCGTAGCCCCTATTCTCATCAGATGCGTATTGCCGTGTTCTGCTCCTCCTCGCCAACAATTGCCGATAAGTACCAAGATCTTGCTACTGACCTTGGTTTGGCTATCGGTTCGCGTAGTTGGGATTTAATTTCTGGCGGAGGACATATTTCAATGATGGGGGCAGTTGCCCGTGGAGTGCGCAGTGCTGGTGGCAAAACTATTGGCGTGATTCCTCAGATGTTAGTTGATATTGAATTTGCAGACCGTGATAGCCATGAGTTGCATGTAGTAACTTCGATGAGAGAACGCAAGGCAATGATTGAAGATTTCTCGGATGCCTTTATTGCGCTACCTGGTGGACCAGGAACTTTGGAAGAACTTTTTGAAATTTGGGTCGGAAGATTTTTAAAGTTTCACAACAAGCCGGTAATTATTTTGGATCCTTACGGAGTTTACGCGCCGCTTAAAGTTTTATTAGACCATCTTGAAGTAGAAGGTTTTGTGAAGCCCGGACAAAGAGAGTTATTGAAATGGTGTAAGACCGTCGATGAAGCACTTTCACATTGCGTGTAGTTGTTGGAAAAAACTTATAAGTAAGCGCAAAAGTTCGTAACAATTTGGGAAGAGATGCCCTGCCTTACCAATTGCCACCCATTGAGAAGGTAACCTTGCTTCTATGACTGCGGAAACTCTGGCTCAATTACTTGCCAGTTTGCCAGAAGAGGAGCGCATCATTTTGACCCTTCACTATCTGAAAAATCTGACACCAACCCAGATTGCCACTGCATTACAAGTGCCCGAACGCGCAGTTGTCAATATCATTTCTATTGGCCGGGCTCGGCTCACATCACGCCTAGATTTGTGAGTTTTTAGCCCCCGTCACTCTCGATTTCTTAGTTGGGTGGTAAATGCGAGATACTTCTCCCTCGTACATCGGTCGAAGTGGGAATTCCCTCATTGCGTACTTGATCGATTGAGAAGGAGAGACACATGGCAGCCATGAAACCCCGAACTGGTGATGGACCCATGGAAGTTACTAAGGAAGCTCGGAGTTTGGTTATGCGCATTCCTTTGGAAGGCGGCGGACGACTCGTTGTCGAACTTAATGGCGAAGAAGCATCAAATCTTGGAAGCGCTCTTCATGCTGCTGTTCTGCTCCTGGTTAAGAAATAGTTTTCATTTACTAAAGTGAGCGCCTCAGTCGTTCCTACGCTTAAATCTCAATCGCTTACAGTAGAAGCAGCCGCCAATGCAGATTCAATTGCCATTGGGTTTTTAAAATCTAAAGAAAATATCTTTACTTTCAACACAAACCTTTCCCTCATTGCCAAAATTGAGAAACATTTTGATGTAAACCTGAAAGATGAACTGAGTTTTTTTTCTGCCACAGGTAAGGCAGGGGAGTTATTCGAAGTTCCCGTGAGCGACGAAGGTTCACGATGCGAACGCATCCTCCTGGTTGGAGTTGGTAATAATTCGCTCACTGATGTCCGACTTGCCGGTGCCAGCTTGGGAAGACGGTTCCGTGGCAAAGAGAGTTCACTATTTACATTAGTTGCTCATACATCTTCAGAAATTTTTGCTCACGCAGTCTCACTTGTTTTGGGAAATTTCCAGTGGACTAAGAAAACTGGAAATGCAAAAGTTAAAGCCCCAATTTTCTACTTAAGCGATACTCATGCTGCACTGATTGAGCGAGCGCGAGTAGTTGCACAAGCGGTATGTCGCGCTCGCGACCTTATTCATACGCCTGCAAATATCAAGACTCCAGCTTGGATGGCTCAACAGGCAAAGAGTTACGCGCGAAATTCAGAATTAGTTGTCACTGTTTTATCAGGTAAAGCGCTCTCAGAATTTGGTGGGCTGCAGGCAGTTGGAAATTCTTCGCCCAATCCCGGGCCTCGATTTATTCAAGTGGCTTACGCGCCTCGAGGATCTAAGAATTGGCCGCACGTTGTTTTAGTAGGTAAAGGAATCACCTTTGATACTGGTGGAATTTCACTTAAGCGACCTTACGACACGATGATTGGCATGAAGTCAGATATGTCTGGGGCGGCAGCAATCTTGAGTGTTGTAAGCGCACTGCCAGAACTAGCACCCAAAGTAAGAGTGACTGCTTTGCTGATGTGTGCAGAGAATGCACTTTCTGGGACTTCTCAACGTCCGAGTGATGTCATTACGCATTATGGCGGTACTACCGTGGAAGTTATTAACACTGATGCAGAAGGGCGCTTAGTGTTGGCCGACGGTTTGGCATATGCGGATTTGAATCTCGATCCAGACTACTTAGTGGATATTGCCACTTTAACTGGCGCAGCAACGTTAGGACTGGGAAGACAATATGGAGCTATGTACTCTCGTAATAACGCATTAGCAAAAAAATTGCATGACATTGGCGAGACGTCAGGAGATCGCGTTTGGCACATGCCACTCATCGATGATTACTCGGTTGCACTTCACAGTGTTGTTGCAGATTACAATCACACAGCGGACAAGCCGAAGTTTTCCGCTGGTTCAGTGACCGCAGCGCTTTTCCTTGAAAAATTTGTCGGCACCCGCAATTGGGTTCATTTAGATATAGCAGGTCCCGCACGTAGCGAATCTGATGCTGGAGAAAACCCCAAAGGTGGAACCGGGTTCGGTGTTCGACTCTTAATTGATTGGATATCGAGCATAAAATGAAAATAGATATGTATTCATACGCAGAAAATTTTATTGTCGAAGATGAGGCGCTTGTGAACGCTCGTTCACGTGGCGCTGAAGTCGGAGCTCAAGATGTATCCGTTGGAACTGGGTCATTTTTGCGCCATCTGGCTCACACTATTTCTGCTCAATCCGTTGTAGAAGTTGGAACCGGTGCTGGAGTTGGAAGCATTTGGATTTTGCGAGGCATGATTGAAAGCGGAACTCTCACATCAATTGATGATGAAGCTGAACACGCGAACATCGCCCGTACTGCATTCGCAGAAGCGGGAATTGCCCCTGCAAGATTTCGTTTAATTACTAATCCCATGATGGAAGTACTCGGCAAGTTAACTGATCGGGCATATGACTTAGTTGTTTTAAGACATGACCCCGAGGACCTAAGTTTTTCTATTGAGCAAGCTCACCGTATTTTGCGCTCTGGGGGAGTGTTAGTGATAGATGCATTTTTTGGCGATGGAAAAGTTCCTGACCCTGCTCAACGAGATGCACGTACTATCGCGCTTCGAGAGGCTGGCAAAAATATTCGCCTCGATTCATCTCAATGGATTAGTACTCTAATTAATGTTGGTGACGGACTATTATTAGCAACCAAGCTCTAATTCTCAGACTTTTCTCGGATTTTTTCGGTGTAATGAGCAGGTGCACGTAGCTATAAGGAGATTGAGATGAATGAGTCAGACCATGGGCCATGGTGGTCGGCAGATAAACCTGTTTTAAAATCTTTACATATTCGACTGAGCCATGCGATTGGACTTGCAATCGTCGCAGGAATAGCTGGAAGTCTTCTTGCCAATTTTCTCAATTTAGAATCTATTTTTCATCAGAAAATAAATCTTGTTTCAGTTAACAAAGCAATTGAAAGGAAACCCGATTCAATAGCAGGAATCGCTCAAAGAGTCCTGCCTTCAGTGGTTTCAATTTCGACTAAGTCGCGTTCGGGAAGTGGAAGTGGATCGGGATTTATTATTAATAGCACTGGTTATATTTTGACCAACAATCACGTTGTGGATTCGGTTGCAAATTCCGATGGAACTATTACCGTGACTTTAAATGATGGTCAATCTATTGGTGCGACAATTGTGGGCAGAGATACTGCTTACGATTTGGCGGTTATCAAAGTTTCTGCTCAAAATCTTCCAGCGCTAGTGTTTGGAGATAGTGACAATATTGAAGTCGGAGATCCTGTTATAGCTATTGGTTCTCCGCTTGGCTTATCAGGAACTGTTACGACAGGAATTATCAGCGCAAAAAATAGAGCAGTGAGCACTGGTGGTAACAACGGTGATAGTTCTTTTATGAACGCGCTCCAAACAGATGCCGCCATTAACCCAGGAAACTCTGGTGGACCACTTGTTGACATGACAGGTGCTGTAGTCGGTGTTAATTCTGCTATTGCTTCTTTAGGCGCTTCTTATGGGAGCCAAGCTGGTTCTATTGGATTAGGTTTTGCGATTCCTATAAACCAAGCTCGTAAAACAGCTGAACAACTTATTTCCACTGGTAAATCTGTTTACCCGATTATGGGAATCTCGATTGAGATGGGATTTGCTGGACCCGGAGCGAAAATTGCGCAAGTACCTAGTGGATTGCGTCTTGGTGGCCCAGCCGATAAAGCGGGGTTAAAGCAAGGAGATGTCATCACGGTATTTGGAGGCAAAAAAATTGCTAATGCTGATCAACTCATCATTGCGATTCGCGCTAAAAATGTGGGAGATAAAGTCCTAATTACATACGAAAGAAGTGGGAAAACTCATCAAACAAGTGTGGTTTTAGTCGCAGGACCGTAGGTCACAACTAGAGGTAGGCTCTTGGCATGTTCTTCGATATAGGCGCAGGAGAGTTCATAGGTTTAGCGATCCTTGGTCTTATTTTGCTTGGGCCTGACCGATTGCCTAAGTTTGCCTCAGAGGCTGCATCCATTGTGAGAAAGATTGCAAAGATTTCGCAAAGTGCAACGAAGGAGCTTCGTGAAAATTTAGGACCAGGTTTTGAAGATTTGCAACCATCTGATTTGCATCCTAAAACTTTTCTAAAGAAGCAACTGGCGCAAGCGCTTGGAGAAGATGACGTGAAACAAGCGAACGGCGCAAAGATAGATCCCGATTTACTATGAGTACTGTCGAACTCATTCAAGAGGCTCTGAGCAAAGTTCAAGACCCAGAGTTACACCGCTCCATCACTGAACTTGGGATGGTGCAATCAGTTTCCTTTGAAAAAGGTGTTGCAAAAGTTACCGTTTTACTCACGATTTCTGGCTGTCCAATGCAAGATCGACTTCGTACCGATGTGAGCACTGCAGCGTTAGCTGTAGAAGGTGTTAAGGATTGTGCTCTTGAATTCGGCGTGATGGATGAATCGCAACGCAACAACGTGAAGAAAATATTACGAAATGGTCGTGAAAAATTTATTCCATTTGCTCAACCTGATTCTCTCACCCGAGTAATAGGTATAGCTTCCGGTAAAGGTGGGGTTGGTAAATCTTCCTTAACCGTTAACTTAGCGGTGGCTGCTGCGCAAAAAGGATTACGTGTAGGAATACTTGATGCTGATGTTTACGGTCATTCCATTCCACGCTTAATGGGACTTATGGGGCAGCGTCCAACAGCAATTGATCAAATGTTTATTCCTCTGGAGTCATTCGGAGTTAAAAGTGTTTCGATGGAAATGTTTAAGCCGGAGCGAGCTGACGCAGTTGCGTATAGAGGCCCCCTCTTGCATCGAGTTCTTGAGCAGCTGTTAAGCGATGCGTATTGGGGAGATTTGGACCTGTTACTTATTGATTTACCACCAGGGACTGGCGATTTAGCAATTTCACTAGGTCAACTCATTCCTACATCAGAAATAATTGTCGTCACAACTCCACAAGTTGCTGCAGCCGAAGTTGCAGAGCGCGCGGGCAGAATTGCACATCAAATCAAGCAGCACGTCATAGGCGTAATTGAGAATATGTCTGAATTTCCTTGCCCAACATGTGGTGAAAATATTTCATTATTCGGAACGGGTGGCGGAGAAGCTACATCAAAGCGGCTTTCAGAATTAGTAGGTAGCGATGTCCCACTCCTAGGAAAAGTTCCATTCAATCCAGAGCTTCGAACTGGTGGCGATATGGGTACGCCAGTTGTACTTTCGAATCCAGAGTCACCCGCATCTATTGCAATTGCTGCAATCGTCAGTCAACTTATTGTAAGAAGTAAATCTTTAGTCGGCGTCCGATTGGGGCTTCTTACGTAACTCTTTGAGGATCTCCTCAATTGCGTCGCCTAATTCACTTCGTAGGTAATCTCTGGTTGCAACTTCACCCAGTGCAATACGCAAGCTAGCAAGCTCTCGGGTGAGGTATTCCGTGTCAGCGATGTTTCGTTCGTTACGAGCGCGATCTTCACTAAATTGAATTCTGTCGCGGTCGGTTTGCCGGTTCTGGGCTAACAAAATTAACGGCGCAGCATATGAAGCCTGAAGTGAGAGTATGAGAGTGAGGAAAATAAATGGGTAATCATCAAATCGAAGATTGTGTGGAGCAAGTGAATTCCACAACGCCCAAGCAAGCACAAAGACAGTCATGTAAACAAGGAAGCGTGCTGTTCCAAGGAAGCGTGCGAAACGCTCTGACAAACGTCCAAAAGTTTCAGGATCAAAATTTGGACGTAGGGTGCGACGTGTCTCGCGTGGAGTATCTAAACTATTTGAACGAGCCATTTTCACACCTCCAAATTCGTTTTTGAAATCGATTGAGCCACATTGCTATGAGTGTGCCGCCAATTTTCAGGTAACAAGTGGTCAAGTACGTCGTCAACAGTAATTGCCCCGAGTAATCGATCATTTGAATCGACAACTGGGACTGAAAGTAAGTTGTAACTAGCTAAGTATGAGGCAACGGTATTGAGGGATGCATCAGGATTTAAGGCCTGCGTATCTGTGTCAACAATGGAACCCAAGAGATTTGCTGGCGGTTCGCGAAGTAGACGTTGCAAGTGGGCTATCCCGATGAATCGACCAGTTGGCGTCTCAAGCGGTGAACGACAAACATAGACTTGCGAAGCAAGTGCTGGAGATATCTCACTTTGCCGTACTGCGGCTAGCGCTTCGGCAATAGTTGCATCTGCAGTAAGAACAATGGGTTCGGTAGTCATCATTCCGCCAGCGGAATAATCTTCATAGTTCATTAAGCGCAAAACATCTTCTGCGTCTTCAGGTTCCATGAGTTCAATCAGGGCTTGAGCTCGCTCATCACCAATTTCTCTCAACAAATCTGCTGCATCATCTGGATCCATCTCGCCCAGGACATCTGCTGCACGCTCTCCTTCAAGTTCGGCAAGAAGAGATACGCGAGCGCTCTCGTCCATTTCTTCCAGAACATCTGCAAGACGCTCGTCATCTAATCCGCGGGCCACTTCAACTCGACGTTTTGGTGCAAGATCGTGTAACACTGCAGCCAAGTCAGCAGCGCGCAGAGTGCTGAGCGTTGAAAGAAGATTGAGAACACCTTGATCTTTTTCTATGATGGCAAATCCTGCTAAATCTTCCCAAGCAAGTGTTGATGTCGCACCTTTGCGGCGAATTCCGCGTCCTTTGCGCATGATATGAACTCGGGTAATTAACCAATCCCCAGAACGATTAAGTTCCATTCCCATATCTTCGACAACGACAGGTTCATTGTTTTCAACAATTGTGATTGAGCGATCGAGAAGTTCACCTAAAACAAGTATCTCTCCCGGACGTGTATCGAATCTGCGCATATTGAGAAGTCCTGTAATTACTACTGCGCCACTTTCAATTGACGTTACACGAGTAATAGGTACAAATACTTTACGGCGCAATGGAACTTCAACGACAAGCCCAAGAATTCGTGGAGGTTGATTATTTGTACGAAGGGTTGCGACAGCATCTCGCACCTTTCCTACTGGATCACCATTTGGGTCAAAGACCGCAGTGCCAGCCAGACGGGCGAGAAACACACGATTAATCTGGTTTCCGCTCATGCGCTTAGGGTATCGGCTCGCCTGAATACTCTGCAGAGGTATTTATGCTCGGAACTCGATAGTTTTAGACAATGGGGTCAAAGAATGCGGATAGTGATCGAATCTCTAGCCATATAGAAATCCCAGCCCGCCCGGACCTGGTTCGTTTGGGAATCGGCATCATCGGCATAGGAACATCTGGCCCATTAATTGCTATGAGCGTTATGCCAATTCCAGCGCTGATATTTTGGAGAAATCTCGGGGGAGCGCTGTTGCTCGCTCCATTTGCTATTAAACATAAACAGTGGCGACATCGAACAGGTATGAAATGGTCAGTGCTTGCAGGAGTTTTGTTAGCACTTCATTTTCTTGGATTTTTTCTAGCGATGCGCTGGACGAGTGTGGCAACTGGAACTGCAATGGTTGCTTTGCAGCCAATATTTGCGGCCCTCTTTGTAAAACTTACAGGCGACCACATTCCTTCGCGGGCATGGTTTGGAATGGGAGTGAGCTTCTGTGGAGTACTTCTCGTTTCCGGGATTGATCTACATTTTTCATTTCGCTCCTTCATGGGTGATTTGGCCTCATTAATATCTGCTGCGCTCGCAGCACTTTATGTCATGGCAGGTTCGCGCGCTCGAGAAACTATGGAAAATACTTCATATACAACCGTTTGCTATTTGGTTTGCGCACTGAGTATTTTGCCAATCGTATTTCTAACAGGAGATGCAGTGATTAATTTCCCACCTCGCGAGTGGTTAATCGTTTTGGGATTAGTTGTTGGCGCTCAACTTTTGGGACACACGATGTTCAACTCAGCTTTAAAGCGCGTCTCACCAGCCATTGTTTCGCTGATTGTCTTCTTTGAAGTTCCAGTGGGTGCTTTGTTGGCGCTGTGGTGGCTCAACCAACAACCGCCACTAGGAGTTGTTCCGGGAATCATCATTATTTTAATTGGTTGCGCACTCGTAGTTTTGCGCTCTCGTCCAAGTAAGGAAAATTTACCCTCGTGATTGATTTACACACGCACTCGACTTTTAGCGATGGTACGGATACCCCACGAGAGTTAATCAATTTTGCACTTTCTGCAGGCATTACGACTCTTGCATTGACCGATCACGATTCAATTGCAGGCTGGGAAGAGGCAAAACAATCAGTTCGCGGAAATCTTTCACTTGTGCTCGGCGCAGAAATTTCCTGTCTTACCTCTGATGGAATAAGTGTTCATATGCTCGGGCTGCTTTTTGATGGAGCGAATGCAAAGATGGCGCAAATGCTCTCTGAAACGCGCGACAGCAGAATTCCACGTATGAAGAAGATGATAGAACTCCTTAATAATGAAGGAATTGATATCACGATGGAGGATGTCCTCAATGTGGTTGCTGACGGGGCTACTGTCGGAAGGCCGCATTTAGCAGATGCGCTAGTTGCTCGAGGATTTATTGCTTCTCGCAATGAAGCATTTGATGGTCTGCTCAACAATGATTCAAAATTTTATGTCTCACATCTAGCGCCAACTCCGGAAGTTGCGATTGCACAAATTAAAGAAGCAGGGGGAGTTTCGGTTATTGCGCATCCGTTTGCTTCGTTTCGAGGAGCAACCCTAGAGTTGGATGCATTCGAGCCATTAGTTAAAGCTGGTCTTAACGGAATTGAAGTCAATCATCGCGATCAGACAGAAACTGAAAGGCTGCAATTGCTAGATATAGCAAAAGGAATGAGCCTTGTTATAACTGGCTCAAGTGACTATCACGGAGCGGGAAAACTTAATTCACTTGGCGAGAACTCCACGGATCCGAGACAATGGGAACTCTTAGAAGCGATGGCCGACCAGCGAAGGGTAGTGAAGCAATGAATCTCAATTCAGTGAGTGCGTTCACCTTTGCGGTACAAGCATTTGTCACACTATTTGTCATTATGGATCCACCTGGTGTAACTCCAATATTTTTAGCTCTCGTTGCAGATAAATCAGAAAAAGTTCGCAGGCGTTTAGCATGGCAAGCCGCAAGCGTTTCATTCCTGGTCATAGCTTTATTTGCTCTCTTTGGCCGATTCATTCTTAACTATCTCAATGTTTCAATTGCCGCACTACAAGCAGCCGGTGGACTTTTACTTCTTCTTGTTGCCCTTGAACTTCTTACCGATAAGAGGGATGAATCTGTAGATGCGTCAGATGCCAATATTGCCTTGGTTCCACTCGGCACGCCATTGCTTGCAGGCCCTGGTGCAATAGTTGCCACGATGATATTTGTACAGCGTGTGCACACACCATCATTTGCAATTGGATTAGTTGTGGCAGTCATAGCAGTTCACTTAGCCATTGCCTTGGCGTTACTTTCCTCGACAACTATTTTGAAAGTTATTCGTCCTGCCGGAGTCACGTTAGTAGCCCGCATTGCAGGTCTCCTACTTGCAGCGATTGCGGTGCAAATGGTTGTTGACGCAGTGAAGGCATTCTCCACCTCATGGTAAACGGACTCTTTTCACCAGAATCCATCGCCTGGAGAATCCACTCCGATCCAGCGATGTTGGCTGGCGGTATTCGAGCACTTTTGCAGCAAGCGCTACACCCAGATGCAATGGATGGGGTCGCAAAAAATTCTAACTTTCGTGAAGATGCCTGGGGAAGATTGCAACGTACAGGTGATTATGTTTCTACTCTAACTTTCGGAACCGTCGAAGAAGCAAACGGATTAGCTTCTCGAGTGCGCAGTGTTCATTCGAAGTTGGGCGTTGATGTACCTACATTATTATTGTGGGTACACATGTCCATGGTCGATTCCTTTTTAGATTGTGCTGTTCGCTCGGGAATGGCTCTCACCGATAATGAGCAAGATCAATATCTGAAAGAAATGGTCACCTTCGCGACTTTAGTTGGAATTTCACAGGAGAAAGTTCCTTCAACTCGTGAAGAAATGACCAAGTATTTTCAAGAGATCGCCCCGCAATTGCGAGCTTCAGATGATGCAAAGCGTGCAGCACTCTTTCTGACTATTCCACCACTTCCTAATGTTGTGCGGTTTGCAACACCGGCCGCTCCAATGTGGGCGACTCTTTCAACGCTTGCCGGTTCATCACTTCCGTTGTGGGCGCGTAAACTTTATGGCTGGCCATCATTACCAGGCCATGTGGTCGCTACAAACATCGCACTTCGTACAACACGTTCGACCTTGATGTTGTTACCTCAATCATTGATGGAGCCACCCATTCTTAAAGAGGCGAAAAAACGTTGGGGATTGGTGAGCGCATGAGCCACGTTGTAGCTATTGCGAATCTCGCTGGAGGCACCACTAAAACAACAACAGTTCGTAATCTTGCTGTTGCCTTTGCTGAGTACGGGAAAAAAGTACTGGTAGTCGATGTTGATCCTAAGAGTGATCTCACTTTTGCATTAGGCGGCGAGTTATCCAGAGTTACCATTTCTGAATTATTATCGCGAAAGTCTTCGATTGATTCAGGAATCGTTTCAACATCTGAAAGGTTTGATTACATCCCAGGCTCATCAAGTGTGGACAGCTTTGCAAGTGCAAGCGCGTTTAACCACCTCATGGGTGAATTCGCTAGTAAGTACGACCTAGTTGTTTTAGATACGCCATCAACACCAACACAAGGACTTTTTATGGCACTTGAGGTTGCAGATTCAATTCTGTACCCGATGCCTCTGACAAATTCATCTTTTCGCGGGGCTCATCGAATCCGCACCATAGTTAAAGACAAATTACAGATGGCTTTCATTAAGCTAGATGGTTTTAGAAATTTAGTATTAGAAAAAGAGATTGCTGCAGATTTTGATCTCCTAGATTGTGAAATCCTTGAATCTCAGGATTTGCGAGAGAACGAGAACTCTTCTTCTAGCGTTCTTGTAGTTTCGAAAAATTCACCAATTGCTGGCAACTATCGTGAACTTGCATACTCTATTCTGGAAAAACTTCACCTTATTTAGCTTTCTTTAAACTTCTTATTTCTTGTTCTTGTTCTTGGAGGCTTAGTCTCAGGCGCTTTAGTTGCGGTGCTCTTACCTGTAGATCTTCCGCGGGTCTCCTTTGATTTTTCACGATGTTGGTTTTGTGTTTCCACAATGGCACTTGCTGGTTTCAATCTACCCGTGGAACCTTGAGGAATTTTCATCAGTGTAAATAGATGGTCAGATGAGGAATAAGTTTCAATAGGTTCAGCTAGACCGAGTTTGAGCGATTGATTAATCAAACTCCATCGAGACATATCGTCCCAATCAACAAAAGTTACGCCGATACCGTGGGCACCTGCACGTGCTGTTCGACCAATTCTGTGAACGTAGGTTTTATCATCTTCTGGGCATTGGTAATTAATTACGTGTGTAATACCGTCAATATCAATGCCACGAGCAGCAACATCTGTAGCAACGAGTACGTCAGATTTTCCAGCTTTGAAATCTGATAGCGCGCGTTCTCTTGCGCTTTGTCCTAAGTCTCCATGAATTGCTGCAGCTTTAAAACCACGCTCAAGAAGATCATCTGCTGTTTTCTGACATGTTCTCTTAGTCCTACAGAAAACCATTGTTGGTCCACGACCATCGGCTTGCAAAATTCTGGCAAGCATCTCAATCTTGTCTAGGGCATGTGCTCGCATAATATGTTGTTCTACGCGTGACACGACAGCGCTTTCATCATCGTTTTCTTGCGTTCGAATATGCACTGGTTGAGACATGAATCGTCTAGCGAGGGCAATGATGTCCCCTGGCATAGTTGCCGAGAAAAGCATTGTCTGCTGACGTGCGGGAGTGCTTGTAAATATCTTTTCTACATCTGGCAAGAATCCTAAATCCAACATTTCGTCTGCTTCGTCTAATACCAATCGTGCAACTTTGCTGAGTTTTAATTGACCTTGACGATAAAGATCAAGAAGCCTTCCAGGCGTACCCACAACTATTTCTACTCCGGACTGCAACTGCTCGATTTGTGGTTCAAATGCGCGACCACCGTAAACAGCCAAAACTCTGATTCCACGAGTACTTGCTAACTCTTGAATATCCTTTGCCACTTGCACACAAAGTTCGCGAGTGGGGACAACAACTAGTGCCTGTGGAAGATTTCCATCAAGAAAATCTTTCCATTCTGGGTCAAGCGGAGCAATAACTCGTTCCACTAACGGAATTCCAAAAGCTAGAGTTTTACCAGTTCCTGTTTTCGCTTGACCAATGACATCCCCATCTGCAAGCGCGATCGGTAAAACCATTTCTTGAATAGCAAATGGAGCGCTAAAACCATGAAGTGTGAGCGCTTCAATCGTGGACTGTCTAAGCGGAAGTTCTGCAAAAGTTTTGCTCACCTCAGAGCGTGCCGAAACCGACGCGACGCTCGGCTTGCTCGCCTATTTCAACGAAACCGATTTTGTCTGCAGGCACAATTACTTGGCCCCCACGCGAGTCATTCAAGACAAGTGGAGTCTGTGATGCAAGAGCTGTTGTTAGCGCTTGACGAATTTCGTCGCCAGAAAGTGGACAGTCGAAACTCAACTCGCGAGCTACATTTAAAACTGCGATTCTGACTTCAACTTTTTGATTACTTGTAGATTTTTTTGTGCTCATGTCTAAATCCTACCTAGTGAATCCACTTTCCAGCGAATTAGAATTATTTAGCGCTCCTCAGTGCGAGGAAAACCTGATATTCCACGCCACATGAGGTTTGAAACTAGATCTGTTGCCTGTTGACGAGAGAGTTTGCTATCTCTTTCTAACCAATGTCGTGCAGTTATTTGTGCACTCCCAATAAGCCCAACACCTAAAAGCATTGCCGCTTCTTGAGGAAGTCCGGTATCGAGTGAAATGACTGCGCTTACTGCGGCAGCACAGTCATAAGTCATGCGAGTCAAGCGTTCACGAACTGCGGGCTCGACACTCATATCGCTTTCAAACAGAAGCCTGAAAGCTTCACCTTCACTTTCAATAAAATTAAAGTAAGCCACAACCGTTGCACGAACGCGATTTGAATTCTCTGGCGTGGAAGCAATTGCTTTTTGAATTTCAAAAACGAGTGAGTCGATATGAATATCCAAGACTGCAAGATACAAATCCAACTTAGAAGGAAAATGTTGGTAGAGCACGGGCTTGCTGACTCCAGCTCGGTCTGCAATCTCATCCATTGCCGCCGAGTGATAACCCGCAGCGGTGAAGACTTCAAGAGCAGCTGCTAGAAGTTGAGCGCGCCTTTCGTCTCGGGGGAGGCGAGCCTTCGGGTCATTGCGTGCATCTGTTGTACTCATCGGAGATATCGTAATGGGAAAGTCGCAAAATATGTTCAATTGTGGTGACTTCAACTGATCCACACTACGACTTGAGTAAAGCACTACGACTTGAGTAAAGCACTGGGACTTGAGTAAGGCACAATAACGTTATGAATTCATTGCCCTTTTCGGGATTTAGAGCGCTTCTCGTTCACGCACACCCTGATGACGAGACAATAAATAATGGCACGACTATGGCGATGTACTCAGCTCTTGGAGCCCAAGTCACGTTGATTACATGCACTCGGGGTGAAGAAGGTGAAGTACTTGTCCCAGGACTTTCGCACTTGGCGAGTTCTGAAAATGACACCTTAGGCGAACATCGTGAAAATGAACTTGCAGATGCAATGAAAATTCTTGGCGTGAGTGATCATAGATTCCTTGGCGATGGGCTTATAAAATTTAGAGATAGCGGAATGATGGGAACTGAACCTAATGAGCGCCCAGATGTTTTTTGGCAAGCTGATCTAGAAAGCGCTGCTGACTTATTAGTCGAAGTTATTCATGAGATTAAACCTCACATTCTCATTACCTACGATGAAATTGGTGGTTATGGCCACCCTGATCACATTCAAGCTCATCGAGTTGCTATGCGTGCAAGTGAAAAAGCAACAGACTGGAAAATTGAAAAGATTTATTGGAACACCATTCCAAAATCCCTGATTGCCAAGGGAATAGAAGAAATGAAGAAGACCGGATCTGATTTCTTTGGCGCAGAGAGCGTAGATGACCTTCCATTTGCAAAAGATGATTCCTTAGTTACAACTCTTATTGATGGAAGCAAATACGTAGATTTAAAAATGAAAGCAATGGAAGCGCATGAAACTCAAATTTCTCTCGATGGACCATTTTTTGCTCTATCCAATAATCTCGGCCAGCAAATTTGGGGACAAGAGTTTTACACTTTGGTGAAAGGTATAAAAAGCGGGCCATTCGATGAAGAAGGGCGAGAGACTAACCTTTTTGCAGGTTTGAATCCTTCATGAGACTAACGCTTTCTTTTCTCGCAGGACTAGTACTGGGTCTTGCTTCGACTTTGCTGCATAACGCATATCAACCTTTGGGTCTCATTGTTTCCGTTGCGGGATCTTCAACTGCACTGTGGATGTTAGGAAAACATTGGGGATCTAGACGTTACAAGTTCATTGCGTTGGCGGGTTGGCTAGTTGTAGTTTTTAAAGCAAGCTCATTAGGAACCGGTGGAGAGTTACTTATTGAAGGAAATACCACAGGTGTGATATTTCTGGTCAGTGGTTTAATACTTTTGATAGTGGTTAGCGCCATTCCCATTCCTGAGTAGCTGCAGTATCTTTGATAATCAAACCGTTGCTTTCAAGAATTTTCCTTAGTCGATCACTTTCTTCCCAATTCTTTTCGCGTCTGGCAATTTCACGTTGCTTTAAAGTTTCGGCAACATCATTGGGTAAGGGTTTTATGATTTCCTGTCTGCCGAGGTCAAGTCCCAGAACTTTGTCAGCATAAAGAAATAGCGCTGCCTTCTCTTCACTAGTTCTGCTCATATCTTTTTCGGCGCTTCGTAAGAGAGAAATTAGGCGCGGAGTATCTAAGTCCTTATTTATAGTTTCGAGCACTTCTGCGTTATTAGCTACCGAGATATTTCTGTAAGGATTTACTAGCGCTCTCCAGCGTTTCAGAGTGGTATGTGCTGCTGAAATTGCGCTCCACGTCAGATCCATCTGCATGCGATAACGATTTTCAAGGAATGCCAATCGAATGCTTAGCGGGTCGTAACCACCCTCTATTACTTCACTGAGCAGGAGTACGTTATTCGCACTCTTAGACATTTTTCTTCCTTCGAATAATAAATGCTCTCCGTGCGACCAAAGTAGGACGGTATCTGTGCCAGTAATCGCATCAGATTGGGCTCTTTCATTTTCATGATGCGGAAACCTCAGATCGATTCCTCCAACGTGCACATCAATACGCTTACCTAGGTACTCCAATGACATTGCAGAGCACTCAATGTGCCATCCAGGAAATCCAGAACCCCACGGTGAATCCCAAATCATTTCAGTTCGATGAGTAGCTATCTTCCATAGCGCCCAATCTGCATGAAAGCGTTTAGCCCCACCTTCTGTGTATTCGTAACGATGGCCGGGTTTAAGTGCATCTAATCGATTTCCGCTGACTTGTCCATAATTCGGGAAAGACTTGGCATCAAAATACACACAACCATCGCTACCAATATAGGCATGATTCTTTTTTAGCAGCTCTGCAATTAATTCGTGCATAAGAGCAATTGATTCGCTTGCTCGCGGATACAAGTCAGCTTTAGCAATATTCAGTAGAGCAAGGTCATTGTGAAAGATGAGTTCATATTTACGAGCAAGAGAAAATGGGTCAACTTTTTCCAAAGCAGATTGAGAAAGTATTTTGTCTTCTTCCTCTACATCCTCTGTCATATGCCCAACGTCGGTGATGTTTTGAACAAGTTTTACGGCCAACCCATTGAGTTCAAGGGTTTTTTTAATCAAGTCAGCCAATAAGAATGTTCTGAGATTCCCAACGTGTGCTGGCCGATAAACAGTTGGTCCACAGCAGTAGATTTTTACTAGGCCGTCCTCATCTTGCACCTCAAGATTTTGACGACTTTTAGTGTCGTAAAGGCTCAATCTATTTAGCATGACTGCTCACCTTTAATTTCAGGGTGAGCCATATAGCGATAGGCATGGTGAAATGTAAATCCCATCCCTTCATAGAGGGCAATTGCGCCAAAATTCTTTGAGTCGACTTGAAGTAGCGCTTTAGTTGCTCCCAACTTGTGGGCTCCTGCGAGTAAGCGCTCCATGCATGCTCGTCCGATTCCTTGTCCTCTAAATTCATCGCGAACATAGAGACGACTGAGCGTTGTCCATTTTTCGAAGTTGCTTGCTCTACCAACAGCAATCAATTTTCCATCCAACCGGCCCGAGATATAAATCGCGGGATAACTTCCCATTATTTCTTCAATGCCTTCGTCATCTTGAACTTGAAGCCATTCAAGCGATGGCTTATCTGATGACTCCCAAAATATTTCACCTGTGGGCTCTGAATAACTTTCAGAAATATCGCTCACCATGACGTGTGCTAGAACTTTCTCTTCCCAACCGCGTTTAGAAAGTTCATGATCAAGTTGTTCATATGATGGAAGTGGGATGTGAAAAACTGGAACAATTTCTCTTTCCTGGTAGAAATGAATAACCTTTTCGATTGCTCTTTCCAGTTCAATTCCTGGATTTCCGAATGGAACTTCGCCTAAGGGTAAAACTGAGTTAGCGCGTAATGTAAAAGGCCCACTCGCACGTAAGAGCCAGCCACCAATTCTCATCTCTTCCTTTGCAGGCCACGTTGCATTTGCTGCAGTTTCAAGTTCGAGAATGCGCATACTTAAAGGAGCGCCGCGGCCAGCGCGATCTGGAACAGGTTTGATCTCACGCCATACTGCAATCTGGTCAGACAAGAAGTGAGCTATCGAACCGTCAGATTTCTTAATGCTATTGAGGGTTTCTAAGGTGCCAACGACATCCCGATAACCTCCACCGGGTTCGTGCAGGCGCACTGTGATGCGCGCCCCAATGTTTTCGCTCCCAGGTCCCATAGGCACACGATAATTGGAAACTGCGTAGATAGTGTGCCCAATTTGTGAAGAGATGATTAGAATGGCGTCATTCGTTCCCTTGGAGGTTCACCTTGACGTACATCATCGCCCAACCTTGCATAGACGTGAAAGACAAGTCCTGCATCGAAGAGTGCCCGGTTGATTGCATCTACGAAGGAAATCGGATGCTTTACATTCAGCCAGATGAATGTGTTGATTGTGGTGCTTGCGAACCTGTGTGCCCAGTTGAGGCCATTTATTATGAAGATGATGTGCCGGGGCAGTGGAAAGATTTCTCTAAAGTTAATGCTGAATTTTTTGTTGAATTGGGATCACCTGGTGGCGCCAGCAAAGTCGGTCAGACAAACGCTGATCATGCATCAGTAGTCGCTTCTCCGCCACAAGCTTAAAAAGGGTTCACTCTGAAACTGCCTGATTTCCCTTGGGATGCACTTGCTCCCTATGGAGATCGCGCAAAGCTACATCCTGGCGGAATCATTGATCTTTCTGTTGGTACTCCGGTAGATCCAACTCCAGAATTTATACAAAAAGCTCTGCGTGAAAATTCAAACGCCCCCGGTTATCCCCTCACTGCAGGCACTCCTCAATTGCGGGAAGCAATTAAAAAATGGTCGATAGAAACCCTTGGTGCAACGGGAGACTTCGATGTTCTTCCTGTCATTGGTTCAAAAGAATTTGTTGCATGGTTGCCAACCTTGTTAGAAGTTAACAGTGTTATTTTTCCAGAAGTTGCGTATCCGACGTACAGCGTTGGTGCAATTTTGGCTGGAGCAACTGGCTTTCCCGTGGAAATTTCGCCATCAGCTTGGCCGACTGCTCAATTGGCCTGGATTAATTCGCCATCAAATCCAACTGGTCGTGTGCATTCCGAATCAGAAATGGCAGAGGTAATTGCGTGGTCAAGAAAGAGTAATAGCGTTCTTGTATCGGATGAGTGTTATTTTGAGTTCGGGCATGGGGTTAAGCCGCATTCCATTATGGAATTTACTGGTGGCGACAACACAAATATTCTTGCTGTGCATTCTCTTTCAAAGCGTTCCTCAATGGCTGGCTATAGAGCCGCCTTTGTCATTGGGGATTCGAAATTGATTGCTCGCATCAGAGAAATTCGAAAGCATGCTGGAATGATCGTGAGCTTGCCAGTACAAGAAGCAATGGTTTCGGCACTCTCTGATGGCGAACATGTCGCAAAGCATAGAGAGCGTTACAACTTACGCAGAGAAAAACTGAAGCCAGCGCTCGAACGAGTTGGATTTACAATTCAAGAGTCAAAAGCCGGACTCTATATCTGGTGCACGCGCAATGAATCTGATTGGGCCAGTGTTGAATGGTTGGCAAATTTGGGAATTCTTGCAACACCTGGAAATTTTTATGGCGAAAAGGGTGCTAGAAATATTCGACTTGCTCTTACTGCAACAGATAAAGCCATTGATGAGGCTGTAATTCGATTAACAAATGCCCCAGCGCATGGAAGCAAGAATGACTGAGGCAATTTTATTAGTTGGTGGCATGGGAACACGATTAATGCCTTTAACTCGAAATACCCCAAAGCCAATGTTGCCAGTTGCTGGACTGCCAGTGACAGAGCACCAGCTTCTTATGGCCAAGCGCGCAGGAATAACTTCCGTTGTTCTAGCAACATCATATTTATCTGAAATTTTTATTCCTTATTTTGGCGATGGATCGAAATGGGGAATGGATTTGCGCTATGCGGTGGAAGATAAACCCCTTGGAACCGGGGGAGCGATTAGAAATGCAGCTGCGCACTTGCATGGCGACGACACAGTGGCGATATTTAACGGCGATGTCATCAGTGGCCACGACCTTACGGAGCAGATCAATTTTCATGCTCGAAACCAAGCAGAAGTGACTTTGCACTTAACGCGAGTTGATGATGCTCGAGCATACGGTTGCGTCCCCACTGAAACCGACGGAAGAGTGAGCGCATTTTTAGAGAAGATGGATAAACCGGTTACAAATACTATTAACGCGGGTTGCTATCTTTTCGACAGAAGCGTTATTGATCTCATTCCACCCCACAGCGTTGTGAGTATTGAAAGAGAAATCTTTCCTGATTTAGTGTTGCAAGGAAAGAAAGTTTTTGGTTTCATCGATGATTCATATTGGTTAGACATTGGAACGCCAACTGCACTGTTGAAAGGCTCTCGAGATCTTGTTGCTGGCGCTTTGGGTGGTCATGCCTCAACCTTTGTAGTTGGACAAGGATCTCTTATTGACCCAGGCGCACAAGTTGGAGGCGGTTCCGCACTCGGCATAAATGTTCACGTTGAAGAAAGAGCTGTTATTGAAGGATCAATCGTGTGCGACGAGGTACGTGTGGGACAGGGTTCCCACATCATCGATTCATTTATCGCGCCAGGCATGGTAATTCCGCCCGATAGTAAAATTATCGACAGTTATTGTGCAAAAGATGGAATTTCACCCCTGTAAACCGCAAAATAAGTCACGGAATTACAAAATATCCTCAAATTCGGCTTGACTTAATCGACTTACACGCGTGTAATTCATCTATTGGTTTCCCGCCATAGGGGCGGACCCGAAGTTTTGAAGGAGTGCCTGAATGTCTGATATTCGACCTGCTGGCCCAAGCGTGCAACTCGTGACTGGAGAGACAGTTGAGCTCTCATGGCAAGAGCGTGCACTCTGCGCCCAGACCGATCCTGAAGCATTCTTCCCTGAAAAAGGTGGTTCTACTCGCGAAGCAAAGCGGGTATGCATGTCCTGTGATGTTCGCGGTGAATGTTTGGAATATGCCCTCGCTCATGATGAGCGATTTGGAATTTGGGGCGGACTTTCCGAACGCGAACGTCGTCGCCTTAAGCGCCGTCCCGCGTAACACTGAGTGCAGCTATGGCTGAATCAGCCAAGCGCAATGACGCTCACCATGTAACAGCAATTCTTGTTGTCCATGACGGTGCAACGTGGCTTCCCGAAGTAGTTGCATCGTTAGCTTCACAAACCCGTGCAGTTGATTCCACAATTGCAATCGACACGGGCTCTGTAGATTCTTCAACAAAACTTTTACGTAATTCACGCTTTCCATTTGTATCGATATCCCGCGAATCAGGATTTGGAGACGCGGTTAATTCTGCGCTAGAAAATCTTCCAGATTTGGAAGGCGAAGATGAATGGTTGTGGTTCATTCACGATGACTGTGCACCGGCTAATACTGCGCTCGCCGAACTTTTACGAGCAATCGAGGATCGTCCTCACGTGGCAATTGTCGGACCGAAATTACGAGGCTGGTATGACCGAACGCATTTACTTGAAGCCGGTGTCAGCATTGCTGGAAATGGCGCAAGGTGGACTGGGTTAGAACTTCGCGAATATGACCAAGGTCAACGTGATGGCATCCGAGATGTATTAAGTGTGAGTACTGCAGGAATGCTTGTTCGACGTGAAGTATTTGAAGAACTTGGCGGATTTGATTCGAACCTATCTCTTTTTAGAGATGATGTTGATCTGGGATGGCGGGCACGCGTTGCTGGACATTCGGTAATAGTTGCAACAGATTCAGTTGCTTATCACGCAGAAGCTTCTGCATCTGAGCGAAGAGATGTTGATGTCAGCCACGCGTTCCTGCATCGTCCACTGCTACTTGATCGAAGAAATGCTTCCTACGTACTCTTGGTAAATTCCTCATTTTGGATTCTTCCTTGGCTTTCCTTGAGACTTCTTATCAGTGCAGCAACGAGATCTATTGGTTACCTCATTGCGAAACTTCCTGGTTACGCAGCAGATGAGATTCTTGCAGTGGGCTTACTACTCATTCATCCAGGTTTACTTCTTAACGCACGCAAAGTTCGACGTAGTCAGCGAATGCTCTCTTCTCGCGTTGTTGCAAATTTTATTCCGCCTCGGTGGATGCAATTTCGCTTAAGTATCAATCGCACGGTAGAAACATTGAGAGAGAGGTTTTTTCCAACTCCCGCACCTCAAGAGAGTATTTTGGATCCACTTTCAGATGATGAAGATTTACTTGTGCCAGCACCATCTCGGAATTGGAAATTGCTCGTTATCCGGCCAGAAATCCTAGGAATTGTTTTCTTGTTTGTACTCACCGCCCTCTGGTCTCGACACAGGTACGGCTCAATTTCGGGAGGCGCGCTTTCCACTACGCCAAGTGGTGCAATGGATCTGTGGCGTAGTTATGCAGATTCTTGGCATGGGGTTGGAATGGGAAGTTCATTCGCAACTCCTACCTGGATCGCTATTTTGGCGCTTGCCTCAACACTGACATTTGGGAATGTCCCACTTTTAATGGGAATACTTTTTTGGATTTCTCCAATTTTTCTGATGTGGTCGATGTATGTACTCGCGCGAACATTCACATCGAGAAGGTGGCTAGCAGTCGGAGCGAGCGTGTGTTACGCGCTTTCACCTGTAGCGATAGCTGCGATTAATCAGGGAAGATTAGGAACTCTGATCACATTGATCTGCGGGCCAATTATCGTAAAAGCCCTTCCTAGGTTGAATGCAATTCAATCGCAAAGCTGGAAATTTATCTTTGGATTGAGTTTGCTTCTTGGCGCTGTAACTGCCTTTTCTCTTCCGTTCTACCTGGCAATTGCTTCGATTTTTCTCAGTGCCGGCGTTAAGGATTATTTTCACTACCGTTCACATCGAGAAGACTTCCCATTTCAGGAACGTATTTCACGATGGCTACTATTACTCGCAACACCTTTCGCACTCTGTTTACCATGGTCACTTGAAGCACTGACGCACCCTTCCCGCTTTCTCTGCGAACCAGGGCTTTCACTTCCTGGGGGATTAGCAAATGCGGTCTTTCTTGGAAACCCCGGCGGTGTTGGGTCATTACCTTCGTGGTGTGTTGGCCCAGCCACATTTATTATTCTTATTTCACTTTTTTCTTCAACACGTGCTCGTGTGTATGCGCAGTGGGGTTTTGGATTTATTATTTTTGCCACTTTGATAAGCACTATTTCAATTTCCTCTCATGGAAGCGCAGTGAGTACTCGAGTGTGGGCCGGCACATGGCTCACAATTTCTACGATGTGCGCCGTAATTTCTGGAGTGATTATTTTGGATGGTCTTCGTGAGAGATTGGCAAATTCCAATATTCACTATCGCCACATACTTGCTGGCCTGGGAGTTGCATCTGTCTTGGTTTATTCCGTTACTGCGACTATCTGGATTGTGACATCCGGAGCAAATTCGCCCCTACAAGTCAATAACATCTCTGTCTTACCTCCGTTTTTAGGAATTTCACCGACTACGAAAACGCTTGTCATCAGAAATTCGAATTCTGGGCCAAGCGCAGAATTATCATTCTTCTTGGCGCGCGAAAAAGACGCCCTCCTTGGGGATCCTGATGTGGCACCAACATCAACTCCTGCAGTCGATCAAGCGATTAGAGACCTCATTGATGGAAGTGGTTTAACAAGTAGCAAGATACTTTCTGCGCACGGAATAAAATATTTATTCATGAAAAATCCGGTAGATCAACAGTTAGTCAGGTCAGTAGATGGAATCGGCGGATTTGTCAGAAATTCTTCCACCGATGCGGGCATCGTTTGGAAAATAATTGGTCCAGGAGGGCGCTTGGTCTTTACAGATCAAAAGGGAGTAAGTACGCCACTTTCTGTCGGGTCTATTAATGGACGCATTCTTACCCGGTCTTCCGGCACTCTTACTTTGGCAGAAAACTATGACTCTTCCTGGCAGATTATTCAAAACGGAGCCAAGCTTGTTAGAACAAAAAATGAATACGGACTCCCACAATTCTTAGCTCCAACACCAGGTGAATTTTTCCTTATTCACGATGGAACGGTCCGACGGGGTTGGCTCTCCTTGCAAATTATTGTTCTACTCAGCACTTTAGTCATGATTTTGCCTGCAGGACGTCGTAAACGTGAAATTTCCGTGGAGGAGTTAACATGAGATTTCGTTTAATGGCTCTCATATTTCTACTCAGTGCGGCGACTTTAGTTTCCGCAAATTTACTTGAAAAAAAAGCAAGCTTAAATAAATTTTCCCAGACTTTCCCTGCATCAGTTTGCCCTCCAACCGGAGCGGGGCTCAACGGTCAAGTTTCAACTGGTTCCCGTAATACTCTTTCGCGCAAAGTTATTCGAAACTCTACTGTTCTAGTTCCCGTTAAAAGTGCGCGCTTTCCGGTTGGGGCATACCCAGTACTTTTAGAGGGCTCTTCAATGACTTCACTTACATGGCAAAGTTTGTCCTCAAAGTGGGCTGGAGCCACTTTGTGTAAATCTCCGGCAAATAATGAATGGTTTGTCGGAGGAACTGGAGATGTAACCAGCAAAGGACGTCTACTACTTGTTAATAGCGGGCTAAGCAAAGCAATTGTCGATGTTGCGCTGTGGAGCGAGAATGGCCCACTTGCAGCTAAAGTTTTTACAGTTAAACCTAATTCTTTTTCTCAAGTGCGACTGGATGCATTAGCAGTAGCTCAGAACCAACTCGTTGTGCGAGTAACACCAAGATCTGGTCGAGTAAGTACATTCATGATTGATGAACGTTCAAAGGGTTTACGTAGTTTAGGGGGGGATTTTGTGAATTCAGTCGCAACCCCTAAGACCGATTTCATGATTACAGGAATTCCAAACCAAATTGTTAAATCACGGTCAGTTGGTCATATTTTGAGAATACTTTCACCAGGAAATGCCAAAGCAACAGTGAGCGTTGAATTGATTTCGAGTGACGGCACCTTCAATCCCGTAGGTTTAGATTCCTTCGACGTGGCGCGCGGGTTGGTTACTGAGGTAACTTTTTCTCCAAATATTCAATCCAATGTATTTTCACTTCATGTGAAGTCAGATCAGCCAATCCTTGCCTCGGTGTACTCACAAATCGTGGTTTCAGGACGTAAAGATTTCTTATGGAATATCGCTTCAACCCAGATTGCTCCTATGTCCCTTGGAGTTTCCGGTTTAGAGCCCACATTGACTTTCACTGGCAACCAGATACGTGTGGGTGTTGAGAGCCATATGGATAATGGGCGGGTGAGTGTAAAAATGATCAAAGGGACTGACATCGTGTCGTGGAAAGTGAAAAGCGGAACGCGGTCAATCAAAATTATTTCTAGTTCACCGGGTGTATATGGATCGGGTCTTGTTACTTCAGCAAATGGAATCGGGACTTTCCCCTTGACTCCGGGAAGTCTCCTTAGCCGAGTCGCAATCCCCAGCTCCAACATCTCTGTCATAAATCGGTGACGCGCAAGTAAGGCTGTGGCTCCGCAATTTTTCTCACTTCCCCCACTAGCCTTATGACATGTCTTCAATGTCACGACTTGGACGGGGTTGTTCCCGAGGTGGTTGCCGCAGAAAAGCGGTCATGACGTTGACGTATGTATATGCAGATTCAGTTGCAGTTGTAGGCCCACTAGCTACTTTTGCAGAACCGCATTCTTATGATTTGTGTGAATTACATGGCGACCGCTTAACTGTTCCCAACGGCTGGAATGTTATTCGCCAAGAACGTGATGAAGATGAATCCGGACCTACGCAGGATGATTTGATGGCAATCGCAGATGCAGTTCGCGAGGTAGGAAATAGCGCAACTCAGAGCGCCAGTAATTCAGATTCAACTAGCTCTCAGAATCCGCAAACAGGTAGACGTGGGCACCTTCGCGCTGTACCTTCTTAGATTGTGACCCACGTAGAAACTTCAAAAGTTTTCAAGGCCTATGACATTAGAGGCTTAGTAAAAGATCAATTAACCCCAGATTTCGCTTTCCAAACTGGTTTAGCATTTGCTCGATTTCTTGAAACGGAGCGCGAGCCCGGCACGCTAATTGTCGCCGAAGATATGCGCCCATCTTCTCCATTGTTAGCAGATGCTTTTTCTGCAGGTGCTGTATCGAATGGAATGGACGTTATTCGTATCGGCTTGGCTTCCACCGACATGATGTATTTCGCTTCAGGCAAACTCAATTTACCCGGAGCGATGTTTACGGCAAGCCATAATCCCGCTGAATATAACGGCATCAAACTCTGTAAAAGTGGAGCCAAACCCATTGGGGCCGACACGGGGCTTAAGACCATTGAAAGATTTGTACTTGATGGAAATCCAATTGTGATGAGATCTATCGGACGTGAAACAGAAAGAAACCTGCTGAGTGAATATGTAGAACATTTACTCTCGCTCGTAGATGTAACTGACATTCGACCTTTAAAAATTGTTATTGATGCCGGAAACGGCATGGCGGGATATACAGCCCCGGCGCTATTTCAGCGAATGAATGTTGAAGTCATTCCATTATTTTTTGAGTTAGATGGAACCTTCCCCAACCACGAAGCCAATCCAATCGAGCCCGCTAACCTCAAAGATTTGCAAAAGGCAGTTATTAAGCACAAAGCCGACATTGGGTTGGCATTTGACGGCGATGCAGATCGATGTTTCTTGGTAGATGAAAAAGGTGGCATTGTTGACCCATCATCACTTACTGCGTTAATTGCGCAAAGAGAATTAATTAAAAAACCTCACTCTTCTATTATTTACAATTTAATCTCATCTCGCGCTGTTCCTGAAGTTATTGAAGAAAATAACGGTAAGGCAATTCGAAGTCGTGTAGGACATTCCTATATCAAAAAGCTCATGGCAGAGACTGGAGCTATTTTTGGGGGAGAACATTCTGGGCATTTCTACTTCAAAAACTTTTGGTATGCAGACTCAGGCGCTCTCGCTGCACTCCATGCGATTGCAGCGCTAGGTGAGCAAAAGTCAACGCTTTCTAAATTGCTTAAACCTTTTATTAGATATGTCTCAAGTGGTGAAATAAATTCAACTGTTGGTAAATCAGAAGAAGTATTACTTGCCTTAGAACAGAAGTACTCCACATTGGGTGAAGTGGATCATCTAGACGGATTGACAGTGATAGCTGACGGTTGGTGGTTTAATGTTCGACCTTCCAACACAGAACCGTTACTGCGACTCAATGTCGAAGCCAAAACTCAAGCCAGACTTGACCGACTCTCGGATGAACTTTTAGCCGTAATTCGCGCCCCTGAATATGCCTAAATGAGCGCTAAGCGGTAACCTATGCATCTTACGTACTGAAGAAATAGCCCTTAGAAGGAGATATCTGTGAACTCACCTGTTACCACGACACTTGCGCACGACATTGCCGATGCGTCACTTGCACAAGAAGGTCGCAAAAGAATTGAGTGGGCAGAGCGCAACATGCCCGTGTTGGCACAGATCCGCGATCGTTTTCAAGCGAGCCAGCCATTTAAGGGCGTTCGAATTGCAGCATGTATGCACGTAACAACAGAGACGGCAAATCTCATGCGCACGCTTAAAATTGGCGGAGCAGAGATTGCACTCTGTGCTTCTAATCCACTTTCGACACAAGATGATGTTGCTGCAGCACTCGTGCACGAATATGGAATCAGCGTTTTTGCTCGCAATGCTGTTGATAGAGATGGTTACTACTCACATATCAACGCAGCGCTTGATATTGCCCCACACCAAGTATTCGACGATGGTTGCGACTTAGTGAACACTCTTCACACAACACGCACAGAGATGTTGGCTGGAATTACAGGCGGGTGTGAAGAAACCACAACAGGCGTCATTCGATTGAGCCAAATGGCTAAAGACGGAGCTCTTAAGTTTCCAATGGTTGCCGTAAACGATACAGACACGAAACATATGTTTGATAACCGTTACGGAACAGGTCAATCTACTTTAGACGCAGTGTTTCGTTCCACAAACTTTTTACTTGCCGGAAGCATTGTCGTTGTAGCGGGATTTGGTTACTGCGGAAAAGGTGTCGCGGAAAGAGCAAAAGGTATGGGAGCAGATGTCATTGTCACAGAAATCGACCCAACAAAAGCTCTCGATGCAATGATGCAAGGTTTCCGTGTGATGCCGATGGTTGATGCAGCTGCAGTTGGAGATGTTTTCATTACCGTTACAGGAAATCGCGACGTATTGCGTGAAGAACATTTCAAGGTCATGAAAGATGGAGCGATTATGGCTAACTCCGGCCACTTCGATATTGAAATTGATGTGGCTTGGCTAGAGCAAAAAGCATCAAAGAAGAATTCAAAAATTCGCCATCAGACTGATGAATATGTCATGTCAGATGGACGTAGATTGCTTCTTCTTGCAGAAGGTCGCTTAGTAAATCTCGGTGCCGCAGAAGGACATCCTGCAGCAGTTATGGATATGTCATTTTCTGATCAAGCTCTAACAGCAGAATGGTTAGTTGCAGAATCGAAGAATTTGAAGCCTGGCTTACACAATGTCCCAGTTCATATTGACAAAGAAGTTGCAAAACTTAAGTTGAAGAGCATGGGCGGGGAAATTGACACCCTTACACCTGCACAGGATATGTATCTCAATTCGTGGGAACACGGTAGCTAATGACCTTGGTTATGGTCGTCGATGACGACCAGGACCTACTCGAGCAGTTGGGAATTGTTCTTACAGGTGAAGGATTCGATGTTGACTTAGTTGCACGTGGCGACGAAGTTATAGAAGTTTTTCGAAATAATCCACCAGATTTAGTTCTGCTCGACGTCATGCTTCCTGGAATTGATGGAATAGAAGTTTGTCGATTGATCAGACTTGAGTCCATGGTCCCAATCGTGATGCTGAGTGCAAAAGGCGATACACAAGACGTCGTTTTAGGCCTTGAAGCCGGCGCAGATGACTACATGGTGAAACCCTTTAGACACACATCAGAATTAATTGCTCGAATAAAAACCCGATTGCGTCGTACAAACGTTGGCTCGATTGGAAAACTCAATCTTGCAGATTTGGCAATTGACCTTGTCGCACACCAAATCACAAGGCAAGGCAAGGCGATTCAACTTACTCGCCTTGAATTTGATTTGTTGGTGGCACTTGCTAAAGAACCAGGTCGAGTTTTTTCTCGTGACGAACTATTAAGTGAAGTGTGGGGCTATCAACACTCAACTGACACACGGTTAGTGAATGTTCACGTTCAGAGATTGCGCTCAAAAATCGAAAAAGACCCTGAGAATCCATTGATCGTTGTAACAGTTCGAGGAGTGGGTTATAAAGCTGGAGCGACGGGTGCATCGTGAGTTCTACACGGAGAACCCGACTTCGTAATTCTTTAGCAGTAAAGGTTATCTTTTCAACAGTCGTACTCTCACTCGTGCTTTTTGGAATAGTAGGGTCAGCGCTATACAACAAGTTTTCGGATGGAATTCTCAATGTGAAATTGGATTCTTCTATTGCAGAAACTCGCTCAGCAGTCTTTAACGCACAGTACCGATTTTCTTTCGTGGGCAATTCAAAACAAGCAGTAATTGGAAGCATCGTCAAAGATATAGTTGCAAATTCAGCAACAATTAGTGCAACAGTAAACGGACGAGAAATTGCATTATTGAGAAGTGACGCTTTAACTTCAGGAGAAGTTGATTATCAATCTACTTCAAATTTAGTTAACCCAAGTGTGATTCCTGAAGAATTACGAAAGCGTGTAAGGAAGAATCTTGGGACAGAATGGGCGCTAACGACAATTACCTACGCAAGTGGAAATCGACTTCCTGGGCTTGCAGTTGGGCAGGCAATCACCATTCCAACAGTGGGTCGTTATGAGATGTATTTGATTTTTAGTTTAGTCAATCAAAATGCCACGTTGGACCTTGTCCGCACCTATTTGCTGATTGCAGGTATTTTCTTACTTTTCCTTATCGGACTCATCACTTGGCTCGTGGTAAGACAAGTTGTGAAACCAGTTCAAGATGCTGCACGGATTGCAGAGAAATTTACTACAGGTGATTTTGGTCAGCGAATGCCCATAAAGAGCAATGATGAGATCGCTAGCCTCGGAACCTCATTCAACGACATGGCTAGCTCGCTACAAACTCAGATCCTTCGGCTTGAAAATCTTTCCTTGGTCCAACAACGATTTGTTTCTGATGTATCCCATGAATTGAGGACTCCATTAACGACTTTGCGAATGGCTTCCGATGTTGTTCATTCTGCGCGAAACAATTTTGATCCAAGCGTTGCTCGAAGTGCAGAATTACTTGCTGCTCAGATTGATAGATTTGATAGGTTGCTAGAAGACCTTCTCGAAGTAAGTAGATTCGATGCAGAGGTAGCAGTGTTAGAGTGTGTGAAATTTGATATATCTGAGCTCATTGAGCGCTGTATCGCAGATCTTTCACTTGTCGCAAAAGAGCGTGGAGCTGAAATTGATTTTAGTTCCACTGGTTACGCAGTCATGATTGAGGCGGATTCTCGTCGTGTAGAGAGAATTTTGAGAAATCTCATCAATAACGCAATTGAATACTCAGATTCCAAGCCAGTCCAAGTGAAAATTGTTGAGTCACAAGGAACGATTGCAGTTGGAGTTCGAGACCATGGAATTGGTCTAGAAGCAGAAGCAGCATTTCGAGTGTTCGACAGGTTTTGGAGAGCAGATCCTTCTAGAGCGCGAGTTCGTGGTGGAACAGGTTTAGGACTTTCCATTGCCCTTGAAGATGCGCGTTTACATAATGGAGAGTTAGAGGCGTGGGGTCGACCAGGCAAAGGGGCCCACTTTGTTCTCACACTTCCTAAAGAAGCGGGTCAACAAATTGAAAGTAGATTGATTCGTTTAGAACCATTGGATTATTACTCCACAGAGTCCTAATTCTGAGAAGTGGCACGACTTTTCTTTGTACCACAATCACTATATGGAAATTGCAGGGAAATTAGGTCACATACTTTTCCCGCCTCGGTGCCTGGGTTGTGGAGTATTAAGTTCAAAATTATGCATCGCATGTGAATCTGAGTGGTCGCAAAAAAATTTGATCACAGCGCTCCCAGAGACAATTGTATATTCTTCAAGGCACTATTCCAATACCGCACAGCACATTCTTTTAGCGGCAAAGGAACACGGAATAGAAAAGGCGAAGAGTTATATCTGCTCTGCAATTAATGATGCCATCTCTCACATTCCAAGAATTGAAACTGTTAGAGCTCTTATAGTTCCAATTCCTTCACAGAAAAGTGCCATTCGCAAACGTGGCCACAATTTTCTGGCAGATATTGTGGCAACTCTCGGAAAGGAGAATCGAAAAGAAACGGCCAATATCTTGATACATCGAAGATCTGTACTTGATCAATCTCGATTGCCTGCTCGTGAGCGATTTGAAAATCTTGCAGGCGCACTTTCCACAACAAGAACACTTGGCCGAGGCGAACTGGTGATTCTTGTCGATGACCTTGTCACCACAGGGGCTACCTTAGGAGAGGCTGTAAAAACCCTGGAAGGTGCGGGATTTAAGGTCATTTGTGCGGTTACTGCTTGCGTGGCTCT
This sequence comes from Actinomycetota bacterium, assembly GCA_009699375.1. Lineage (GTDB taxonomy): Bacteria > Actinomycetota > Actinomycetes > Nanopelagicales > Nanopelagicaceae > QYPT01. The sequence goes on from WLOF01000001.1 coordinate 54,771, forward strand.
TCCTCTACGATAAGCACAGGGACTGGAAGAGGACATACGTGCTCGAACCAGACGAAGAACTTACGTGAAGGGTATGTGAATGCCAGCATTTCTTGATCGAATTTTGCGTGCGGGCGAAGGACGCGTTCTTCGTGACTTGAGCAAAGTGGTCACTGCGGTAAATTCTCATGAAATTTCTATTTCCGCTCTGAGCGACGACGAACTTCGCAATATGACAGCTATCTTTAAAGAGAGAATTGAAAAGGGCGAAACTTTAGATGATCTTTTGCCTGAAGCATTTGCTGTCGTTCGAGAAGCCGCAAAAAGAACTTTGGGGCAACGTCATTACGATGTACAACTCATGGGTGGAGCAGCGCTTCATCGGGGCAATATTGCAGAAATGCGAACGGGTGAAGGAAAGACTTTAGTTGCAACACTGCCTTCATATCTCAATGCACTTGCAGGTAAAGGCGTGCACGTTGTAACAACGAACGATTATTTGGCAGAGCGCGATAGCGAATGGATGGGTCGAATTCATAGATTCCTCGGCATGCGCGTTGGCGTAATTTTGGCATCGATGACTCCGGCAGAGCGGCGCGAAGCGTATAACGCGGATATTACATATGGCACAAATAATGAATTTGGTTTTGATTACCTTCGAGACAATATGGCTTGGACTCTTGAAGATTGCGTTCAGAGGAAGCATTTCTTCGCGGTAGTCGACGAAGTTGACTCGATTTTGATTGATGAAGCGCGGACACCGTTAATCATTAGTGGGCCAGCTGATAAAGCAACGAAGTGGTATGTCGAGTTCAATACTATTGCTGGAAAATTACAACGAGATGTTCACTATGAAGTAGATGAAAAGAAGAAAATAAGTAGC
>WLOF01000010.1 GCA_009699375.1 Actinomycetota bacterium
GCATAGACCAATCCTGCGCCATAACCGATCAGTAGCGCCAATCCGCCATGCAGTTCCGGGTGTTCTGCGAGTAAAGCTGACATTGCTAAGGGTACCGAAGCAGCCGAAGTATTTCCTGAAGTACGAATATCTTGGGCGATAATTACTTTCTCCGGGATTTTCATCTCTTTGGCCATTGTTTCGATTATGCGCACATTTGCTTGATGGGGGATAAAAGCATCGAGTTGATCAGGGGTTACACCTGCTGCCTCTAAGGCACGTAATCCGGCTTTGCTCATAGAAAAAACTGCCCAACGAAATACTGCTTGACCTTGTTGTGAAATATTTGGCCACTTCACACCTTGTGCATCATTTCTAAATTCATTCCATGATGGGTTCATCACAATGGCATCACGTGAATCAGCATCTGATCCCCACACAGTTGGCCCTATTCCTGGATGTTCAGATGGTCCAACAATGACTGCGCCAGCACCATCTGCAAAAATAAATGCGGTAGCACGATCATCTGGATCAGTGAAGTCACTTAATTTTTCAACGCCGACTACAAGAACATGCTTTGAAGTTCCACTGCGTACAAAGTCACTTGCCATGCCAAGGCCATAACAAAAACCAGCGCATGCTGCATTGATATCAAATGCTGCAGCTTTAGGATTTCCAAGTGCGGCTACCAAAGCTGTTGCTGCACTTGGTGCTTGGAATGGATACGTAATTGTTGCAACAATCACTGTGTCAATATCTGCCATAGTTAAATGTGCGCGATCAAGTGCTTGCTGGCTAGCTTTCGTAGCCATATCAATAACGCTCTCATCGGGAGCTGCAAACCGACGGGATTCAATGCCCGTACGTTGCTGAATCCATTCATCGGTTGAATCAATGCGGTCAACAATTTCTGAGTTCGGAACAACGCGAGATGGTTGATAACCGCCAACGCTGAGAATTTGGCTATCTGTTCCTTTGCGCACCTTAATCATGATGAGACAACTTTCTCACTATGTCGCTTGATTAAGTCCAAAGCGGAGTCAATGTCATCAGGAGTTTTGAGTGCCACAGTTTCAACTCCAGGCAGTGCCCGCTTAATCAAACCAACGAGTGTTCCAGCAGGTGGTAATTCGAGTACGGCTGTTACACCGAGAGACTTCATCGTCTCCATACATAAATCCCATCGGACTGGGCTAGCAATTTGATTGACAATGCGATCGAGAACTTCGCCTCCAGTTGTGACAACTTGACCATCTTTATTAGAAAGAGTTTTCACTCGGGGATTAGTCGTAGCAATAGTTTGAGCAAATTCTTGTAAGTGAGAAAGCGCTGGCTGCATGAAATGTGTGTGGAACGCACCCGCTACTTGAAGTGCGCGCACTCGGGCGCCCGTAGGTGGGGCATCGTTGAGTTGAGCCAGGGCAATTAAGTCTCCTGCAGCAACAATTTGGCCAGCCCCATTGTCGTTGGCAGGGATAAGACCTAAATCAGCAATTGTCGAAAGCACTTCTGCGCGATCGCCCCCGAGGACTGCCGACATTCCGGTTTCACTTTGTGCGGCTGCAACGGCCATAACTAAACCGCGTTCGCGCACGAGTGCCATTGCATCGAGGGCAGTCAATGCTCCCGCAATTGCACTGGAAGTTATCTCTCCAACGGAATGTCCTGCAGTGAGTTCATAAGTCACTTTATTTCCAAGTGCTTGCATACCAATGAGGCCAGCAGAAACAATTAATGGTTGTGCATTTGCGGTATTTCGAATTTCATTCGCATCGGCACTCGTTCCTAAATGTAACAAATCCAATTCAATAGCTCCGGAGAAGTCATTGAGGAGCTGTCTGAGTTGTTGATCCTCTAACCAGGGTGTGAGAAAGCCAGGAGTTTGTGAACCTTGGCCTGGAGCCACAATTGCGAGCATTGGAAGATTTTACGGTAGGCGAGGCGATACTTACGAGTATCACTCTGAATTGTCGCTCCGCGCGCTTAATAGTAATGTCAACCTTGTGAAAATCGCCGTGTGTGTGAAACAAGTGCCTGACTCATGGGCCGAAAAAAAGATGGTCAACGGACTCCTTGATAGAGAAGGTGTCGACGCCGTTCTTAATGATTTAGATGAATACGCAGTCGAAGAAGCGTTGCGAATTGTCGAAGCTCACGGCGAAGGCCACACAGTTACAGTTATTTCGATGGGCCCAGAGCGCACAAGTGAAGCAGTACGAAAAGCTCTTTCAATGGGAGCAGATGATGCAATTGTTATCACGGATGCTGGATTGGTTGGAGCAGACGCGTTGATGACATCAAAAGTTTTAGCAAGTGTTATTTCAAGTGGCGGATTTGATGTAGTGCTGTGCGGAACCGAATCTACAGATGCGCGTATGAGCGTTGTTCCTGCAATGTTGTCCCAAAGACTTGGCTGGGCTCAATTAACTTTTGCAGGATCCGTTGTTGTAGATCCCGCAGCAAGCGAAGTCACAATCACTCGCGTAACAGAAGATGGCGTAGATACTATGAAAGCCAAGTTTCCTGTTGTCATTAGCGTCATAGAAAAAATTAATGAGCCACGCTATCCATCCTTTAAAGGCATTATGGCTGCAAAGAAAAAAACTATGGACATTCGCTCATTGGCAACAGCTGGAGTTACGAGCGAAAGTGCCTGGAGTACAGTCACTGATTCATCCCTGCGGCCAGCAAGAAGCGCAGGAGTAAAAGTAATTGACGAAGGTAAAGGCGGCGAAGCGCTCGTCAGCTACCTCGCAGAGAAGAAATTAATATGAGTACCGTTTACATAGTTGCACAATTCGTAGGGGATAGCGTTTCCAAGACCACTCTTGAGCTGGCAACCTGTGGTGCACGAATTGGATCTGTTACGGCAATCGTTTTTGCAAGCCCCGGTAAAGGTTCTGCTTTAGCTAGTGCAATTACTCAAAGCCCTATCTCCAACGTTGTTGTTGTAGAAAGTGATGACTTTGCAAAGCATTCAGTCCCCGCCTTTAGTGATGCGCTTTCACAGTTAGTTTTGGCAAATAAGCCAGCAGCTGTGCTTATTACATCGAGCGCATTTGGAAAAGAATTGGCAGGCAGAGTTGCGGTAGCAACCGATTCTGGAATTATTACCGATGCTGTCGATGTTGCATCAGATTTGAGCTGCACGCAATTGGTATTTGGTGGCTCTACAACAGTTCATTCACGCATCAACCATGGAACGCCAATTATTACTATTCGACCAAATGCCATTACAGCCGACCTTTCTCCATGTGCTCCTGTAACTACTGCTGCAACATTTACATTAAGCGCTGGTGCAAAAAGCGCTGAAGTAATTTCAACCGCACCGTTTGTTAAGGGTGGACGTCCAGAATTAGCGCAAGCAAGTGTTGTGGTTTCAGGTGGACGTGGGACTGATGGAAATTTCAAACCTGTTGAAGAGTTTGCAGATTTATTAGGAGGAGCCGTAGGTGCATCGCGTGCAGCAACGGACGCCGGTTGGTATCCACATTCATTACAAGTGGGACAGACAGGACAGACCGTAAGTCCTGATCTATATGTTGCGTGTGGAATATCCGGTGCGATTCAGCACCGTGCTGGCATGCAAACCAGTAAGACGATTGTCGTCATCAATAAGGACGCCGAAGCGCCTATCTTTGAATTAGCCGATTTCGGCGTGGTGGGAGATCTCTTTGCGGTGCTACCTCAAGCTACGGAGGGCGTGCGCGCTCGCAAGTCCTAGACTGAGCGCATGTCCATCTACTTAGACCATGCGTCTACGACGCCTATGGTTTCGGGTGCAATTGAGGCAATGCGTACTCAATTAGAAAAACTTGGCAATCCTTCTAGCTTGCATACACAAGGGCGAGAAGTACGAAAAGAGTTAGAACTAGCACGTGAGCAATTAGCAAAAGTTATTGGATGCCATGCCAGTGAAATTATCTTTACTGGCTCAGGCACTGAAGCAAATAACACTGCCATCAAGGGTCTTTATTGGAAAAACAGAGCACTAGGGCGAAATCTTGTTGTTATCTCGGCTATCGAACATCATGCAATTTTAGACCCAGCACATTGGCTACATGATCATGATGGTGCAGAAGTAGTTTCTATAGGGGTTACCAAGTCTGGCGTAGTGGATCTAGATGCACTCAAAGTTCTTATAGATAATAGAGGCGATGAGATCGCAGTTATATCTGTGATGCATTCAAATAATGAAACAGGCGTTATTCAACCGATTGCACAAATTGTGGCCATGGCAAATGTTGCATCAATCCCGGTACACAGCGATTGTGTTCAAAGTTTTTGCAAAGTCCCACTTTCTTTTGCAGAGCTTGGTTTAACTGCCATGACGCTTAGTGCACATAAAATTGGTGGCCCACTGGGTATTGGAATATTAGTTTTAAAACGTGGCATTGATATTCCAGCGATCTTGCACGGTGGCGGTCAAGAACGTGATATTCGTAGCGGAACTCTGAATGCGCCCTCAATCGTGGGATTTGCAGTTGCCGCAACGTCTTCAATTCCTGTAGCTGAAATTGCGGAACTTCGAGAAGAATTCACATCAGGTGTCCTCGCAGAAATTCCAGATGCATTTCTCAATGGCGACTCTGCGCAAGAGCACCTGCCAGGAATTGTGAATATCACTTTTCCCGGTACTGAGAGCGACACCTTATTACTGCTGTTAGATAGCAAAGGAATATCTGCATCAACGGGATCAGCCTGTACCGCTGGTGTGCAAAGACCAAGTCATGTTCTTCTTGCTATGGGCCATAACGATAAAAGTGCCCGCTCTTCATTGCGATTTTCACTTGGCGCGACAACAACGCGTGACGAAATTAAGAAAGTAATTGAACTTTTGCCCTCAGTTATTGAACAAGCACGAACGGCGAATTTACGATGAAACTCATTGCTGCAATGAGCGGTGGCGTTGATTCTGCAGTAGCGGCAGCGCGAGCAGCTGAAGCTGGCCATGAAGTGACGGGTGTGCATCTAGCACTGGCTGCAAACCCACAAAAGTATCGCTCAGGTGCTCGTGGTTGTTGCACAATTGAAGATTCGCATGATGCGCGGCGTGCCGCCGACGTTGTCGGTATCCCTTTCTATATTTGGGATATGGCCGAAGAGTTTCATCAGGGAGTTGTTGAGAATTTCCTTTCAGAATATGCCTCAGGCCGTACACCAAACCCATGCTTGAGATGTAATGAAAAGATCAAGTTTGCCGCAGTTCTCGATCGTGCTCGAGCAATGGGATTTGATGGTGTTGTTACAGGCCATTACGCAATTACCCGAGAAGGCAGTACTGGCAAAACTTTGCACCGTGCAATCGATAATTCAAAAGATCAGTCCTATGTTCTAGCCGTTCTCACGATTGAACAAATTGCTGGTGCAATATTTCCATTAGGTGATACTGAGAAAGTTGATATCCGCAAAGAGGCTGCAGAGCGCGGGCTATATGTTGCCAATAAACCTGACAGTCACGACATTTGCTTTGTCCCTTCAGGAAATAATGCAAGTTGGTTACATGATCGCCTTGGCAGTGAAGTGGGCCCAATTGTGGATCAAAGTGGAACAAAGATTGGCGAGCACAAAGGTGCATATACCTACACAATCGGACAACGAAAAGGATTAGGTCTTTCGGTTCCTACTGAAGATGGTTCTCCACGATTTGTACTGAAAATTGAACCCAAGACAAATACTGTTGTTGTTGGCTCTCGCGAAGAATTAGCAATCACGAAAATGTTTGGGGAGAAACCCGTGTGGTGTGGTCCTGAAGTGACAGATAAACCAACTCAAGGTTTTGTTCAAATTCGAGCTCATGGCCAAGCGCTCCCATGTGAGTATTTTTATGACGGCAATCAATTGGTAGCAACTTTAGAAAAACCACTGCTCGGTTTAGCGACCGGGCAAGCAATGGTTATTTATGATGGTGATCGAGTCGTTGGGTCCGCAACCGTAAGTGAAACGCTTGCATGAGTAGCAACCCTCGTGATCGGATAGCTGAACTCACTGCAAAGGTTCGCGATCATCAATTTCTTTATTACGTTCTAGATAAGCCCACAATTACTGATTCGCAATTTGATGAGTTATTGCGCGAACTTACTGCGCTTGAAAAAGAACACCCAGAGTTGCGCCTAGCCGATTCTCCAACGCAATCTGTGGGCGGTGGATTTGCGACCACTTTTGAGCAACACGATCATCTCGAAAAGATGATGAGTTTGGATAACGTCTTCGATAGCGGCGAGTTGGAATTATGGTTTGATCGCGTAGAAAAAGAAGTTACTGGCGCAGAGTGGCTTTGCGAACTCAAGGTAGATGGCTTAGCAATCAATCTGCGTTACGAAGCAGGAATCTTGACTAGAGCTCTGACTCGAGGAAATGGTGTCACAGGGGAGGATGTCACTCTCAACGTAAAGACCATTAAGAATCTGCCGCACACCTTAACTGGAAAAAATTTTCCGAGCCTCATCGAAGTTCGGGGTGAGGTTTTCTTTCCCCTTGCTGCATTTAATGAACTCAATGATTCGCTGGAAGAAGCGGGAAAAGCACTATTTGCTAATCCACGAAATGCTGCTGCAGGTTCTCTTCGTCAAAAAGATCCACGTGTAACGGCTTCTCGCCCACTGAGCGTTGTGGTGCATGGTGTTGGAGCAGTTCAAGGGGCAACTTTTGCAACGCAGAGTCTGGCTTATGAAGCCCTACAAAATTGGGGTTTACCTACTAGCTCTAGATTCAAAGTGCTGAATTCTCGTAAAGAAGTTGTCGCATTCATCGCCAACTACGACAAGCATCGTCATGATGTAGAACACGAAATTGATGGTGTCGTAATCAAAGTTAATCAAACGCCATTACAAGAGAAATTGGGCACTACTTCGCGTGCTCCAAAGTGGGCAATTGCATTTAAATACCCCCCAGAAGAAGTAACAACAAAGCTTTTGGATATTAAAGTCAGTGTTGGACGAACAGGGCGAGTAACGCCATTTGCGTTTATGGAGAGCGTAAAAGTTGCTGGTTCGGTAGTTACTAATGCGACATTGCACAACGCTCAAGAGATTGTCCGAAAAGGAATTCTTATTGGTGACGTTGTCGTCATTCGCAAAGCTGGTGATGTTATTCCAGAAGTGCTCAGTGCTGTTGTCGAGAAACGCACGGGCAGTGAACGGGCATTTGTTATGCCAACCAATTGCCCAGAATGTGGATCGACACTTCGGGCGATTACAGAAGGCGATATCGATATCCGCTGTCCGAATACACAAAAGTGCCCAGCACAATTGCGCGAAAGAATTTTCTACATTGGCTCTCGTTCTGCTTTAGATATTGACGTTCTTGGATATGAAGCGGCTCAAGCGCTTTTGAGTGATGGCATCATTGTTGATGAGTCTGATCTCTTTGCATTGACTGCAGAGGAATTGAACAAGTCGGAATTTTTCACAAAGAAAGATGGCAGCGAAGGCAAAAACGTTGAGAAGTTACTTAACGCCCTCGAGCAAGCAAAGACGCGGCCCTTATGGCGCACACTTGTTGCTCTTTCGATTCGACATGTTGGGCCAACAGCAGCACAAACATTGGCCTCTACTTTTGGATCTATTGAAGCCATATCTGGTGCAGATGTTGAAGAATTATCAGCAGTTGACGGGATCGGCCAAACGATTGCTGAATCCATCATCGAGTGGTTTGGTGAAGATTGGCATAAAGCCATCATCACTAAGTGGGCAAAAGCTGGTGTCACAATGGTTCATAACGAAAGCAAGAGCGCACCACAAACTTTGGCTGAGATGACATTTGTTGTTACTGGATCACTGGCAAATTACAAGCGAGATGAAATCAGTGAAATCATCGCAGCCCACGGCGGTAAAGTTTCTAGTTCAGTTTCTAAGAACACTCGCTACTTGTTAGCGGGCGCAGATCCAGGTTCTAAATTGGCAAAAGCCCAAGAATTAGGCGTTGAGGTTCTCGATGAAGCACAATTCACAAAACTACTGGGAGGCAAGTGATGAGTGCGATTCGCATAGGACTTTATGGGGGAACATTTGATCCCATTCATAAAGGACATATGCATGTCATCACCGCGCTTTTTGCCCGCGACCTTGTAGACGAACTTGTTTTAATTCCTGCAGGTCAACCATGGATGCGCAGCGATGCACCCACTGCTTCTTCTCATGATCGATTGGAAATGACAAAACTTGCAGTAAGTGAATTGCCAGTAGAAATTGCCGCTCACGTAAGTATTAGCGACTTAGAAATCAAACGATCTGGTCCTAGCTACACAATTGATACCGTGAAGGAAATACAAGCACTTCGTCCAGATGCGCATCTCATTTTGATTCTTGGCTCAGATGCTTTTGCTGCCATCGATAAGTGGCACGAAAGTGCTCAATTACGATCACTCGTAGAAATCTTGGTTATTGCACGTGATGGAGAAGGTTTGGACATTAACGCTTTACCAATCTCTGCCACTACTATTCGAACTCTCACGCAAACACATCTGGAGGATTCCCCCTCAAGCGTTGCGCGGTATATCAAGGAGAAAAACCTTTATGGTCGCCAGTAAAGAAGTAATTGCCAGTACAAAAATTGCTGGCCTTGCAGCGCTAGATAAATTAGCCACAGAGGTAATCGCTATAGACCTTTCTGAACAACTTGTACTTTCTGAAGTGTTTCTTATTGTGACCGGAGCAAACTCACCACAAGTAGGCGCCATTGCAGACGAAGTAGAGCGCAAAATGACTGAAGCTGGTCAAAAGCCACTGCGTCGTGAAAATGGACCCGAATGGATCTTGATTGATTACAGTGATTTAGTTGTTCATATTCAAAGTGCAGAACTCCGAAGGTATTACATGCTGGATCGACTTTGGAATGATTGCCCGGTGATTAAGCTCGATTTGGAAGTGGATGAGAAGTCACATGCCTAAATCACATCGCATTGTTTTATGGCGCCACGGACAGACAGACTGGAATATCAATAACCGCTTTCAAGGTCACTCAGATATTCCTCTTAATGAAGTTGGTGTGTACCAAGCCCAACGCGCAGCTCAACTATTGGCGGGAATGAAACCGACTGGAATCATTTCAAGTGATTTACAACGTGCAAGTGCAACTGCTCAAGCGCTTTCTGATTTAGTTCGACTTCCTGTTGAGATTGATAAAGATCTGCGCGAAACCAATGGCGGACATTGGGAAGGCAAAACAGGTGAAGAAAATCGTGAAAGTGATTTCGCTAATTTTGTCCGTTGGATAGATGGTGATGATTCACCTGCCGGAACAATAGGTGAGCGTCGCACTGAAGTAGCCGATCGCGCAGTGAACGCAATCAATAGAGCTTTAGCAAAAGGTGGCGAAGGACAACTGTTAATTGTCACAACTCACGGTGGCACATCACGTTGCGTTCTTGGAAAGCTTCTTGAGTTACCGCAGTCACATTGGGGAGTGTTGGGCGGACTTTCGAATGCGGCATGGTCAATACTTCAACACAATCCGCGGGGTTGGAATTTAGTAGAACATAATGCTGGCTCCATTCCAGAGCCTATTTACGGAGAAGAAAGTGGTGCAGAGCCGAACCTGCGATAAGGTCGGAGTTCTTAAGTTCGGGGCTGTGGCGCAGCTGGTAGCGCACCTGCATGGCATGCAGGGGGTCAGGGGTTCAAGTCCCCTCAGCTCCACGTAGAAAATATTTATCAATATTACAAAGGACGTGCATCGAAATGACAATGATTCCTCGTGGATGGAACGAATCCAATATTGGAAACCTTGCAGGGAAAAGATTTCTTATTACGGGTGCAACAAGTGGAATCGGCAAAGAAGCTGCGCGTCAATTAGTACGTGCAGGTTCCGACGTCACGATCACTGCCCGCTCGGCAGAAAAAGGCGAAGCCACTGTGGCCGATCTTGGGCAAGGTCGTTTGTCATATGGAATTTTAGATTTAGCAGACTTAGAGTCCATTAAAAAATTTGCCAGTTCTATCACACATGATTTTGATGTACTTATTCTTAATGCTGGAGTCATGGCAACTCCCTTAATGAAAACAAAAGATGGTTTTGAATTACAAATGGGCACAAATCACTTAGGGCACTTTGCGTTAGCAGGTTTATTACGGAAGCAAATCAGGGATCGAGTTATCTCAGTTTCCAGTCAAGCGCATAGGTTTGGAAATTTTGGTGATAACAGCGTTGGTGCAATTCGCGCCCGTGCTTTGGCTCAAGGCCAATACAAGCCATGGGCTGCATATGGTGCAAGCAAGTTAGCTAATCTTCTTTTCATTCACGAACTTCATCGTAGAAGCCAATCCAACAATTGGAATTTAACTTCCGTAGCAGTGCACCCTGGTTGGTCGGCAACACATCTTCAAAGTGTCGGCCCTGAAATGCGAGGTGCACATTTTGAAGAGCGAGTCACGTCTGGGATGAACTCACTTTTTGCTCAGAGTGCAGCACGCGGTGCACTCCCAACTCTTTGTGGGGCCACATTGCCTGGATTAGCTAGTTCGTCCTACATCGGACCAGATGGACTCTTTGAAATGCGCGGATATCCAAAAATGACCCGCGGGATAGCAAGTTCTTACGACCAAACTCTTGCTAGCAATCTGTGGAGCGTCAGTGAAGAACTCACTGGCGTTCGATGGCTGTAACCTTGGCATATGTCTGCTGATAACACTCGCGATTTTGTACATGAGGGCTATGACGTCGCCTATGTGCAAGAAAAATGGTTACCCGTTTGGGATCAGCTAGCTCCATTTAAATCTGGTCGCCCAGATGACAAGCGACCAAAGAAATATGTTTTAGATATGTTCCCTTACCCATCTGGTGATTTACATATGGGCCATGCAGAGGCTTACGCACTCGGCGATGTGATTGCTCGTTACTGGGTTCAAAAAGGTTTCAATGTTATGCACCCGATCGGATGGGATGCTTTCGGACTCCCTGCAGAAAATGCTGCAATCAAGAGAAATATTGATCCCGCTATTTGGACGTACGAGAACATTGCTGTGCAAAAAGCATCGATGCGTCGTTACGCATGTTCATTCGATTGGGATCGAACATTTAACACTTGTGACCCGGAGTACTACCGCTGGAACCAGTGGTTGTTCTTACAATTGTTCGAACTTGGGCTTGCTTACCGCAAAGCCTCAAAAGTTAATTGGTGCCCATCGTGCCAGACAGTTTTGGCAAATGAGCAAGTAGTTGCTGGTCTTTGTGAGAGATGCGATACCGCAGTTACTAAGAAGAAATTAACGCAGTGGTATTTCAAAATTACTGATTACGCTGACCGTTTGCTTGACGACATGTCACAACTAGAAGGTCAATGGCCTGAAAAAGTTTTGACAATGCAACGCAACTGGATTGGTCGCTCTACAGGAGCGAACGTAGATTTCCAGATCGAAGGACGCGCAGAGCCTGTAACTATTTACACAACTCGTCCCGACACCTTGTATGGTGCAACATTTTTTGTTCTTGCAGCCGATAGTGATTTAGCTGCAGAGCTAGCAAAGGGCACCGGAGTTGAAAAAGAATTTAACGCATACCTAGAAAAGATAAAAGCAGATAGCGATATAGATCGTCTAGCTACTGATCGTCCAAAGAGCGGTGTCTTTCTCGAAAGATATGCAATCAACCCCGTAAACGGTGAAAAGTTACCAATTTGGGCGAGTGATTATGTACTTGCTGATTATGGAACTGGCGCAATCATGGCTGTGCCAGCGCACGATCAACGCGATTTAGATTTTGCTCGAGCAATGAAGTTACCGGTTCGAGTTGTCGTTGAAACAGGCGAAGAAGATCCTTCAGTGACCGGTGTTGCAACTGCTGGTGATGGTGCCCTCGTGAATTCTGGTCCACTTAATGGCAAACCTAAAGATGAAGCGATTGCATTCATTAATGCGCAATTAGAGCGCGATGGGCTTGGAAAATCAGCGCGGAATTACAGATTACGCGATTGGTTAATCTCACGTCAGCGCTATTGGGGCACACCCATTCCGATTATTCATTGCCCAAAATGTGGAGATGTTGCCGCGCCACTTGATTCATTGCCAGTCAAACTTCCCAATGCAGAAGGTCTTGATCTCAAGCCCAAAGGAACATCGCCACTTGGCGCTGCAACTGACTGGGTAAATGTTCCTTGTCCGAAATGTGGTGGACCAGCGGAGCGCGATACAGACACGATGGATACATTTGTTGATTCATCTTGGTATTTCTTGCGCTATCCGAGCAACACCGATCACACGCAAGCATTTAGTCGCGAAAGTGTTGATACCTGGCTACCCGTAGACCAATACGTTGGGGGAGTAACGCACGCAATCTTGCACCTTCTTTACTCTCGCTTCTTCACAAAAGTTTTGCATGACATGGGAATGCTTTCATTTAACGAACCGTTTACCCGCCTGCTTAATCAGGGAATGGTTGTCATGGAAGGTTCTGCCATGAGCAAGAGCCGTGGCAACTTAGTCAAACTTTCAGATGAGTTAGCAAATCATGGCGTTGACGCGATTCGTTTATCTATGGTTTTCTCTGGACCTCCAGAAGATGATGTCGATTGGTCAGATGTTTCGCCTGCTGGCTCTGTTAAATTCCTTAACCGCGCATGGCGTTTATCAGGTGACATCACGAGCGCACCAGGAGTTGATTTCTCAAAGGGTGATGTTGCTTTACGTAAAGCAACGCATAAAGCGGTACACGATGCCGGATTTGCTGTTGAGTCATTTAGATTTAACGTCGCCGTTGCTCGCATCATGGAATTAGTGAATTCTGCGCGCAAAGCAATTGATTCTGGATGTGGTCCAGCAGATCCTGCAGCGCGCGAAGCAGTAGAAGCAATTGCGATCATGCTCTCTCTGGTTGCTCCTTATACATCTGAAGAAATGTGGGAGCGCCTTGGGCACAAACCTGCGATTGCACTTGCCGGGTGGCCAAGTGTTGATGAAACCTTACTTGTTGCAGATTCAGTGGTTGCCGTTATCCAAATTAACGGCAAAATCAAAGAGCGTCTTGAAGTTTCGCCAACTATTTCAGATGCTGAACTAGAGGCTCAAGCGTTGGCGCATCCAACAATTGCCAAGGAATTGGCTGGGGCAACGATTAATAAAATCATCACAAGAGCGCCAAAACTGGTCAACATCGTCATCTGAAATTCCTTGAACTCTCAATTGATTACTTAGAGTAACGTGCTCCACTTTTGATACGGAATTAATTAACAGAGTTGCATTACCCACAGTAATTTTCGGTAGGGATTTGTCATTCTCCATTTCGCTGAACACTCTCGAAATGGAATCTTTCCCTTCGATGCAGACGAAGAAACTTTTGCGAATTCTGATGCGCGCACCCCTGAACTATAGAATTCTCAGACAAAAGGGCTCGCATAGAGTCTTAATATCGAATGCGTATCCGCGGATACAGATTGGTTATCATGAGAACCATGAAGTTTCAGGTTCCTATGTTAGGGATCTACTTCTTAATGATGTTGGCTTAACCATGGAAATGGCGAGAGAGGTATTGAGATGAAGGTGAGAGTTCACATTGACTGTGAATCTGGTAGTTGGCGCGCGGTTTCACCCGATGTAAAAGGTATGAATCTTTTTGCATCGTCAAGGAAGGATTTAGAAAATTTGATTGAAACAGGAGTGCCTTTTTACCTTGAAAGAGAGGACGTAGAGGTAATTCTTATCGATCGAACTCAAAGCAAGGTTTGAAATAAAATATCAACAGTTTTTATTTATATACAGCCAATTGAGCATAAAATATTTGGGTAATTTGGGTGCCATTTACTTAAGGTATGAATCAACTTCTTGAGGGTTATAAGGAACAAGTACAAGACTGGATATCTGATTTACATTTTTCACAAATACAAAAACGATCATTGCTGGTGGTGGTTGCAATTGTGTGCGTTCTATCGGCCGGGATTGTATTTCGTGGGCATTCGCAACCCATTGCAATGGCCGAACCACTTATCATCGCCCCACCAAACATCACAGTAGATGTTGCAGGCGGGGTTAATCTTCCGGGGGTGTATTCACTTCCAGCTAACTCGCGAGTGATAGACGCGCTCACAATGGCAGGCAATGCTAAACCCGGCATGGATGTGAGCGATCTCAATTTAGCTCGCATCATCAAAGATGGTGAACAAATATATGTTGACCCCAATCTTCCAACAGCCATATCAAGAAGTATTGCTACAACAGCGGTAAGGAAACTTATAGGTCCGCTGAATATCAATAGGGCGACTCTTGCGCAGTTTGATTTATTGCCAGGTATTGGCCCAGTTATTGCTGCTCGCATCATGACGTATCGCAAAGTAAATGGACCTTTTAGTGTGATTGAAGATCTACAGAAAGTTTCTGGGATTGGAAGTGCGAAATTCGCACAACTCAAGAGCAAAGTCCGCGTGTAAAAGATTATCGAGCGCTAACTCTTGGAAGTGCTATTTGGTTAGGGGCTTTATCGCAAAGCTGGGTATCTCCTTGGCGAACGTCCTTAATGGTCCTTATTGTCGCCCTCATAGCTTTGGGCAAAGGCAAAAGCGTAATTCTTGTTCTTGCTTGCGCGATGTTGCTTGGTTCTGGCGTCATGTCATTGCGACAAATGAGTTTAGAGAAATCTGCTCTCCAACATTTCATTGGCTTAACTGCGACCATAAAAGTGCAAGTAGCTACGGATCCAACTCTGACAAAGGCAAAAGTTTTCGGATCCACGTTAGCGCCAGCTAGCTATAGCTTCTTAGGAACTGCCTTGAGCGTTGAAGGTTCGAGTGGAAAATTCACTCTGCGGATTCCGATAAGAGTAATAACCACATCAAAAGAAGTAGGTACTTTCTTACCTGGCCAAAAATTCATTGCACGAGGGACACTTTCTAAAAGTAAAGAGGTACGTGTTGGTGCGCTCTTTGTTATTCATGGCAACATCACATTGATTACTAAGCCTTCAAGTTGGGCTAAGGGTCTTGGGGTAATACGAGCCAATCTTCGCAAGTTAAGTCCGGCTGGAGATGGCGGTGCACTCATACCTGGAATGGTGTTGGGTGATACGTCACTTCAAAGTGCGCAATTTCGAGAAGAGATGCGCCGATGTGGATTGACACATTTAACTGCAGTGAGTGGCGCTAATTTTGCGATCATCTCGTTATTCGTGCTGTGGTGCATGCAGTGGTTCTTTCGGAAAATTCGAATAAGGATTATTTTTACAGGAATTGCGCTTGCGGGATTTATTGCACTGGTAAGACCTTCACCATCCGTTTTGCGTGCAGCTGCAATGGCAAGTGTTGTGTTATTTGCACGCGCCGTAGGAAAACGAAGCGATGCGCTGCCGGCACTCGGTTTTGCAATTGGAGTTGTTGTTGTCGGAGATCCTTGGCAAGCGCGTGACCCAGGATTTGCCCTCTCTGTATTAGCAACAGGAGGGCTTTTGATTCTGGCTCCACGAATTGTGGAGTGGCTTGGCAAGTTCATGCCATTGCGCATTGCTGGAGCGCTGAGCCCACCAATTTCTGCCGTGGTTTTATGTGCACCGATTTTGGTGGCTTTATCTGGATATATCGGACCCATGACAGTGATTGCAAATGTTTTAGCAGCACCAGTCGTTGCACCAATCACAGTGTTTGGCTTTATTGCCGCAATCATCTCTCCAATTGCACCGGGATTGAGTTCGTTCATTCTTTATTGTGTTCGATACCCAGCTTCATGGATCGCTTATGTCGCAAAGTGGGCATCTCGTTATCCCGTACTTCACATTACGACCGGCCTGGTTGGTTTTTCGGTAGTTCTTGTTTCTCTCATCGCATTTTTCGCCCTAGTTAAAAAGCGTAAGAAATTAATTTTTGCAGTTCTCCTACTTTCACTCTCATTGACGTGGTTAGCCAGATGGCCAGGCAGTGATTGGCAAGTTGCCAATTGCGATGTAGGGCAAGGAGATTCATTCGTTATTAATGTGGGAGGTCATGGCGCAATCGTGATTGATGCCGGTCCTGATCCATCCTTGATTGATCGATGTTTGGGTCAACTGGGAGTGAAATACATTCCACTCCTTGTTTTAACTCATTTCCACGCAGATCATGTCGAAGGAGTTTCTGGAGTTTTTCATGGACGACGCGTTGGACAAGTGTGGGTAACTAACAATGCAGAACCAATATTTGAAAGTGCACGGGTTTATGGGCTTCTTCAAGGGTTGCGGATTGTGATCGCAGAACGTGGCCTATCAACCACAATTCATAGCAATCGAGGTCAAATTTCCCTTAAGGTTTTGTGGCCAGATAACTCTGCGCATGCCTTTGATGTTTTGCCAGGGGATGGTTCAGCAATAAATAATTCAAGTCTTGCACTTTTAATTAATGCACCAGATTATTCACTATTCGTAGCAGGTGATCTCGAGCCTGCGGGACAAGCAGAAATTTTAGACTCAGTAGGGAAAGTCGATATCTATAAAGTCAGTCATCATGGTTCCCTTTATCAAGACCCCGCATTTACCGAGAGACTCTCGCCGACCTTATCCATTATTAGCGTTGGGGCCGGAAACAGCTATGGTCACCCAGCTCCACAAACACTTGCCTTGCTGGCTAGACTTCGAAGCATAATTTATCGGACAGATTCGAGTGGATCCATTGCAGTAAAGGCAAGGTCACATCACTTTAATGTTCGAACAAGTGCTGGCGCATGGTGGCAGAAAGTGAGGTTGGGATGAGCAACTATCTGCTCTTGGGATCCGAATCAGCCCTTGCCGACCGTGCACTCTCAAAACTTCTCACTGCTTTGCGTGCAGACGACTATGAAATTGCAACTTTGTACTGCGAAGAGGCCGAAGTTGGAGATGTAGCAGAGGCGCTTGCTCCATCTTTATTTTCAGAAAAGCGCGCGCTAGTGATGCGCGATTTACAAGAATTGGTCAGCGATGTCCAGGAAGAAGTTATTCGATTCCTCGATGATCCTGATCTAACAATGATTATTGTTTTTGTGCACAAAGGTGGCGTAAAAGGTAAAGCTTTGTTAGATCGAATTAAGAAAGAAAAACCTGAAATTTTGCTGTGCGAGCCACTCAAGAAGGAAAGCGAGAAACAAGAATTTGTCCGACATTTATTTTTGGATTTAGGGCGCAAAGCAACACCTGGAGCAGTGAGCGCACTTGTTAATGCAACAGGTTCAGATTTACGCGAGCTCACTTCTGCCTGTAGTCAGATCGCATCTGATACGACCGGCGTCATTGATGAGGCGATGATTGATAAATATCATCAAGGTCGAATTGAAACCACAGGTTTTGACGTTGCAGATGCAACACTTGATGGTGATGTAGCAAAGGCGCTCTTAACTCTTCGAAATGCAATTGCAACAGGTACTGATCCCGTTATGGTGACAAGCGCAATTGCTTCAGCTTTGCGAGGTCTTGCAAAAGTTTCTGGTGCAAATCGGGGTTCTAAATCTTTTGAACTTGCTGGCGAATTAGGTATGGCGCCTTGGCAAATTGATAAAGCGCGTCGACAACTCACTGGGTGGACACCTCGTGCTCTTGCCAGTGCTGTGGCCTCAATTGCTCAGGCAGATGCAGATGTAAAAGGGGCATCGGTGGATCCCATTTATGCCCTCGAGCGGGCTGTCTCCACCATTGCTCGTGCACGCTCGTAATTTGAGCATTGAGCGCTCTCGCTGGTAGCCTTCCTCTCCTTGGACCAACTGGGCCAGCTAATCAGCAATAGATGAGGACAATCGCACGTGGCAAATATCAAGTCGCAGATCAAGCGGATTAAGACCAATGACAAAGCACGCTTACGCAATAAGTCAGTGCGCTCGTCAATCAAGACCGCTGTTCGTAGATTCCGCGATGCTGTCACTGCTGGCGATAGCGCAGTCATTACTTCTGAACTTCGTACAGCCTCACAGGCTCTCGATATTGCAGTGGCAAAAGGCGTAATTCACAAGAACACTGCAGCCAACAAAAAATCATCAATGGCTAAATCGGCTACCAAAGCCGGCGTTCGTTAATTTTCGCAACTATCTAGAGCGAGGCTAAGTAATGCCCGCAATTTCTCTGGCCAAAGCACCACAACCTTCTGCAACTGACCCCGCGCAGATTCGTAATTTCTGCATCATTGCTCATATTGATCACGGCAAATCTACTTTGGCAGATCGTATGCTCGGCATAACAGAAGTTGTAGATCCTCGACACATGCGAGAGCAATATCTCGATCGTATGGATATCGAACGCGAACGCGGCATCACTATTAAGTCGCAGGCAGTGCGCTTACCTTGGCGATCAGGAATTGATGGCAAGGAATACATTCTTAACATGATTGATACTCCGGGTCACGTGGACTTTACATATGAAGTATCGCGCTCGCTTGCAGCATCGGAGGGAGCAATTTTGCTCGTGGATTGCGCGCAAGGTATCGAAGCCCAAACGCTAGCTAACCTGTATTTAGCAATGGAGAACAACCTCAAGATCATTCCTGTCCTTAATAAAATTGATTTGCCTGCAGCGCAACCAGAGAAGTTTGCTGCCGAGTTAGCAAAACTCATCGGATGCGAGCCAAGTGACTGCTTACGAGTTTCAGGTAAAACCGGTGAAGGAGTCGCAGAACTTTTGGATCAAATTGTTGCTCAGATTCCTGCACCACAAGGTGATGCAAATGCACCAGCTCGAGCGCTGATTTTTGATTCTGTATATGACGTCTATCGAGGCGTGGTTACTTATGTTCGCGTAATCGACGGTCATCTTTCTGCTCGCGATCAAATTCAAATGTACTCAACAGGCGTCCGTCACGAAATGCTCGAAGTCGGAGTTATTTCTCCAGAACCAGTCCCAGGCAAAGGTCTAGGAGTCGGTGAAGTTGGGTATCTCATTACTGGCGTTAAAGATGTGCGCCAATCTCGAGTTGGTGACACTGTTACCAATTACAACAATCCAACTAAGCACCCACTTGCGGGATATAAAGATCCAAAACCTATGGTTTTCTCAGGGCTTTATCCGCTAGACGGAGCGGACTATCCCTTATTGCGAGAAGCTCTGGATAAATTACAACTCAACGATGCGGCTCTGGTTTACGAACCAGAATCATCAGCGGCTCTTGGTTTTGGTTTCCGATGCGGATTCTTAGGTTTGTTACACATGGAAATTGTTCGTGAACGATTAGAGCGTGAATCAAATTTGAGTCTGATTTCGACTGCACCAAACGTTGTTTATAACGTCGTGCTCGATGATGGCAAATCAGTCATCGTGACAAATCCCAGCGAATTTCCTGAAGGAAAAATTCTCAGCGTTGAAGAACCCATTGTTCGTTCAACAATCTTGGCGCCAAGTGAGTTCATTGGTGTCATTATGGAGCTCTGCCAACAACGCCGTGGAGTTTTGCTTGGAATGGATTACTTATCCGAGGATCGCGTAGAGATCCGCTACACGCTCCCGTTGGCTGAAATTGTTTTCGACTTCTTCGATAAATTGAAATCAAGCACACGTGGTTACGCTTCATTAGATTACGAAGCAATAGGCGACGCCGAGGGTGATTTGGTTAAAGTAGATATCTTGTTGCAAGGTGAAGCCGTTGATGCATTTAGCGCCATCGTCCATCGTGAAAAAGCTTATGCATACGGATTGATGATGACGGGCAAATTACGCGAACTTATTCCGCGTCAACAGTTTGAAGTCCCTATTCAGGCAGCTATTGGATCTCGCATCATCGCTCGCGAAAACATTCGTGCGATCCGTAAGGACGTACTTGCAAAGTGTTACGGCGGAGATATTTCTCGTAAGCGCAAATTGCTGGAAAAGCAAAAAGAAGGAAAGAAGCGCATGAAAATGGTGGGCCGCGTTGAAGTTCCTCAAGAAGCGTTCATTGCAGCCTTGGCAACAGATGCCGACATTGAAAAGGCGAAAGCCGCTCGGAAGTAAGTACCGTGGCAGAACTTTCGTTCTACGTTCATATTCCTTATTGCGTTAAGCGCTGTGGCTACTGTGATTTCAACACGTACACCCCAAGTGAATTAAAGGACGGGGCATCATTAGAAGCCGTCTCTGGTGATTACATCGATGCTGTTTTACAAGAGCTCAACATTGCTCACAAAGAAGCCCCTGGAAGTGTTTCCACGATTTTTTTCGGTGGCGGAACACCGAGTTTGCTTCCCGCTAAGGACTTAGGACGTGTTATCTCTGCAATTGGGCAGCAGTGGTCGTTGGCGGAAAATTGCGAGATCACCCTTGAAGCAAATCCTGATTCAGTAGACGAGCAAAAATTGCAGGGTTTTAAAGATGCGGGATTTAATCGAATTTCATTTGGAATGCAATCTGCCGTTCCACATGTCCTAGCAACTCTGGATCGCACGCATAATCCTGCAAATGTTGAACGGGCGGTTAGAGCTGCAAGAAGTGTTGGATTCGAGAGCATCAGCGTGGATCTCATTTATGGAACGCCAGGTGAAAGTCTTGAAGATTTACGTACATCAGTTGAAACTGCACTCTCGTTAGAAATTGATCACATGAGCGCATATGCGCTTATTGTAGAAAGTGGCACAAAGCTGGCAGGACAAATTAAACGCGGCGATATTTCTATGCCAGATGATGATCTGATGGCTGACATGTATTTGCTTGTTGATGCACTTGCAGAAAAGGCAGGGCTGTCTTGGTATGAGTTGAGTAATTGGTCAAAGCCTGGCCATCAATCACAACACAATATTGCTTACTGGAAAAATGCTAATTGGTGGGGACTCGGGCCAGGAGCGCATTCACATCTTGATGGAGTTCGTTGGTCAAATGTGAAACATCCGACTGCGTATAAAACTGCACTCTTTGAAAACAGGTCTCCTATTCATGATCGTGAAGTTTTAACTTTGTCTCAAATTGCAGATGAAGGGATTATGTTGCCAATCCGAATGCGTGAAGGTATTTCGCTTAAAAATCTGAGCAACGTTCAGCAAAGTAAAGCCGAACCGTATACACGCACCGGTCACATTGATCCGGAAATGTGGGGGCAGGGAACCTTGCAACTGACCCCTCAGGGGCGCCTTATTGCGGACCGAATCGTGCGCGAATTAGTTGTGTAGTAGCGTGTCGTCCTATGCATACAACACATATCGTTCTTGTCATCCTATTGGCCCTTATTTTCCTTATTTCTGGTCTATCTAAATTAAGTGGCAATCCGAAAGGACTTTCGGGAACTCGCGACGTCAATGTTCCCGATGGCATTGCCCGTGTAATCGGTGCATTCGAAGCGCTTGCTGCTTTGGGATTAGTAATCGGGCTACAAGCTAATTTTATTCAATGGGGATCATTAATCTTCTTATGGATGACAATGGGCGGTGCAATTTATACGCACTTCCGTGCAAATAAAGCTAAGACCGGCGTCCCTGCATTTATTCTTCTTACTCTTGTCTCAATAGCACTGGTCACTATCTAGAAAACTTATGTCATCACGTCGTCTAGAAATTCTTCGCGCCATCGTCGATGAGTACGTCACGACTCAAGAACCAGTTGGTTCTAAATCCATTGCAGATCGTCATGGGTTAGGAATTTCTCCTGCAACAATTCGTAATGAAATGGCAGTACTCGAAGAAGAAGGCCTCATTACCCACCCACATACAAGTGCAGGAAGAATTCCAACTGATTTGGGATATCGAGTTTTTGTAGACAAATTGGCAACAGTTAAGCCACTTTCGGCACCGGAGCGACGTGCTATCGAAACTTTTCTAGAAGGCGCCCTTGATCTTGATGACGTGGTGATGCGCACTGTTCGTCTACTTGCCGATGTCACTAAACAAGTGGCCGTAGTTCAATATCCTTCAATTGTTAAGTCTCGTGTTCGCCACGTAGAACTTGTTGCCTTAAATACGTCACGCGTCATGATAGTGCTCATCACCGATGCAGGGCGGATTGAGCAGAGAGTTATTGAATTTTCGCACGATGTGCCAGAGAACTTCTTAGCTAATCTGCGAACTCAACTAAATCAAGCAGCAGTTGGACAAAGATTGCCAGATGTTGCAGCACGGCTTTTGCCACTTCTTGATGTGTATAGCAGCGCCGACCGTAGAGATGTTGCGACGATTATTTCTACGCTCACGGAAATGTCTATGGAAAAGCCTGAAGAGAAAGTTGTGCTTGCAGGAACAGCTAACTTAGCTCGTTTCCGTGAAGACTTTACTGCACAGATTCATCCCATTCTTGAAGCACTTGAAGAGCAAGTTGTTTTACTTCGCTTATTGGGTGACGTCACTGACACAGTTCAAGTGCGCATTGGGCATGAGCAAAATGAAAAGAATTTGCGTGAGACTAGTTTAGTTACCGTTGGATACGGGACAGAGTTGAATCCATTAGGCGCTCTTGGAGTTATAGGACCAACGCGCATGGATTACGCAGGCTCGATTGCTGCAGTCTCTGCAGTAGCGCGATATGTAGGCCACTACATGAGTGAGAGTAAATAGTGCCTGATCTTTACGAACTCTTGGGCGTAGATCGTGGCGCGAACCAAGATGACATTAAACGTGCTTATCGCAAACTTGCACGCGAACTTCATCCAGATGTTAACCCGGACCCAGAAGTTCAGGATCGATTTAAAGAGATAACAGCTGCATATGAAGTATTGAGCGACCCACAGAAGCGACAAAACTATGACATGGGTGGCAACGCAAACTTCGGTGGCGCAGGTTTTGGCTTTGGCGACATCATGGATGCATTCTTTGGCGGGGGAGGAAGTCGCGGGCCTCGACCACGTATGCGCGCTGGACAAGATGCGCTGATTCGCATTGAAGTGAGCTTGCACGAAGCTTGTTTTGGCACAGAGCGAGAAATAAGTGTCGAAAGTGCTGTGCGGTGTAACAAGTGTGAAGGTTCTGGTTGTCTTGATGGAAGCGCACCTCAACGATGTGAAATTTGCAAAGGCCGAGGCGAAACTCAACAAGTAACGAGATCATTTTTAGGGCAAGTGATGACGAGTCGCCCATGTGCTAATTGCCAAGGTTATGGATCGGTGATTTCAAATCCATGTCGCGAATGTGCTGGTGATGGCCGCGTGCGGGCTAAACAAAATATTCCAGTCAAAATTCCTGCCGGAGTTGAGACAGGTAACAGAATTCAATTATCTGGACGCGGAGAAGTAGGTCCCGGTGGCGGACCAGCTGGCGATCTTTACGTAGAAATAATTCAAAAAGATCACGAGTTTTTAGTGCGTGATGGAAATACATTGCACCTGGCTTTGGGAATTACGATGTCATCAGCGGCTCTTGGAACAACATTGACTGTCGAAACGCTAGATGGACCAATTTCAGTAGAAGTTAAACCAGGAACTCAAAGTGGGGCAACAATTCCCGTAAAAAATAAGGGCGTTACGCATCTTCGAGGCGGCGGACGTGGTGATCTCGTAGTCCATGTTGAAGTGCACACACCTACAAAACTTAACAAGGAGCAAGAAGAGCTCATGAAGAAGTTTGCTTCCTTGCGCGGGGAAAAAGATGGCGATTCACAAGTACGCGAAGGTGGCTTATTTTCTAAATTCCGCGATGCATTTGGACGTTGATGCTCCCACTATTTATCGTCGATGATTTGCCAACTTCAGTTGGTTCTCATTACACACTCGCAGGAGATGACGGACATCACGGGGCTCGAGTTTTGAGAATTCAAGCAGGTGAACAACTTCTCCTGACTGATGGTCAGGGCTCTTGGTCTAGAACTCAAGTACTAGAAGTTGGCAAGAAGACTCTTGAGCTCTCTGTTGTGGAAACCGGTTTTGAGGAAGCGCTCTCAACAACAATCACTGTTGTGCAAGCACTTCCAAAATCTGATCGAGCTAAAGAAGCCATCGAATTAATGACGCAAGCTGGAGCGGATCAGATAGTTTTATGGAACGCAGAACGTTCCATTGGGAAAGCTGAAAAGGGCGTAGATAAGTTACGAGTCGTGGCACACGAGGCCAGCAAGCAGTCGAGGCGTTTTAGAATTCCGCGTATTGATGGCGTTTCTAGTACTGCTGAAGTAGTAGCACTAGTCAAAGCTGCAGATTTAGCAATTGTGTTGCACGAAGAATCAACTGTGAAATTATCAACGCTATTTCCTACCCAGCACAATATTTCTTCTGCAGTCATTGTGGTTGGCCCTGAAGGGGGATTGACGGACACCGAAATCGCTTTATTCACGCAAGCTGGTGCGCATATATGTCTCCTGGGAAGACCAATTTTACGTTCGGCGCATGCAGGAATTGCCGCTATTTCTGCGCTCAATACCGGGTTAAAGATATGGTGACGTTATGGCGTTAGACCCTCATTGTTTATTCTGTAAAATTGTTGATGGCGTCATTCCTGCTGACATCGTATTTAGAAATGAGAATGCCGTAGCTTTTCGTGATATCGCACCTCAAGCACCTACACATGTTTTAATTATTCCCACCGTTCATGTGGAAAATATTGCCGGGCTGGCAAAAATGTCTTCTGTCATCACCGCCTCGCTTTTTAGTGCGGCGCAAGAAATCGCCAGCAGTGAAGGCCTCGATGGTTACCGAACCGTTTTCAACACAGGCGCTTCGGCAGGACAGAGCGTTTTTCACGCACACATGCATCTTCTTGGCGGACGCCCTCTAACCTGGCCTCCCGGTTAAAGGGAAAACCCATACACTTATGGCAATGGAAAGAACTCTTTTCGTAGTACCGAGCGCCATACCCATGGTCACGCTATTGGGTCCTGCTGATTCAAACTTACGTGCGATTGAAAGTTCATTTCCCACTCTTGCCATTACAGTCCGCGGGAACGAAATTTCCTTTACGGGCGATCTTGAAGAAGCTGCCAAATTAGAAGCGTTGATAAATGAGCTCTTGGTAGTCATTCGTTCAGGACAGGCGTTGTCCGTTGATTCTGTTACCCGATCAATTTCGATGCTCCGTCATGTGCCTCAAGATCACCCAGCAGAAGTACTTTCGCTCAATATCGTAAGCAATCGTGGAAGAACTATTCGTCCAAAAACTGCAAATCAAAAGCATTACGTCGATGCAATTGAAAATAACACCATTACTTTTGGTATTGGCCCCGCAGGTACAGGTAAAACCTACTTGGCGATGGCTAAAGCAGTTGCGGCACTTCAATCAAAACAAGTTCATAGAATTATTTTGACACGGCCAGCTGTTGAAGCTGGAGAACATTTGGGATTCTTGCCGGGCACGCTTTCAGAGAAAATTGATCCCTATTTGCGCCCGCTTTTTGATGCTTTGCACGACATGATTGATCAAGAATCAATCCCTCGCCTGATGCAGTCGGGCGTTATAGAAGTAGCCCCACTTGCTTACATGCGTGGACGCACGCTTAATGATGCGTTCATCATCTTGGATGAGGCGCAGAACACCACACCAGAGCAGATGAAAATGTTTCTTACCCGTCTTGGTTTTGGTTCCCGAATGGTTGTTACAGGCGATGTAACACAAATTGATTTACCTTCAGGCTCAAGGTCGGGCTTGAATATCATCAGAGACATTTTGCTCGACATTGATGACATTGCTTTTATTGATTTGAACGCCGAAGATGTTGTGCGCCATAGCTTGGTAGGAGAAATCGTTTCGGCTTATGGCAAGTTTGATGATGAGCGTTTAAGCAAAGCACAGGATCAACGGGCGCCTCGCCAGTTGCGCCCTGGTAATTAATTTATGGCTATAGAAATCATCAACAACACCCAGCAGGATTACAGCAACTTGAAGCTGGATTCATTGCTGGCTTTTGGAATGCAACAAATGGATCTCAATGCGGATTGCGATCTCAATTTAATGTTAGTCGACGAAGATGAAATGACCGAGCTACATATTAAATGGATGGATGAGCCAGGGCCTACAGATGTGCTCTCATTTCCTATGGACGAAATTGAACCAGGTTATAAGGAAGTTGCGGTTTTAGGTGACATCGTTTTATGTCCTTCAGTTGCACTTGCTCAAGCACAGAAAGCTGGCCATTCATTTGAACATGAAGCAGCAATTTTGAGCATGCATGGCTTGTTACATATTCTGGGATTTGATCATGCAGAACCCGAAGAAGAGAAGGAAATGTTTTCACTTCAAGAATCACTCGTAGCGGGGTGGAACAAATAATGGGTTTCTTGATTTTTTACATTGTGATTTTGTTGGCATTTGCCGGTTTCTTAGCAGGGAGCGAATCAGCACTGAGTGCAATTTCTCGCGTATTAGTGGAAACTCTTGAAGAGAAACCGGGCGGTGCCATTCTTCGAAAAGTGAGTCAAGATCCAGCCCGTTATCTCAACGTGGTTCTGCTTGTGCGGAAAGCAAGCGAATTAACGGCAACTGTTTTATTGGCGATCATTATTTTCGACAAATTTGATGGAGCGGTTGCCTTATTACTCACTGTTGGAATCATGGTTGTGCTTTCCTACGTCATCATCGGCGTGGGTCCTAGAACGCTTGGAAAACAACATCCACACACATGGGCAAGAAGTGGCGCTGTCACAGCATATTTCTTAGCCAAAATCCTTGGACCGATCACTGCACTGCTTATTGCAATTGGCAATGCCATAACACCAGGAAAAGGATTTCGTCACGGTCCTTTTGCAAATGAGGCAGAACTTCGAGATTTGATGGATCAAGCACATGAGCGGGGTCTCGTTGAATCAGACGAGCACGAAATGATTCACTCTGTATTTGAATTAGGAGACACGCTTGTTCGCGAGCTTATGGTTCCACGAACAGAGATGGTCTGGATAGAGAAAGACAAGTCTCTTCGCCAAGCGCTCTCACTTGCACTCCGTTCTGGCTTTTCACGGATTCCTGTTGTTGGCGAAGATATCGATAACATCATTGGTTTGGCATATGTAAAGGACTTAGCAAAGCGCACGTTAGATCACCATGAGGCAGAACAAAGTGAACGTGTCGAGCAACATATGCGTACTGCCACATTTGTTCCCGAAATTAAAATGGCAGCTGAGTTATTGAAAGAAATGCAACGCGATCAAATCCACTTGGCAATCGTTGTGGACGAGTATGGCGGCACCGCTGGAATCATCACAATTGAAGATATCCTCGAAGAAATTGTCGGTGAAATTGAAGATGAATTTGATGATGGAGAAGAGAATTTCTCTTGGCTGTCAGAAGATAAGGCACGAGCGCTTGCGAGTTTGCACGTTGAAGATCTTGCAGAAGAGTTAGAAATAACAGTTGATGAAAGTGATTATCATGATGTTGACACCATTGGCGGAATGATGGCTAAGAAGTTAGGCCGCGTGCCAATTGCTGGAAGCACAATCAGTTTGCAAGGTTGGAGTATTACCGCAGAACGACCAATTGGTCGGCGCCGTCGAATTAGCAGCGTTCTTGTCGTGCGCGAAAGTGCAACGCAAGATCATGATTTAACAGCTCTATAAATCACGATACCCTAGGGTCATGCGCATTGTTCGATTCTCTCCGACTGCTGCTGACCCATCCTTGGAATTAGGCAAAGATCCACTATTTGGCCTGATCAATGAAGACGGTGTTATCGCGGTACTTACAGGAGATCCTTTATATGCGGGAATCACTCCAAATGGAAAAGCAGTGCCAGTATCGCAAGTGAAATTGTTGGCTCCAGTTTTGCCTCGTAGCAAAGTCGTTTGTATCGGTAAGAATTATGCAGACCATGCAAAAGAGATGGGCGGAGACGTCCCTGCACAACCAGTTATTTTCTTGAAGCCAAATACTTCTGTTATTGGACCCGGTGACACCATTGTGTGGCCGGGCATGAGTGAGCGCGTTGATCATGAAGCAGAGTTAGCAATTGTTATTGGTCGTATTTGTAAAGATGTTCC
>WLOF01000011.1 GCA_009699375.1 Actinomycetota bacterium
CGGCGCAGGCTGACCTTGTGGGTATCCATCATCGGGATTGGCACCACTTGCCATTGGAATAAAAATTTGAGAAGCGAGAATGAGAAGTGTAAAAGTTGTAGCAACCTTGTGAAGATTTCTTACATTCATGGCTTAAAGTATATCTCTCAGTAACTCTTCAACCCTGCGCTTGATTTCATCTCTAATTTCTCTCACCTTTTCAATTCCTTGGCCCGCTGGATCTTCTAGTACCCAATCTTCATAACGTTTACCGGGATAAAAGGGGCACGCGTCGCCGCAACCCATAGTGATGACAACATCAGAACTTTGAACAGATTCTGGAGTCAAAATCTTTGGAACGTTGTGCGCAATATCAACTCCCACTTCAGCCATCGCTTCTACAGCAATTGCGTTTATCGAATCTTTTGGAGCAGAACCTGCAGACAAAACTTCAACTTTTCCCGCGCCAAGAGTTCGCATGAAACCAGCCGCCATTTGAGATCGGCCAGCATTGTGCACGCAAACAAAAAGCACAGTCTTCATTGTGAGTTCCTTTTGACAACCAAGTGTGATGCTCCGAGTCCAACAAATGCTCCGATAATCTGGGCTAGAACAAATAATCCAACAGAACTCAAAGCGATTCCTGCAAAGCTGTCGCTGAACGCCCGGGCTAACGTCACTGCAGGATTTGCAAAAGCTGTGGAAGATGTAAAGAAGTATGCGGAACCGATCCACGCTGGTACTGCCCAGAAGAGTCCATTACTTTTATCTACATTAGTCATAGCAAGGATGATAAAAAGTAAACCTGCGGTTGCAACTATTTCGCTAATAAATAAAGCTGAACCTGTACGTTCGTGTGTAGCGCGCTCAAGTGGTGAATGGCCATACATGACATTAGCGATGATGGCTCCAAGAATTGCGCCGGCTATCTGGGTAAGAATCATAAAGAGTGCAGTCTTGGCGTTTATTTTCTTGGTAACAAAAGCAATTAAAGAAACCACGGGGTTAAAGTGTGCTCCGCTAATTGGGCCGAGAGTTGCGATGATCAGTGCCAACGCAAGCACGGTACCCAGCATGGCAATTACTAACTGAACTCCGCCATTATCGGTGAGTGTTGTTGCCATCATCCCCGAGCCAATAATTGAAGCCACCAGGATCATTGTTCCGATGAGTTCCGCAAAAAATACGTGTCGCTTCAGTTTCGGCCTCTCCTCTTTAGGGGGTAAATCTAACTTCCTTGAATGGCTCAGGTCTAAACACCACATGAACTTTTCACACGTTCTGGCCCCTTACGGGGCACATGCGGACAGTTTGCAAGTACGAAACCCTCGTGAGAACTATTGAATTGGTCTTGGTAATCTCTGCCCTCCTACCTCAGCTATTCAGATTGCGAGAATTCTCATGTCAGCAGAATGGTCTTTTGAAACACTTCAAATTCATGCCGGGCAAGTACCAGATCCGACAACTGGTGCACGAGCACTTCCACTATTTCAAACTACTGCGTATCAATTTCGAGACACAGAGCATGCCGCAAATCTTTTCGCATTAGCCGAGCTTGGGAATATTTACACCCGCATCATGAATCCAACTCAAGATGCTGTGGAACAAAGACTTACCGCACTTGAAGGTGGAGTTGCTTCGCTTCTGGTCGCTTCCGGTTCTGCAGCCACTTCATTTGCAATCATGAATGTTGCCGAAGCTGGTGACCATATTGTTTCAAGTCCAAGCCTTTATGGCGGTACATACAATCTATTTCATTACACACTTCCTAAATTTGGTATTGAAGTCACTTTCGTTGAAGACCCAAATGACCTTGAGTCATGGCGCAAGGCTGCTCGACCAAACACGAAAGCATTTTTCGGTGAAACAATTGCTAATCCAAAGAACGACATCCTTGATATCCAAGGCGTTTCAAAAATTGCACATGAGATCGGCGTTCCTCTCATAGTGGATAACACCGTTGCGACACCATTTGTCATTCGTCCGATTGATCATGGTGCTGATGTCGTAGTTCACTCTGCTACCAAGTTTTTATCTGGACATGGAAATGCAGTTGTGGGAGCCATCATTGACTCTGGCAAGTTTGATTATGCAAAATATCCAGATCGTTTTAAGAACTTTAATGAACCAGATCCGAGCTATCACGGTTTGGTTTATGCACAAGCACTTGGCGTGGGTAGTGCATTTGGTGCAAATCTGTCGTATATCTTCAAAATTCGCTTGCAACTGCTCCGCGATATTGGAGCGGCAGTAAGCCCATTTAATGCTTGGTTATTGGCCCAAGGTTTAGAAACGTTAAGCCTGCGAATGGAAAGACATTTAGAGAATGCCAAAGCAATAGCTACTTGGCTTGAAGCACATAAGGATGTCGTGAAAGTTAACTATGCAACTCTGCCTTCTTCTCCATGGAACGCTCTAGCGAAGAAATATGCACCAAAAGGTTCTGGCGCAGTCGTCTCTTTCGAACTCAAAGGCGGAATTGAAGCTGGCAAGAAATTCGTAGAATCATTAAAGCTTTTCAGCCATGTCGCAAATATTGGTGATGTGAGGTCATTAGTGATTCACCCAGCATCAACAACACATTCTCAACTCAGCCCACAAGAGCAGCTGGACGCCGGAGTAACACCAGGTCTGGTGCGCCTCAGTCTTGGACTTGAAAATATCATCGACATCAAGGCAGACCTTGAAGTTGGGTTCCAAGCATCAAAGTAATTCCTATCTAGGGGGTACCAAAACAGGTCATCGCGTAGGCGCGGTGGCCTGTTTTGTTCTTTCGGGGCGTACAGTTCGAAACTATGAAACCTAAAATCGAGGTTGCGCTAGTTGTGCCTCCCAAATTGCGAGGCTGGTTTCATCTCGGCGCAACTCCAGTAGTTTTCGTTGCCTCACTAGTCTTATTTATATTAAGTCACAATTCTCTTAAGTTTGCAGTTGCACTTTATTCACTTACCGCAATTACATTATTCAGCGTGTCAGCGATTTACCACAGAGTCCCTTGGTCACCATCACGAAAAAAGATTTGGCGCCGTTGGGATCATGCAAATATAAATTTGCTCATTGCTGGTTCGTATACACCTTTCGCAGTTGCACTACTTGAAGGTCGCGATAGAAATATCTTATTAAGCGTTGTTTGGATTGGTGCAATTGTTGGCGTAGCTGTCCGAGTTTTCTGGTTGACCGCTCCTCGCTGGTTATACGTTGCAAATTATTTAATTCTGGGTTGGGTTGCAGTTATTTACACACCCGCGCTTTATCGCGCAGGTGGGCTTTGGATTCTCATCCCAATCTTGATTGGTGGACTTTTTTATTCTGTCGGTGCAATTTTTTACGCTCTCAAATTCCCAGGCAAGAATGCCCGCTACTTTGGATTCCATGAGCTCTTCCATATTTTTGTCATTGCTGCGTGGGTCTCGCAGTACATTGCGATTTCGATCGCCATCTACCGCAAGTAGCGTGGCTACCTCCTCTGAGCGACGTGGGGGCTCTAAATGTGTTCAATCTCGCGGTAAAAATTCCCATTTTTGGCTTCAGCCCACCAGAGCCAACTCGGTAGGCTTAGAGCGCTTGATTCACCTCGCAGTGGTAAGAAATCAAAGGGAGTGCACCATTGTCGGCAGATAATTCCATGCCA
Source organism: Actinomycetota bacterium (assembly GCA_009699375.1). GTDB lineage: Bacteria > Actinomycetota > Actinomycetes > Nanopelagicales > Nanopelagicaceae > QYPT01. The sequence goes on from WLOF01000011.1 coordinate 3,611, forward strand.
GTACCACTTGGTGATTCTTCATTTAAGGATCAATTTGGCGCTAACGAGTGGCTCGTTGATGAAATGCACGAGCGTTACTTACAAGATCCTTCCTCTGTTGATAGCGCGTGGATTGCACTTTTTGCAGAAATGAAAACTCATGGAGCATCTCCTTCGCAATCGAATTCATCACCTCGTGCTGGTACGCCACCCATTCCTAAATCTGCACAGCGAGTAAGCGCACCTGTTGTTCCGGCGCCTCAAGCTCCAGCAGTTCAACCAATTGTTCAACCAACTCCTCAACCAGAAGCTTCCACAAAACCGCTTCCAACACCTGCTGACCCAATTGTTAATCCTGTTCCGGTATTAGTTACTCCAGCTGCAGCGGGCGTAGAACCTTTGCGCGGAGTTTCTGCACGTGTCGTTCAAAGTATGGAAGCGTCTTTAAGTGTTCCAACTGCGACGAGTGTTCGAGTAATTCCTGCCAAACTTCTTATTGATAATCGCATTGTTATAAATAATCACCTTAAGCGCACTCGCGGTGGCAAAATTTCTTTCACACACCTCATCGCTTACGCAATGATCAAAGCAATGCGGGCAATGCCTGAAATGAATTCCTTTTACACAACTCTGGAAGGAAAGCCGGCAATCGGCCGTCCTGAACATATCAACCTTGGTATTGCGATTGATTTAAGTAAGCCAGACGGAACTCGTCAGCTTCTTGTTCCATCCATTAAGGGTTGTGAAGAATTAGATTTTGCACAATTTTGGAAGACATATGAAGAGACGGTTCACAAAGCACGCAATGGCACGCTAACGGTCGAAGATTACGCAGGAACAACGGTGTCCCTTACCAACCCGGGAACTATCGGAACTGTTCACTCAGTGCCTCGACTCGTAGCTGGCCAGGCGATGATTCTTGGTGTGGGTGCCATGGATTACCCAGCTGAATTCCACGGAGCCAGCGAAGAAACTCTTGCTCGTCTTGCAATTAGCAAAGTCGTAACTCTGACAAGCACTTACGATCACCGAGTTATTCAAGGCGCACAATCAGGTGATTTCCTCCGAAGAATTCATGAACTCCTACTGGGTGCTGAAAACTTTTATGAAGAAATATTTGCTGCAGTTCGCATACCTTACGAGCCAATTCGATGGGTTGTAGATATTGAATTCGCTCATGATGCAGAGATTGATAAAACTGCTCGTGTACAACAGCTTATTCATGCATATCGCACAAATGGCCACTTGCTGGCAGACATTGATCCACTCGAATATAAACAGCGCTCTCACCCTGATTTAGATGTGGTAACCCACGGCTTAACTCTTTGGGATTTAGACCGAGAATTTGCAACTGGTGGTTTAGGTGGAAAGCAATTTATGAAATTGCGAGACATTCTCGGAACTTTGCGTGACTCTTACTGCAGATCTATTGGCATCGAGTACATGTATATGCAAAATCCAGAAGAACGTAAATGGATGCAAGCACATATTGAAGTACCGTCTCCCAAAACCCCTCGTGAAGAACAATTAAGAATTCTTCGTAAACTTAATAGCGCCGAGGCATTTGAATCCTTCTTGCAAACTAAATTTGTTGGGCAAAAGAGATTTTCCCTTGAAGGCGGAGAGACTGTCATCCCGCTACTAGATGCGGTAATTTCTTCAGCCGCAGAGTCTGGAATTAGCGAAGTATGTATTGCGATGTCACACCGTGGAAGACTCAATGTCCTAGCAAATATCGCGGGCAAGTCATACGGTCAAATATTCCAAGAATTTGAAGGACACTACGCACCCAATTCAGTGCAAGGTTCAGGTGACGTTAAATACCACCTCGGCACTGAAGGAACGTTCATTGCCGAATCTGGCGCGAGCACAAAGATTTATCTCGCAGCTAACCCTTCTCACTTGGAGGCAGTAAATCCCGTCCTAGAAGGCATTGTTCGTGCAAAGCAAGATATGCAAAATGTGCGTGATTCTTATTCGATCTTGCCAATTTTGGTTCATGGAGATGCTGCTTTCGCTGGGCAAGGCGTTGTTGCGGAAACTTTAAACTTATCCCAGTTACCTGGGTATCGAATCGGTGGCACCGTTCACGTAATCATTAATAATCAAGTTGGCTTTACAACTTCGCCTGGGTCTGCGCGTTCGTCGACGTACGCAACGGATGTTGCGAAAATGATTCAAGCTCCCGTTTTTCATGTTAACGGCGATGATCCTGAAGCTTGTGTTCGGGTAGCTCACCTTGCCTATCAGTACCGCCAAGAATTTAATAAAGACGTCGTGATTGACATGATTTGCTACCGCCGTCGTGGACACAATGAGGGTGACGAACCAAGTTTCACTCAGCCAATGATGTATAAATTAATTGATGCCAAACGATCAACTCGAACCTTGTACACAGAGGCACTCATTGGGCGCAAAGACATCACTGTTGAAGAAGCTGAAGAAGTAGCGCGCGATTACCATGCCCAACTTGAAGGCGTCTTTGCTGCAGTGCATAACATCGAAGCAGAAAATACTTTAACTACCCCGATTCCAACTGCGCTTGCCCCTGCATCTGTTGATACAAGTATCGATGAAGCAACTGCCAGAGCAATTGCTCAAACTCAAATTTCCACTCCTGAGGGTTTTACTGTTCACCCAAAACTTTTGCCGCAACTGGCTAAACGTGTAGAGATGCTTGATAACGCAACGATTGATTGGTCCATGGGTGAGGCATTGGCATTTGGTTCCATTCTTCGAGAAGGAAAGCCAATTCGCCTCTCTGGTCAGGATTCTCGCCGCGGCACATTTAGTAATCGGCACGCAGTAATCGTCGATAAGGAAACTGGAGATGAGTGGACCCCGCTTCGTTCATTAATTTCAGATGAGAATCAATTCTTTGTCCTAGATTCACTCTTATCTGAATATGCTGCAATGGGCTTTGAATACGGCTATTCCGTGGCGCGTCCGCAAGCACTTGTTTTATGGGAAGCCCAGTTCGGTGACTTTGGTAACGGCGCCCAAACTATTGTTGATGAATTTATTTCCTCGTCCTTACAGAAATGGGGCGAACGTTCTGGACTAGTTCTTTTGTTGCCACATGGTTATGAAGGCCAAGGTCCAGACCATTCGTCAGCTCGAATCGAAAGATATTTAGCGCTGTGTGCTGAGCAGAACATGACCGTGGCTCAACCTTCGACTCCCGCATCGTATTTTCATTTATTGCGCTGGCAAACCAAGAATCCTGCGCAACGACCACTAATCGTATTTACCCCAAAATCTATGTTGCGACTTCGCGCTGCTTCATCTGCGCTCTCTGATTTCACACAAGGAACTTTCCAACCAGTAATTCCTGATAACACCGTTACAAATGCTTCACGAGTAATTTTCTGTTCAGGTCGCCTCTATTACGACTTAATTGCAGAGCGCGCTCGACTTAATGAAGAAAGTACTGCAATTATTAGAGTCGAACAATTTTATCCACTGCCTGCGAAAGAACTTGCAGATGAAGCAAATAAACATCCGAAAGCTAATTTGCTCTGGGTCCAAGATGAACCTGCTAACCAAGGACCTTGGCCGTTCATTGCACTCAACACTGCTGAAATTTTTAGTGGACGCACCTTGCGCCCTGTCTCACGCCGCGCAACAGCAAGTCCAGCAACTGGAAATCATTATGTTCATGAAGAAGAAGAAAAAGCTCTACTTATGGAAGCATTTACTCGCTAACGTCCCTTACGTACTCGCAGAATCACTCTAGCGACAATTTCTTTTTCGTCTAAAGTGCCCCAAGTTCTTGAATCAGTGCTTCGGTTTTTATTGTCTCCCTCTACCCAATACTTTCCATTTTCAATTCTCGTGATTCGCTTAACAAGAAATACCCCGGGGCGATCTTCGCGTTCGATAACTACCGCGTTAGTGGCTTTAAGGGCTGCTCCCCAGATGACAAGCAACCAATCCCCATTCAAAAATGTGGGCTCCATGGATTCGCCTGCAACAGCTACCAAGCCAAACCTGCCAAATTTGCTCATGAGCGGTAGTCTCACATCTAACAAGTGATCTTGCACCTAGTACTCGAGGAGACAAAATGTTTACCCCAAAAATTACCGTCCACGCCCATTGCGACCTGCCATGCGGTGTTTATGATCCAGCTCAAGCCAAAATCGAAGCTCAATCCGTAAAAGCTTGCATGGAAAAATACCAAGCAAGTAGTGATGCAGATTTTAAGGCACGTTCTGTAGCAATTAAGGAAGAGCGATCCAATATGGTCAAAGAACACCTTTGGGTTTTATGGACCGACTACTTCAAGCCAAATCATTTCGAAGCACACCCACAACTTCATGGTCTATTCAATGAAGCCACCAAACTTGCAGGTGCTGCCGGAACAAAAGGAACTAATGACGTTGCAGTGGCTGATAAGTTATTAGTGAAAATTGATGAAATTGCTGAAATCTTTTGGGCAACGAAGAAGTAGTCTGAATTAGCTCAAAGGTTTAGAAGAAGTAAAACTCTGCGCGGCGGTGCGGGCGAGGAAAGAAACTCGCTCCACTGCCGCTCTTTTCATCAGTGCATGAGCAATATGTCGTTCACCGTCATAAATGTCGCATTCAAATGTTAAATCCCGACCGCTTAATCCCGAACATTTTGCAGTAGCGCGAATCTCTGTACCAATTCCAACAGCATCTATCGCTTCAAGTTCGACTCGGACCAATCGAGTCGTTTCACCAGGTTCAAGAAACTCGCTGATGGCTGCAACTGATGCACTCTCCATCAAATTTACAAAATAAGAAGTTGAGACAATCGGCAAATCACCAATTCCGATCGCTAAAGAAGTATCACCGGGGCGAACCGTCATGACAGAAAAACCTACCGCTCCGATAAGTTCGCTCTCTCGCTCCATAATTACTCTTCGCGAGGAAGGCGATATTCCTGCGTGCTTTCAATGGTGATCTCACGATGCTCTATCTGACCAAATTCATCAATCTGAATGGATATCTCCGTCATTGTGAATTCAGTTCTCACCTCTGCCATTGAGCTCTGAGCAGCAAACAGTTTTTGAGCAAGTTCATCATGAAATTCTTGAGGTGCTTTCTCGCAACATGAACGTGTCAACATTTCGTGCAGCATTTGATGCATTCGACGTTCGTGGCTAATTTCAGAACGGCAAGGCAAGCACTCTTGAATATGAGTTTCGATGGCCTGAACTTGGGACGTTTCTTCAATCTCTCCATCAATTAACAAAATGAGAGCGCTAAGAACTTCGACGCAATTTACTGGAGATGTCTGTGCAGAACTCATGAACTCACCTCCTTGCGGTAGCCACGTTCTTTTGCGTAATCAGTTAATAAGATTCGTAGTGCCTTACGCCCGCGGTGTAATCTCGACATGATGGTTCCGGTAGGGACTCCAACAATTTCTGCAATTTCCTTGTAGGAGAATCCTTCGACATCTGCCAGATAGACGGCAATTCTAAATTCCTCTGGTATTTCTTGAAGCGCTCTCTTTACATCACTATCAGGTAAATTTTCTAACGCTTCAACTTCTGCTGATTTTCCTTGATCGCTGGTATGCGATGCTGACGCGGCTAACTGCCAATCTTCAATCTCATTGTGTGCAAGTAAAGGTTGGCGCTGCGCCTTACGATAAGAGTTAATGAAAGTTGTAGTTAATACCCGATATAGCCACGCTTTGAGATTCGTGCCTGGTTCAAACTGGTGAAATGAAGCAAATGCTTTGAGATATGTATCTTGAACCAAATCTTTTGCATCATCTGGATTCTTTGTGTATCGCATGGCAGCTGAATAAAGCTGATCAGTGAATGCCAGGGCATCCCGTTCAAAGCGCGATGTACGTTCTTGTGCGCTTTCGTGAACTAGATCCGTCGTTGTCATTGCACTAAAGGCTACCCCTAGAAGAGGGTTTCTTGCTCGCCGAGCACGATTGGGGCCGTCATCGCCACTCCGTTATTTGCTACCTTGTTAACTTCCTCAGAAACTGCGTGCGGAGTCAATCCAGCATCGGGCGCTGGAAATTCCATGAGAGAAATAAGAGTCTCGGTATCACGTTCGGCGGGATCAAGCCATTGTTGCCAACGATCTCTGGGCATCAGAACGGGCATGCGGTGGTGAATCCCTGCAAGTGTTCCAACCGCTTCGCGAGTAATAATTGCTGCGCTGTGAATAATTTTACCAGTCGGTGATTTCCACTGACTCCAAATTCCAGCCAATGCTAAAGACTTCTTATCTTCTCGAGAAATATAAAAAGGTTGTTTTGGTTTGTATGAACCATCTGCAGTAGCCCACTCGTAATATCCATCAGCGGGGATTAGGCAACGACTCTTGCGAAACGAATCTCTAAATGTAGGCTTTTCAAAAATCGATTCACGTCGTGCATTAATTGCATGTGATTGCGATGCTCGTGCTGTTGCATCATCTTTATGCCAATGGCCAATCAGTCCCCAAGAAGCAGTTGCTAATTCCAGTTCATTAGCCACCGATTGACGCACCATATAGATTTCAAGAGTTGGCGCGATATTCCAATTAGCCGGGAGCGGAGAATGCGGGGCATTTCCGGTAATGCCAAACTCTTCAACGAGTTCAGCCATCGACTTAGATTGCGCAAATCTTCCACACATAGGTAAGAGCCTAGAAGTATTTTGAGCGCCATGCAGTACATGACCAACGGTAGGCTGAGGGCATGTCAGAAAAATCCTCCGCACAGGTGCAACTTTGGCCTGCGCCTTTGCGGGGAGAATCACCCATAGATGCAACTGTTGTTATTCCAGGATCTAAGTCTGTAACAAATCGCGCACTCGTTCTTAGCGCTCTTGCAACAAGCCCATCTGTCCTGACGCGACCACTTATTTCTCGAGATACAGCACTGATGAAAAGTGGTCTGATTGCAATGGGAATAAAGATTGTTGAAGAGCAAACAGGTCAAGATTCTCAATGGGAAATTAACCCTGGTGAGCTTTTAGGCCCTGCACTTGTGGACGTAGGAAATGCAGGAACAGTGATGCGATTCCTGCCACCTGTTGCTGCCCTTGCTCAAGGAGCAATTTCTTTTGATGGCGACGCTCGATCACATGAACGCCCCTTAGCGCCAGTAATTCGAGCCCTAGAAGAACTTGGTGTTTCAATTGATCATCACAATTCATTTTCACTTCCGTTAGTAGTAAATGGGAATGGTGGAGTCGTCGGTGGAACAATCGACATTGATGCTTCGGCTTCAAGCCAATTCCTATCCGCACTCTTATTAATCGGCCCACGAACAGAAAAAGGTATAACTGTCCGACATGTAGGTGCCGCTCTTCCTTCTATGCCACATATCGAGATGACAGTGGCTATGTTGAAAGATTTTGGTGCCGACGTTGAAGTAGATCATGAAAGAAAAATATGGAAAGTTCACCCTTCGCCTTTGCTAGGAAAAAATATGGTGATTGAGCCAGACCTCTCCAATGCTGCACCATTTTTATCAATTGCGATGGTGTGCGGTGGACGGATCACGATTTCAGATTGGCCGACTTTCACAACACAACCTGGAGATCAACTCAAAACAATTCTCACCGAAATGGGTGCGAAAATAACTCTTGATGCACGTGGCCTCACTCTTGAATCTACGGGGAAAATTCATGGCATTGACATTGACCTCCACGATGTTGGTGAGCTAACTCCAGCAATTGCAGCGCTTTGTGCACTTGCTGATTCGCCATCTCACCTTCGCGGAATTGCACATTTGCGCCTTCACGAAACTGACAGGCTTGACGCGCTCACTCGAGAAATCAATGCACTTGGTGGCGCCGTAACTCAAGAAGAGAGCGCACTTCACATAACTCCTTCGCCATTACATGGCGCTGACTTTAAGACCTACGACGACCACCGCCTTGCAACAGCAGGAGCTGTGCTTGGCCTTGTGACACCGGGCGTGAGAATCGAAAATATTGCAACAACTGCCAAGACTCTGCCTGGCTTTGATGCTTTGTGGACTTCTTTGGTTGGAAAATAAGTTTGTGATGATGGCGCGCCAATTTGATGAATCAGATGTAAAAGTTCGCCCACCCAGAAGTACACGCCCACGAAGTAAAGATCGTCCACTGCACGCCGATGCAGTAAGCGCTTTAGTAACAACGGTTGATCGAGGACGAACTACTTGCATAACTGATGCAGGAGTCATCATCACCGCCATGAGAGCGCGTGAGTTGGGACCGAAAGCTGTAGTTGTCGGCGACATTGTTTCGATTGTTGGAGACGCGTCAGGCGCGATTGGGACTCTTGCGAGAATAGTTTCAGTTCGTGAACGAAAGAATTCATTAACTCGAACCGTTGATGACGATGCAAAAGTCGAGCGAGTAATTGTTGCCAACATTGATCAACTTGTGATTGTGGTTGCATCTAGTAACCCCGAGCCACGTCGTGGACTTATAGATCGATTCTTAGTGAGCGCTTTCAATGAAGCAATTTCACCCATCATTTTGGTGACAAAAACAGACTTGAGTGAGCCCCCTGCATTTTTGGACGAATATAGAAACTTAGATATTCAAGTGATGACTACACAAAAAGGAGAGTCGCTAAACGCACTGCACTCTCTCCTTGCAGGGAAAATCTCAGTACTTGTTGGGCATTCAGGAGTTGGCAAATCAACGTTGATTAATGCGCTACTTCCCCATGCACAAAGAGTTATTGGAGAAGTTAACGAAGTAACTGGGCGAGGTCGTCACACCTCCTCCAGTGCTATCGCGTTGCCACTTTCGCCAGAACTTAAAATGAGCGATGGATGGGTAATCGATACACCCGGTATTCGTGCGTTTGGACTTGCGCACATTGACCCTAATCGCATCATCGCCTCTTTCAGCGATCTCAAAGATGTAATTGCCCAATGCATGCCCAACTGTTCACATAACGAAGCTTCTTGTGCGCTGGAGCAATGGGCAGCGCCAGATGGTGTTCCACATCTCAAGCGACAAGCTCGAATCCAAAGTCTTCGCAGTTTGCTCGAAATCAAGCTGGACTAGGCTTAGAAACGTATGGAAGCCAACAAGTATTCAGATGATCTGGCATTAGCACTTTCTTTAGCCGATGCTGCAGATGCCATTACAACTGCCCGATACTTGGCACAAGATTTAGTTATTACAACAAAACCTGACAATACGCCCGTCACAGATGCTGACCGCGAAACTGAAACTGCCATCCGGAAAATCTTAAGTGAAAAAAGGCCGACCGATGGATTAGTGGGCGAAGAATTTGGTGACGATGCTCAAGGTAAAAATCGATACTGGGTTGTAGATCCCATCGATGGCACTAAGAATTTCATGAGAGGCGTTCCAACTTGGGCAACTCTGATTGCACTAGTTGAAGATGGAGAAGTTGTTGTTGGGGTTGCAAGCGCACCTGCACTTTCTAGGCGTTGGTATGCAAGCAAAAATTCTGGATCGTTTGTAAAGTTTTCAAATGGCGCCCCAAGAAAGATTCAAGTATCAAAAGTTTCAGATATTAAGGATGCATCTATTGCGTATTCAGATTTCATTGGCTGGAATGAAAAGCGCTCTGCATTCACATCACTTGTAGATTCATGTTGGCGCTCACGCGGTTTAGGTGATTTTTGGTCACACGTACTCGTTGCCGAAGGCGCGGTCGACATTGCAGCAGAACCAAAACTTGCACTCTGGGACATGGCTGCGCTCGACGTTATTGTTCGAGAAGCTGGCGGACAGTTTGGATCCATCAACGGAGATTTGGGGCCACATCATCAAAGTGGGCTCTCAACAAACGGATTGCTTCACCAAAAGGTGGTGAATCATTTACATGGCAAATAACTCCAGCGCACTAGAACCAATCACATTAAGCATCGAAGGAATGACGTGCTCTTCATGCGTTGCATCTATCGAACGAGCCTTGAATTCAATTTCTGGCGTATCTGCGACCGTAAATTTTGCTACTGAAACCGCACATGCAATGGTGCCGGCAGAGATGAAAAGTAAAGCGTTAATCGCAGCCATAAAGTCAGCGGGATATACGGCTCACGAGATTTCTAGCGCAGGTCAAGTCGCACTTCATATTAAGAAATCCGCTTGGGCTCTCTTCTTATCGTTAATTTTTACAGCACCTGTTTTAGCAATTTCCATGAATATGAAATGGCACCATTCAATCGATACGTGGATATTAGGCCAACTAGATAATTTAAATATCGCGCATCCTTTGTATTCCGCTAGTTCATGGTTAGTAATAGGACTCAGCGCACCAGTTGTACTCATTATTGCTCTACCAATTCATCGAGCTGCTATCCGAAATATCGCCCATCCCACGATGGATACTCTTATAACTTTGGGTTCACTAACTGCCTTTGGTTGGTCGATTTATGCAAATGCAACGGGTACAGGAGATGTTTACGCTGAGGTTTCTGCAACTGTTGTAACTTTTGTTATAGCTGGCCGATTCTTAGAATCTCGCGCAAAGCGACGCGCTAGTAGCGCCCTCTCTACTTTATTAGCGCTTGGTACAAAAGAAGTCTCGGTGCTTCGAAATGGTGAAACGGTATTGATTCCTATTGATCATTTAGAAGTCGGAGACGAATTCATTGCAAAACCTGGCGAGCGAATTGCAACGGATGGAATTGTTATTTCGGGAGAAAGCGCTGTTGATAACTCCATGCTCACGGGTGAATCCATGCCGATTGACGTCACAATCGGCTCTCTAGTTATTGGGTCATCACTCAACAGAAATGGTCGACTTGTCATCCGTGCAACTCGCATTGGATCCGACACCGAATTAGCACGAATCACCTCGATGGTTATTAGTGCGCAAGGAACTAAAGCTCCCGTTCAAAGATTAGCTGATCGCATTGCTGCAATATTCGTTCCTATTGTCACACTTTTGGCAATCGGAACTTTCTTCGCCTGGAAATATACAGATCATTCGTTGACACTTTCAATTTCATCTGCAATCGCAGTACTAGTTATCGCTTGCCCTTGCGCACTCGGTCTGGCCACTCCGGTCGCTCTTTTAGTTGCATCTGGACGTGGCGCACAGCGCGGGATAGTAATTCGCCAACCACGAGTTCTAGAACTTGCTCGAAAAGTAGACACAATTATTCTTGATAAAACTGGCACTCTCACAGATGGAACAATGTCCCTTCAAAAGGCCACAGTTGTGCTCGATGCGGGCGCTGCGCTCGGAGAAAAATATGTAGACATCTTGCGCGAGGCAACAATTTTCTCTTCAGCCCTTTCAATTGAGTCCCAAACTGATCACCCGGTAGCGTCTGCAATTGCAGGATTTATCAGTGATCAAGGTATTAAAGCAACAACGGTTACGGAATTTTCTGTCACACCTGGTTCTGGCGCTGCAGGCAGGGTGAATTTAGGCATCATCTCGCCAGTCGTTCTCGTAGGTTCGCCATTAGCAGTTGCTCATAGCAGTACACCTTTTCATCCACACATATCAGCTGCTATTTCATCTGCACAAAATAATGGTCACAGCGTCGCAGTACTCGCGTGGGATGGTGTGGCACTTGCAGTCTTTGCGGTTGGAGATCGTATTAAAGAAGATGCGGAGCAAACAATCCGTGAGTTCAAAGAAAACGGAATCGATCCTTGGCTAGTTTCTGGCGATAGCGTGGAAGTTTGCTTAGCGGTGGCACAGCATGTTGGCATTGCAGTGGATCACGTTGTTGCAGGAGCCCTTCCTCAAAATAAAGTTGACCACGTCAAATTGCTTCAAGGCCAAGGCCATAAAGTTCTCATGGTGGGCGATGGAATCAATGATGCAGCGGGGTTAGCTACTGCGGATTTAAGTATTGCCATGGGCACCGGTACAGATACTGCAATTGCGACTGCAGATATAACGCTTATGAAACCCAATCTTCACGGAGTAATCGACGCACTATCTCTTTCTACAAAAACACTCCGAGTGATCCGTGGAAATCTCACATGGGCATTTGCTTACAATGTTGTTGGGATTCCTATTGCAGCGCTGGGCTTGATGAGCCCTATGTATGCAGCTGGCGCAATGGCGCTTTCCAGCCTTTTTGTGGTCACGAATTCGCTTCGAATTAAATAGCGAATCGCTTTTAGTACGTAGTAGCGGGGGCAGGATTTGAACCTACGACCTCTGGGTTATGAGCCCAGCGAGCTACCGAGCTGCTCCACCCCGCGTCGGTAAGCGCAATAGTAGGTGGCAATCATTGAACTACCAAATCGTAAGAACTTACTTACGTGCTTGGGCTGCAATCGCTGCGGTAATAGCTGACTTCAAACGATCTTGTGCACGACCATATGCAGTGAAGTCACCTTTAGCGAGTGCGTTTTGTCCATCAATGAGTGCTTGTTTTGCACTTTGAAGTGCAGATGCCAAGTCAGCAGATTTAGTTCCAGTTGTCGCGGTGGATGCAGAAGTTCCACCCGCAGCAGTTGTTCCAGAATTTCCTCCGAAGACTTGATCTAATGCGCCCTTGAGATTGTCGTCATAACCAATTTGGTCACCGAATGAAACAAGTACTTTTTGAAGTAACGGATACGAGGCAGCATTTGCTGTTGCTCGCACATAAACCGGCTGTACATAAAGTAAGCCGCCGCCAACTGGCAGAGTTAATAAGTTTCCTAGCACTACATCAGATCCACCTTGACGTAGTAACGAAAGTGAATTTGCTACCTCAGGCTTGGCTTCAAAGTTCGAAGCCACTTGAGAAGGTCCGGCAATGTTTGTGCTTCGCGGTAATTGCAAAACAGTGATTTTTCCGTAGTCAGGACCTGGATCAGAATTCACAACTGCGAATGCAGATAAGTTTTCTCGTCCACCTCGTGGAACAAATGGAGTTGTTAATGAAAATGAGGACTTAGTTGCTCCTGGCATTTGTAGTGACAAGTAATACGGTGGTTGTGCTGCTGCATTCGCACCAAAAGTAGATGGGTCGCGAGGTACGCGCCAGAAATCTTGACCGCCATAGAAAGCGCTTGCAGTTTGCACATGGTAAGCGCTTAATATTTCCCGTTGAACGCGGAAAAGGTCTTCTGGGTAACGAATGTGATCAAGCAATGAAGGGGAGATATCTTTTCTAGGCTTGATCGTATTTGGAAACGCTTTTGACCATGTAGCAAGGACTGGATCTTTTGTATCCCATTGATACAAGGTAACTGAGCCATCATATGCATCAACAGTGGCTTTCACGGAGTTACGAATGTAATTGATAGAAGCATTGGATTGAGCAGTAATTGATGCTGAATTATTGGTTAAGGCATCAGATGTTGCACTTGAAAGTGTTGTCTTCTTTGAATATGGATAGCCAGCACTCGTTGTATAGCCATCGATAATCCAGGTAATTCTTCCATCAACAAGTGCTGGGTATGGATCTCCATCAAGAGTTAACCAAGGAGCTACTTTAGCAACGCGATCGCGGGGATTTCTTTCAAACAAAATCTTTGAATTGGCATTAATTAAACTTGAAAGAACAATACGTTGCTCTTGATATTTAATTGCAAAGACGAGGCGATTAAAGAGGGATCCCATCGGAACTCCGCCTTTACCAGTGTATGTAACGTTCTTTTGTCCGTTGGCAGAAGCATCATCTGGATAATCAAATTCAACTGGTGCGTTTGCTGTTTTTCCGCCAATAATTGAATAGTCGGGGACGTTCTCTCCAAAATAAACACGGGGCTCAAAAGTTCCAAGACCCTTAGTCGGAGGCAAATCTCCGACAATGAATGAAGGTTTTCCGTCAGCATCTCGTGCATTACCTAGCGCTGCAACAAATCCAAATCCGTGGGTGTAAACCAAGTGATCGTTAATCCAGTTACGACTTGGGTTTCCAGCAATATTAAGTTCGCGAACCGCTACAACAGCATCTCTCTCAACACCGTTCACTTTGTAACGATCGACATCCAAAGATGCAGGGAAAGTGTAATAAGGCTTTATTTGTTGAAGTTGGCGGAAAGTTGCAGAAATAACGTTTGGATCCATCAAGCGGATATTGGAAATTGTGGGTGCATCTTTAGAAAGCTGACCTGCGGAGGTTGAAATCGTTGCTTGATAGTCAGTGACTTTCACGCCAGTTAAACCATAAGCGGCTCTCGTCGCATCAATATTTTTCTGAATAAATGGGGCTTCCTTTGAAGACTCACTTGGCTTTACTTGAAATTGCTGAATTGCTCCAGGGTAAATGCCAGCAATCAAGACCGATGAAACTACAAGCAGTGCAATTCCAGCAGAAGGCAATACCCAGGAGCGACGAACAATGTTTGCAAAGAATAGGAGTGAACAAATAACTGCAATTCCGGCAAGTATGGCTTTTGCTGGCAGCAACGCATTGACATCTGTGTACGTAAGTCCAGTAATGAGTTTTCCTTCATTTAAAGCTAAGTGATATCGATCAAACCAATATGCCGCAGCCTTAAGAAGAACGATAATTCCCAGTAATACTGAGAGTTGTACTCGTGCAGCAACCGTTGTGCGGTCTTCGCGAACTTGCAAGCGAATTCCACCGTAAAGGTAATGAACAATAATTGAGGCAATCAGGGAAATTATTACTGTTGAGATTGCCCACTCAAGAAGTGATTGATAAAAAGGCAACTTAAATGCAAAGAATGAGATATCCAAACCAAATTGCGGATCCTTCACGCCGAAAGGAGTGGAATTTCGGAACATCAGCCATGAACTCCACAGTTGTGAACCTGCAGAACCAGAAAAATAGAAGAGAACTAATGCAAGTCCTGCAAATACAAGTTTACGAACTGGTTCTACTTGTGCGCGATATCTTTCTAAATTATCCGCTTCAATATTCATCGGCGCATAAAGAGGGCGACGTCTGAAGGCAATATTGACGTTAAGTAAAATGAGCAGGGAAGTTACAAGGCCAAAGCTGACGAAAAGCAAAGCTTTTGTTGAAAGTACTGTCTTCCAAACGGTTGTGAAATCTACTGAGTTAAACCACAACCAATCTGCATAAAATCCGCTGAGTGACACAAGGCCCACAAGAGCAATGGCAACTATTACTGCGGTGATAAGAAATGGGCTACGAGGATTTGGTAACTTTGGCTGGCGGTTAAAACTCATGGGGTAAGGCTACCGAATGGCGTGCCAAGCGCAATATGGGTGAGGAGCGCGACCTGTTTGCAAAAGCAATACCGCCTCTTTCAGCGTTGAAACTCCAAAGATTTTCAATTCCTTTGGGGTGTTAAATATCTCACTGCAATTATCTAGTGGGGCTAAGAAAATACTGGCCCCCGATCTTTGTGCAGCAGTTATTTTCTCGTTAATGCCACCGATTGAACCAACGTTCCCATGACCATCAATTGTGCCGGTACCGGCAACAATGCGTCCTCTCAGCAAATCCTCTGGAGTGAGTTCCTCAACAATTCCAAGTGCGAATATCAATCCGCCACTGGGTCCACCAGTATCTTTGAGTGCAATCGAAACTTTTGGTCCTTGCGAAGCTTTAATCCCTAAATAGTCAAATGCAGATGCGGTCGCCGAAGCTTGCGAAACTTTCATATCAGTTGCGCTTTGGGCTTTAAGTGTGGATGCATTTACTTTTGGTGGGTAAATAATTTCTCTCGGAAGGACAATCGAATCTCTTTCGATCCACGAATAGATTACATCTCCAGAAAAAACAGGCGCTCCGGGGCTGCTCACCAATACAGACATCACGAGTAATTTTCCTGTGCTCGGAAAAACTTCCGCGCCTTTGATGTTGATGACTTTTTTTAGAACATCAGTTCCTTCGCCAGGCTTAATTACTGCATAAGGCAATGGGGCGAAAAACGCTGCAACCAGGAAGAAGCCAACTAACGCTAGGGCAGATTTGGGAAGTGCAGAAAAGCGCATAAAAAATATCAAGCACCTTAAGCGCTTGGTTCTGTTCTCTCTTTTTCACTAGCAGCTTTTGCATCTAACTCAGCGCGATCTCTGAAGGTACTTTGGAATCGTTGAAATTGCCCCATAGAACGCATGGTTTCATTTTCAAATTTTGCTTGAAATTTCGTTACCCAAACTACGTATCCCAATGCGCCGATAATGGCGATGATAGGTACTACCCACCAAATTAAAGCGGCGAATGCGTTGGACATACCCCCAGACTAGCCCCTCGGGAAGAAAGTCATCATCTGAATTGTTATAGAGGCAAGAGGTAAGGTTCGTGTCGAGGGGGTATCGAAATGACGCCATTTGGGTTTTCTCCATTTAGTGGGTCAGAAGATCCCGAAGAGATGAAGAAAAATATTGAAGCCGCCTTTGCCCAGTTGGGAATTACCCCTGCAGGTTTCTTAAACCAATTCAGCAATGGCGCTACAGAGTTAACACTTCCTGAAAATGTTGCCCGCGAAATTGCAAAGAAATTTGTCACCGCTCATGGTTTTCATCCGATTGGCGCAAGCGACTTACGTGAAATTCGGGAAGCCATGGAAATTGCAGATACATGGCTTAATGAAGCAACAGAATTTCCAACAAATTTTACCCAAAACGCAGATGGTAAAAATATCTACACCCGGGCAGATTGGATTGATGCCACTATCGCTGGCTGGCAACTCACGGTTGAACCCCTTGCAGCCGGACTTGCAAAAGCAATGAGCACGGTTGTCGATGAACAAGAACTTCCTGAAGGCGCTCCACCCATTGCAGCGATTGCCGGGATGCTGCGAACATTCATCGGAACTCTGTTGGCCACGCAATTAGGACAAAGCATTGGAGCGTTAGCTGTTGGAGTTACTGGCTTACATGATGTTGGTTTGCCTTTGGTGCAACCATCTCGCCCTGGACTGTTGCCGCAAAACATTGACGAATGGGGATCCGACATTGGCGTTGACCTATCGCAAGTGCGTATATTTCACGCACTTCGTGAAGGCGCAGTAGCTCGCCTCTTTGATAGCAACCCTTGGTTGATTGATTATTTGCGTGGAGCTATCGGTGAATATGGAAACGGCGTGCGAATTGATGTTCAACAAATTCAAAGCCAGGCACAAGAAGCATTTGAATCTGGTGCAATTGATCCTAATAATCCTGAAAGTTTTACAATTGCGCTGAATCAAGGACTCTTCACCCCAGATGAAAGTGTCGAACAGAAAAGCGCACTCGCAAAATTAGAAACTGCCCTTGCGTTGATTGATGGTTGGGCAGATGATGTAGTAACTCTCGCTTCAAATGATCGCTTGCCTGCACTTAATTCACTTCGCGAAACATTACGGCGCAGGCGTGCAACGTCTTCTCCTACTCAACAACTCTTTGCTTCATTATTTGGATTAGAAGTTTCACCACGTATGGCTCGTGAAGCAAGCACTTTTTGGTCAGAGCTACGAACGATGAGAGACATCCACACGCGCGATCATGTCTGGAGTGGAATTCTTCCAACTCAAGAAGAACTCACGGATCCGGCAAGCTACTTACGAAGTATTGAAGTTCCAGATGACCTCTCAACGCTGGACCAATAGACCTCTCCTTCCCCGATAGTGGGTTCAAGGTCGGCGCCAATGTCCGGGCAAAAAAAGCGAAGCCCTCGGGCGCACGATTCTTTATCTGCCTTCCCCTTGCAGATAGAGAACGGTTATCCGAGGACTTCGTAACCGAAACTTATGTGATGATTCGCTGGGAATCAACTAAATGTCGCACTATCCGAGCAACTATTTACGCTATTTTTATTACGTGGATGAATTAGATGATCTCCCTCATGCCCCAAAGGGTGAAGTAAGAGTTGAGAGAACTCTTGATGAAAGCGGAGTAGGGCTTGCCCAACAATTACCTGGATTAGAAAACGATGACATCATTGTTATTCGTTCCAAGAGAAGAAAAAGAAATATCGCCGCATACCGACAAGGTGGTCGCATCGTTGTTTCTATTCCGGCGCGATTAAGCAAAGCCGATGAACGAGAAATCGTCCCTGAAATGGTTGCCAAGATTCGCGCGCAGGAAAGCGCCAGAACTTTCGATGAATCTCTGCTGGCATCACGCGTGGATGCCCTCCTCAATGAGTTTGCCCCTGAAATTACCGAGCGACCTACGAGCGTGCTCTGGCGAGCGCATATGAACCAGCGATGGGGCTCGTGCACCAGCGTGGATGGCTCCATTCGCATTACTGAACGTTTGGCCACCGCACCGGCCTATGTTCTGGACTTTGTTCTCTTCCACGAGGCCATCCATTTGCGATACGGCGATCATGGCGAGGAATTTGCTTCGTACGTAGACCGATATCCCCAGCACGATAAGGCTCAAGCCTATTTAGATGGCTATGAGGCAGCTGAAGATGCCCTTATCCCGGCCGAAGAACTCCTGAACCCACGACCACGCTGAGACACGCTCAAAAACTTTTGCACTTACGCTCGCAATAGCGCCATTTTGAGCGTGACCAGGGGTATCGTGGAGGTTGCACGCTTGCGCATGTGAGGAAATCCTCCCTAGAAGCGCTGGCGTCGATTGGAGGAGAAAATGACGGAGACATACAAGGGTGACGCTTACTGCGTTAAATGCAAAGCGAAGCGTGATTTCGAGGGAACCGTAAAGGTCTCAGAATCTGGTCGTCGCATGGCGCAAGGCATCTGCTCGGTCTGTAACACCAAGCTTAATCGTATTCTTGGTAAGGCCCAGTAAACCCGAATAAGAATTACAACTGACGCCCTCGTCTAGAGGGCGTCAGTTTTTCTTTGCCCTTTTACTCAAGAGCGAGCGACTATAAAAGAGTGATCTGTCAGGAACCGGCTACGCACCGTTGAGAAAATTCTGGATTCAGAAGTCATTTGTGTGGTGAAAAAATCGGGATGTTTCCTAGAGGCAATTCTTCGCTCATGACAAAAACAATTGAAGTACCAGAAGCACAATCACCTTCGCAATCCGACACTTGCCGCCCACGACTCAAGGTCGGTGTTCGCGTTTTAACTAAAGCTCACTCTCTTTATGTAGGAAATGCGCATTTCGGAATTGAATTAGAAAGTAGTCACGCCCGAGAAATTGTCAACCACCTCAAAGGCACGATGACAGTAATTGAGATAAGTGCCACTTTGGGCATATCTGCTGACCACATACAAGAAATAGTGACCCAACTAGATACTGCACATCTGATTGATACGCATCTGAGCAAATTAGAAATTCTTTCCAGGTTTCATTCACAATCTAAAAGTGAGATTGCACAGCAAAATAATTTAACGTTTGATGGCGCACATCAACAGATACAAAGTAAATTAACTCCCGAACTCACTTTTACTACGTGGCTAAGAGATGTGAGAGATGGCGGAGTTTCACATATTGGGTCACGGCGAGATATCAATTTAGAGATCTTCGGAGATAACCGCATCGCCACATTGTTATTTGGCATCATGCTCGCCAGCGGGGTGTCCCACACAACGTTGCACTCAAGCCGCCACATGATTGAAACACAAGACTTATGCGCCGGGTTCTTTCGGGCCAGTGACATTGGATTATCACTAGATACGCGTGCAGATGAACTTTCTCGCGAGCTCTCACTTTTCCCCTTGCCTCAAAAATTAAAGAAGAGTGAAGAAATATTGCCAACTCGAGAAATCCGAGTTGTTCTAGGAAAAATTCCAGCAGATCAATTGCAAGAATGGATGAGCAAAGGGATTACGCATCTAATTATTGAAGATCCAGATGGTGCTTCGATAAATATCGGCCCCCTAGTCATCCCTGGGAGTGGGCCATGTTTGCGGTGTGTGCGGATAGCCCGTGAGGAAAATGATGTGATGTGGAGAGAAATTGAATGGCAACGTGCTTTTGCTCAAACCCTCGAAACTCCTGTCGCTGTCGCACATAGCGTTGCCGGAACCGTAGCTCTTGAACTTCTCCGCTTTATAGATACGGGAGCTTGCGATCTGATTAATTCCATGACCCACATCAATTTTCACTCTCCTTGTAATACAGAACACACGGAATATTCACAGCACCCTGCGTGCGGGTGCAATTGGTAGCTCATTTCGATGAGCGTTTTTTGCAACATTGCTTCAGAATTGGCTAATGCTAACCGAGCAACCAACTGCAGAAAATGAAATTCCACGGGGTAGTACTGCCCGCACTGCAAAAATGGTTTCTATTCCATTGGGATTGGCAGGACGAAGTGCACTCGGATTTGGGCGCCAACTTGTTGGGCAATCAGGCAGTTTAGTTTTTGCCGAAATTCAAGAGAAAACTGCAGAACAGGTTTTCAAAGTACTTGGAGAATTAAAAGGCGGGGCTATGAAATTTGGCCAAGCGCTTTCAGTATTTGAAGCAGCGCTACCTGAAGAAATTGCAAAGCCGTATCGCGAAACACTCGTGAAGTTACAAGAGTCTGCTCCGCCACTACCCGTTCGAGTAGTGCATAAAGTTCTTGCAAAAGAATTAGGTGAAGACTGGCGCGATCATTTCGCTCACTTTGATGACACCCCGACTGCCTCTGCTTCTATCGGACAAGTGCATCGCGGAACGTGGAAAGATGGCAGAGCTGTCGCAGTAAAAATTCAATACCCCGGCGCATCCGAAGCATTGATTTCTGATCTCAATCAGATCCAACGCTTTGCCAAAATATTCGCACTCTTTATGCCTGGCTTGGATATGAAGCCACTACTTGAAGAATTGCGCGCACGAATCATTGAAGAAGTTGATTACCGCTATGAAGCACAAGCGCAAGAAATCTATTCATGGGTCTATGACAATGATCCAGATATTGCTATTCCAAAAGTCGTCATGTTCTCAGATCGCGTTTTGGTCAGTGAGTGGATGGATGGAACTCCGCTTTCGAAAATTATTGCCAGCGGAACTCAAGAGCAAAGAAATAACGCTGGAATGAAGTTAGCAAGGTTTCACTTCACATCGCCAGAACGTGCCGGGCTACTGCATGCAGATCCGCATCCTGGAAATTTCCGTCTACTCGATGATGGCCGCTTAGGAGTTCTTGATTTTGGCGCTTGCAATCGTTTACCTGATGGCTTCCCTGAGCCGATGAAGAACCTACTCAAGCACGCACTCGATGATGATGCCATTGGTTTATATGAGGGTTTCAAAAAAGATGGTTTCATTTTGGGCGAAGTAGACGTGGATCCGCAATTAGTTCTTGAATATCTTGTGCCGCTTGTAGAACCATTGCGTACAGAGACTTTTAAATACTCACGAGAATGGTTACGTGATCAAAGTGCTCGTGTTGGAGATCCACGAAACCCCACGGCCAAAATTGGCTTCCAACTGAACTTACCTGCTGAATATGTTTTGATTCATCGGGTTACTTTGGGTACCACGGGAATTTTCTGCCAATTAGAAGCAGAGGGAAATTTCCGAGATGAAGCACTTTCGTGGTTCCCGGAAATCTCCCCCGCTCTTTAAGCTGCGTCGCTTTCTTCTTCGCCTTCAACTGCCACCACACTAATTTCTAGTGCAGGAAGTACTTCTTCGATCTCGCTGATTACTGCAGCTGGTGCCAAACGTGGACGTCCCACGGTGCGCTTGCGTGCAATAACTACGCCATCTTCGAAGAGTTCCCCACCCCAAACACCACATGGTTCTTGGCGCGAGAGTGCAGCATCCAAACATTGTTGACGGACTGGACACGCACCACATAGTGACTTGGCTACATCAATTTCATTGGATTTCTCCGAAAAGAAGAGCTCAGGATCAGCGGTGTGGCATGGCAAATTAAAAGCAACGTCGGAACCGTAAGCGCCAGTGACATCGCCTAATCCAGTCTTGCTTCCATCTTCGGCCCAGCCAGGAATTAATAGTTCGCTGAAGAGAACGCTCATAGTTCTCACCTTCCTTCTACTGGTTTCCCAGTTTTGTTTTAACTCTTTGTATTCGGAGAAAAGAAAAAGGGCCCGAATCCTTGTGGATTCGTGGCCCTTGGGGTCCTTTTCGGTGTTAACCGATGGGGCTCCAACAGGCCATCTCGCTAAATGCGGGATACCAAGCAGTGCGCTTTGAGGCACGGTTGGC
>WLOF01000012.1 GCA_009699375.1 Actinomycetota bacterium
AATCCACCGCTAAGCCCCATGGCGGTGATTCCTACTGCTTCCCCACCAAGTTTCCAATAAACGATTGCAAGAATTACATAAAGAATTGCAAAACCAAAAAATAAGCGCCAGTTAATTTTCATTAATGACCTTCAGTCTTAATGTGAGGGTGATGTAAATCAAACGCCGGACGCTCACTCATGATGCGAGGCATTGAAGTGAAATTATGACGCGGTGGTGGGCACGACGTGGCCCACTCCAAAGAGGAACCATAACCCCAAGGATCATCAACACCAACTAGTTCAGTTTTGCGAGTAATCCACATATTAATAAAGAACGGGATAAGCGACGCCGCTAAAATCGCAGAACCGAAGGTCGAAACTTGATTCATAAATGTAAATCCGTCACCGGGCAGATAATCCGCATAACGGCGAGGGAATCCCTTGATACCCAACCAATGCTGAATAAGAAACGTTGTATGAAAGCCTATAAAGGTAAGCCAGAAATGAATCTTGCCAAGGCGCTCGTTCAGCATCTTGCCGGTCATCTTTGGCCACCAGAAATAGAAACCTGCATACATTGCGAAAACCACAGTTCCGAATAGCACGTAATGGAAATGCGCTACAACGAAATATGAAGCAGAGACTGCAAAATCCAACGGAGGTGAAGCCAGAATAATTCCAGTCAGACCCCCGAAAAGGAAGGTGATCAAAAAGCCAACGGTCCATAACATGGGTGTTTCAAAAGTTACAGAACCTCGCCACATTGTGCCTATCCAGTTAAAGAACTTCACTCCAGTAGGGACTCCGATGAGGAAGGTCATGAAAGAGAAGAACGGCAAAAGAACTTGCCCTGTAGCAAAGAGATGGTGAGCCCACACTGAAACTGAAAGTGCTGCAATCGCTATCGTGGCAGCAATGAGGCCTTTATAACCAAAAATTGGTTTACGGCTAAAGACCGGCAAAATTTCTGTAGCGATTCCGAAAAATGGCAGCGCCAAAATATAAACCTCAGGGTGCCCAAAGAACCAGAACAAATGTTGCCAGAGCATCGCTCCGCCATTCGCTGGGTCAAATATGTGAGACCCAAATAAACGATCTGATTCCAAACCAAAAAACGCGGCGGCTAACGGCGGGAACGCTAGTAATACGAGAACGGATGTAAGCAATATATTCCAGGAAAAGATAGACATTCGAAACATGGTCATACCCGGTGCACGCATGGTGAAAATTGTTGTTACGAAGTTAACGCCACTAAGAATTGTTCCAAGTCCGCTTAGAGCTAGACCAATGACCCAAAGATCTCCACCAATTCCTGGTGAGAACTGAGAATTCGAAAGAGGTGCGTAAGCGGTCCAACCAAATGATGCGGCACCGCCAGGACTTAAGAAACCACCAAATGCCATTGTTCCGCCGAAAAGGTAAAGCCAATACGAAAGCATATTCAATCGTGGAAACGCAACGTCTGCCGCACCTATCTGCAAGGGCATAATCACATTCGCAAATCCAACGAAGAGCGGTGTCGCAAACATCAACAGCATAATGGTTCCGTGCATTGTAAACATTTGGTTATATTGTTCATTACTCCAAAATTGCAAGCCGGGTGCATAAAGCTCAGCACGCATAAATAGAGCCAATATTCCTGCGATAAGGAACCAAGAGAATGAAGTTATTAAATAGAGATACCCAATAGTTTTGTGGTCAGTTGAGGTAATCCACTTTACAAATAGACGACCTTTATCGGGCTTTGTTTGTGAAGCTGATTGATGCACTACCCGCGGTGGCTGAGCCAGTGTTGTCATGATTGAGCCCCCTTTAGTTGAGCTAGATAACTTTGATAATCTGCAGGTGTTACAACTTTTGCAGTAAAGAGCATTCGAGAGTGCTCACGGCCGCAGAACATATTGCAGCGCCCTGGGTAATCACCCAATTTGTTAGCCGTGAATTCAAGATAGTTAGTCACGCCTGGAAGATTTTGCATTTGAATCATGAATGCAGGAATCCAAAAACCGTGATCCACATCGTTGGATGTAAGAGTAAATCGCACACGCTCGCCTTGAGGTATTACCAATACCGGAGGTTTGTCCGGCGTTCCTGTAACAATCGCATCTGGACCAGCCTCAGGATAAGCGAATTGCCATGACCATTGAATTCCTTCAACCGAAATATCGTGCATAACTTTCGTGGAAGATTTTTCCATGATCTGGGATTCCTTCACGGCGGTATAGCCGAACAGAACTCCAACAATTAAAAGAGGAATCAGGGTGTATGCCACTTCAACTGGAATGTGATACTGAGTTTGCTTTGGAAACTCCTCATTTTTCTTACGATGAAAAATTGCCACCCAAGCTATTAATCCGGCTGTGAATACGCCTACAACTCCTGCAGCGACCCATGCGCCTTGCCACAACGGTAATGAAATATCGTTGACGCTCGTGACTTTTTCAGGAAAACCCAGGTTTGAAACTTTGGAGCAACCAGTCAGTAAAAAAAGGCTTGGGGCTGTCAGCGCAAGAAAACGCACCGCGCGACGTTTTGTGAAGCGAACCCCTTTTGGCATGGGCTAAATGATAGTGCTCTATTTAGTCATACAGAGCCTGAGCGAGTAACCTTTCACGGGTGGCACCCATCACAAGTAATTTTCGGACCGATGCTCCGATGCATCACAAGGCACGAGAGGCTTTTCTCTCAGCCATAGATCAGGGTTGGCACGACCCCCGCAAATTAGGTCACCAGAGCGCTAAAACTGCCATATTGCGGCAAGAGGCTCTCTCGTCAATTGCTCAACACTTTGGCGTAGATGTGACCGAAGTAGAAATCATTGGTGAACCAGGACTCGCAACTTTTTATGCAGTTCACGGTTTGCTCCAGACAGGACATCGCCTGATTCATTCTGTAATCGATCGAAAAGAAATTTATGCGATCGCTCAAAATTGGGAATCAGTGAGTCAAGTCGCAGTCAATGGCCATGGCAAAATTTCTACAGAAGATCTCCTCCTAGCGGCTAAAGAATCTCAGGGGGTCTTTGCCCTTCAAATCGCCAATGGCGAAACCGGCGTTATGCAAAGCGTTGAAAAACTTATTTCTACTGCTGAGAATTTTCAGATTTCTTGTGACTACACGCAAACCCTGCCTCATTTGTCTCTGCCATCCCGTTGGAGCACCGCCTCATTTAACGCGGCCTCATGGCAAGGTCCGGCAGGTGTGGGGGTAATTCTGATTAATCGACAAGCCCGATGGAAAAATCCGATTCCCCACATTGGAACAGAAAGAACTCCTAACACAGTTTCACTCCCCTTGTTGCTCGCCAGCGCAGTTGCACTTGAGGAATGGCGAAAAGAGGCAGCAGAACGTTCTGTACGTTTACGCAGTTTGAATGCTCAAATTCGTCAAGCATTTACACAAATTAACAATAGTTTTATTGCAGGCCACCTTGATGATTCTATGGAGCATCTCATCTCCGCCTCTTTTGACGATGTTGAAGGTGAAGAATTATTGCGGTCGCTAGAAGTAGACGGTATCTCTGTTGATTCTGGATCAGCCTGTAGTGCCGATAATTTGCGACCTAGCCACGTACTTGCGTCAATGGGTTTACCTACTCATGGGAATGTTCGCATCACTTTGCATCCAGAAATAACTGATTCCGAGGTAATTGCTTTGATTGAATCAGTCAGGAGAAATGTAGAAATACTCCGTAAGTAACGGAGACATGCCTTTAGGCGTCGAACCCGAATTGAGCTACATGCTCGCTAAGATCTTTTGCGCAATCAGTCCCGAATGCACCTTCAAATCGATCTAGGAATTCTTTTCGCGTGAATCGATACTCTTGAGTGCCCTTTGTTTCAATAACGTACGTGGCAAGCATTGAACCCATTTGCGCGCATCTTTCGTGGTTGAGTCCCCACGCTAACCCAGCAATAAATCCAGAGCGATAGGCATCACCAACACCTGTCGGATCAATCTTTGCTTTCTCTTGTGCTACTCCAACAACTATCGGCGTGAAACCTTTTTGCTCCACCTTTGAACCTTCAGAACCTAAGGTGACAATACGATATTCAACCCGATCGAGAATTTCCGCATCAGTCCAACCCGTTTTTTGGATTGCTAACGCAAGTTCGTATTCATTAAGAAATAAATATTGCGCCCCTTCGATGAGATGCTTAATTTGCTCGCCATCCATACGCGCCATTTGCTGCGAAGGATCGGCAACAAAAGAAATTTTCTGCTTCCGTGCAATCTCAGTGTGTCGCAACATTGCTTCAGGATCATCAGGAGAAATCACAATCAAATCAAATTTGCCACTTTTATCCATGATGGGCTGCAACTCAATATTGCGAGCCTCACTCATAGCCCCAGGAAAGAAGGAAGCAATCTGATTCAGTTCAGTGTCGGTAGTCACCATATAGAGAGCGGTGTGAAGTGTTTCTGACACGAGTACATGAGAGGTATCTACGCCGTGACGGGAAAGCCATGATTCATAATCAGCAAAGTCTTTCCCGACCGCGGCGATCAATAGTGGATTTAACCCTAGGACACCCATTCCGAATGCGATATTGCCTGCGCATCCCCCGCGACGAATATCTAAGGCATCGACAAGGAATGAAAGTGAAACTTTGTCGAGAGATTCTGCTACGAGTGAATCGGTGAACTTGCCCGGAAAAGTCATGAGATGGTCACGACCTACGGACCCGGCGACTCCGATTTTCATAGAAACGCAGCAGACCTAACTGTTTTCGATCTCGAAGCTAGATGCCGTGAAGTTGTGCTTAGTGGAATGAATCGCCACAAGCGCAAGAACCACCAGCGTTGGGATTATCAATGGTGAAACCTTGCTTCTCGATAGTGTCAACAAAATCGATGGAGGCACCTGATAGATAAGGATCGCTCATCTTGTCGACGACAACTTTCACCGCGCCAAATGCATATGTCATATCGCCATCTTGGTTACGGTCATCAAAATAAAGCTGATATTTCAGCCCTGAACATCCGCCTGGTTGCACAGCAACTCTGAGTACTAAATCATCACGGTCTTCCTGTGCTAACAACGAGGCAACTTTCGTTGCAGCCACATCGGTCAACTTAATTCCGGTTGCCACTGGAGTGGTTGTTGTATCAGCGCTCATAATAAATTTCTCTTCTCTCTCCGTACGTATGCCATTTCCATGATGTACGTAACATCACTGCAGGCAAAGCCTACTCGCACAAACCTTAAGAAGGCGCCAGAATAGGCCTATGGGATTGAGTGATCTATTACTTCTCGGGGCGGGCTCGGACCTAGCCAGCGAACGGGGCGTGTCATGCGACGGAGAACTCCCCCCAGCAAGTGACCCACATCTAAAGCAGCGAGCCCATGTAGCCCGCGAAACACTGGGTTCACGAGCCCTGATTCTTGGACATCATTATCAGCGAGATGAAGTTATCGATTTTGCAGATGTTACTGGCGATTCATTCAAACTTGCTCAAGAAGCCGCAGCTAGACCAGAAGCAGAATTTGTTATTTTTTGCGGAGTTCATTTCATGGCCGAAAGTGCTGATATTTTGACGACTAAAGATCAGAAAGTAATTCTTCCGGATCTTGCTGCCGGTTGCTCAATGGCAGATATGGCCTCTGCGCAACAAGTTGCTACGTGTTGGGATGCGCTTACCGAATTAGGTGTTGCATCAAAAACTATCCCCGTTACGTACATGAACTCCTCTGCCGCTATTAAAAGTTTTACAGGTGAAAATGGTGGCACAGTCTGTACGTCATCAAATGCCGCTCGCACAATGAAGTGGGCTCTTGAAAAGGGAGAGAAAATTCTCTTCCTACCTGATCAGCACTTAGGCAGAAATACCGCAGTTCTATCCTTAGGTTTATCGCTAGAGGATTGTGTTGTATGGAATCCTTGGAAGCCCAAGGGTGGTTTAACGCCGGAACAAATCAATGCAGCCACCATCATTCTTTGGAGAGGCCATTGTTCCGTTCATGGAAGATTCACTCTTGATACTGTCCATGAAGCTCGAAAACGAATTCCCGGAGTTAATATTCTCGTGCATCCAGAATGTCAGCATGAGGTTGTTTCTAACGCCGACGTTGTAGGTTCAACAGAAATGATTATCCGAACAATTGAAAATGCGCCAGCTGGTTCTGCTTGGGCTATTGGTACCGAACTCAATTTGGTTCAGCGTTTGGCGAGAAAACACCAAGATAAACACATTGTCTTCCTTGATAAAACCGTCTGTTATTGCTCCACTATGAACCGTATTGATCTCCCCCACCTTGTTTGGGCAATGGAATCCCTGGTAGCAAATCACCTTGTTAACCAAATAAAAGTCGATGAGAAAACTGCGCATTATTCAAAAATCGCCTTAGAACAGATGTTGGCCCTTGCCTAATATGGCAAAAACGCCCCCAATCCATCTATAGTCCCCTCATGACGTCAAAAAAGAAGACAACAAAAGCAACTGAAAAAGACCCGGCAGTTAAAGGTAAAGCGACTCCAAAGCGCAAAGATGCCGAAGCCAAACTCGTTGTAAATTCTTTAGCGCCAGCTAAGAATAAAGAAGAGCGCCGTAAGCAAAAAGAATTGCAGAGAAGTTCCCGTCGCGAATCACGCGAGGCATTTATGCGGGGCGATGAAAGCGCTTTGACTGTGAGAGATCGTGGTCCTGCCCGTAGATTTGTTAGAGATTTTGTAGATGCTCGTCGTTCAGTCGCAGAGTATTTGCTTCCAGCACTTTTGGTTATTGTTTTATTGGCGAACGTGAAACCACTGACACTCGTGATTTCGAATTTGCCACCAGTTCTTTTCGTTGTTGCGATTGTTGAAGGATTTATCCTGAGCAGACGCATAAAGAAGGAAGTGACCGCACGATTCCCAAATGAATCAACTAAGGGTTTGGGTTTCTACGCATGGTCAAGATCGACAATGATTCGCAGAATGCGTGCACCACGCCCCTCAAAAAAACCGGGAGATAAACTTTCTTAAAGAAAGTAATTCTTAGGCTCTAGGGTTTGGGCTGACATTCTTTTCGGGGTCAGTTTCAGGCAATATTCCTAAAACTCTATTAATTCCATGCATCACTTCTGGTGAGAGTTTTACCCCTGCAGCTTTCACGTTTTCCTTAACTTGCGAAGGTTTCGTTGCGCCAATAATTGCACTTGAAACGTTTGGATTCTGAAGAACCCATGCAACCGCTAATTGAGCCATGGTGAGGCCTGCTTCATCGGCAATCGGCCTGAGGTGTTCCACCGTATTGAGCACTTCAGGTTTCATCCACCGTGAAATCATATTTGCGCCACTCTTCTTATCTGTTGCGCGTGAACCAACTGGAGGGCGCTTGCCTGCTTTATATTTTCCAGTTAAAACACCTTGTGCAATAGGTGACCAAACAATTTGGCCAATACCCTCGCGCATTGAAAGCGGAACCACTTCAGCTTCAATGACGCGCCATAGCATTGAATATTGGGGTTGATTCGAAATAAACCGGTTGTAGCCTCGTTCATCTTGGATTTTTAAAGCAGCGGCTATTTCACTTGCTCGCCACTCTGATGTTCCAATGTAGTGAACTTTTCCCGCACGAATGAGATCGTCGAAGGCGCTGAGAGTTTCTTCAAGTGGAGTTTCGTAATCAAACCGGTGCGCCTGGTAGAGATCAATGTGATCAGTATTTAAACGCTTGAGAGATGCATTGCAAGATTCCATGATGTGCTTACGAGACAAGCCGCGGTCATTCTTGCCGTCCCCTGTTGGCCAATACACTTTCGTGAATAGTTCATAAGACTCGCGCTTGATTCCTTTGAGCGCTTTGCCCAAAATGGTTTCGGCCTTTGTCTTGGCATAAACATCTGCAGTGTCGAATGTTGTAATCCCTGCATCGAAGGCAGCTCGGACGCATGAAAGGGCACTTGCCTGCTCAACCTGAGAACCATGTGTAATCCAATTTCCATACGAAATTTCCGAAACATACATCCCCGTGCTACCTAAACGACGATATTCCATTTCGCCCACTCCTTTGGCAATCAAGCTTTGGCGGCACTGCAAGCGCGTCCTGTTGCTTACTCTACCGACCTATGGTTGCCTTCGCCTACAACTACATAGTCCTTTACCTTCAGGGGAAGTCCGGTGAAAGTCCGGCGCTGACCCGCAACCGTGAAGCAGTAAAAACCTGCTAAGTCGGATTACCTGAGTAAAGGTACGAACTACAACACCCGCCGAGGTTTGCGGGGCGTTCGTCCAAAGAAATGTTTTTCGCATTCTGCGATTACACATTTATTTATGGTCCGCCCTGTGAGGCTCCCTAAGAATTGGGACTCACCAGATGAAAAAGTTTTTCTCCGCACTTGTAATTGCTTTCTTAACATTACCTGCGTTGATAAGTACACCAGCCCATGCCGCTGATAAGGGTTATAGATATTGGGGATATTTCCAATCACCCAATGGTTTATCCCCATGGGTGAGCGCTATGACAGGACCGACAACAATCGTCCCCGATGGATCTGTCGAAGGATGGGTTTTCACTTTTAGTAGCGACGCGATTGTTGATGCTCAAGCTCCTCGCCTCACTCCGAACTTTGGAAAACTTTGCGCAACAACAAAATTTGCTGGTGAGAATAAAAAACGAATTGGCGTTGTCGTTGATTTCGGGCGAGCAGTACTCCGTCCGCGAGGTGAAACGAATCCTAAAAACATCGCAAAATGCGTGATCGTGGACAAATCCGCCACGGGTTTTGACATTCTCCAAGCGGTTGTGAAAGTCCGGGCAAGTTCTTCAGGATTTGTTTGTGCGCTTTCAGGCTATCCCGCTAAAGAATGCGGAGCGGAAATAAACACACCCCCTTCTCTTCTTTCGAAACCCAAAAAGTAATTCTCGATGTCACCCCAATTCCATCCTGCCGTATGGTGGTTATGGTCCCTAGTTCTCGCTATTGATTTAGCTCGGGCGAACTCATCGTTAAGCACCTTCATAAGCCTTGGTTTTATGACTGTACTTGTCTTGACTGCAGCACCACAATCACCGTGGTCTGGAAGTTTTTGGGTGGCACTAAAACTTGGAGTCTGGATTATTTTGGTACGAGTTCTCATCTCCGTTCTTGTGGGTGTTCCTTATCCCGGTCGAACCATTTTCACACTTCCCCAATTATCTTTTCCTAGTTGGATGGCAGGTATTCACTTAGGTGGCGCCGTCACTGCAGAACGTTTAAGTATTACTTTCCATGAAGCTTTTGTTATGGCTGGAGTAATCGCCTGTTTTGGAGTGGCTTCATCGTTAACCAGTCCTCATCAAATTTTGCGATCAATCCCGGTTATGCTTTATGAATTTGGAGTGGCCGTAGTTATCGCCACGACACTCATTCCGCAATTTGTTGCTGCAGTGCAAAGAATTCGTCAAGCCCAAAAACTGCGGGGCCAAGAGAAAAAGCATTTAAGGAATTGGCAACGAATTGCGATTCCGCTTCTTGAAGAATCTCTTGCAAGAGCCCTCAACTTGGCTGCGGCAATGGATTCACGGGGTTATGGATTCAGTCGCAAACGGTCGCACTATCGGAAAGCGCCTTGGCGTTTTGGTGAATACGTGCTTGCCTTAATTTGCGCCATCACCTTGTTTACCCCAACTTGGGGAATATATGTATTGCTCACAGCACCATTCATCGTTAAGCCGCATTCTGTATTGGAATCTGCCAGATGATTACATTCACGAATGTTTCGCTGATTTATCCAAACTCCACCCACACCGTGTTGGAAGATTTAACTTTTTCTGTAGATGAAGGTGAGCTTATTTTAGTAACCGGAGCCACCGGAATTGGAAAGTCATCTCTCTTGCGTTTAATAAACGGTCTCGTCCCACATCACACTGGTGGCATTTTGGCTGGCGATATCAGCGTCAACGGTATTTCAACCCAAACCGTCAAACCTGGAGGCCTTGCGCATTTGATTGGAATTGTTGGTCAAAATCCATCGATGGGTTTTGTTACCGATACGGTTGAAGAAGAACTTGCATTCGGGATGGAAGCGTTAAATACCCCACCGGATGTCATGCGAAAACGAATTGAAGAGATTCTAGATTTATTGAGTCTTACTCAATTACGAAAGCGAAATATATCTACTTTGAGTGGCGGAGAACAGCAACGGGTTGCTATTGGAAGTGCACTAGTTATGCATCCAAAAGTGCTTGTTCTTGATGAACCCACAAGCGCACTCGACCCTATAGCTGCTGAAGAAGTGCTATCGATTCTTCATAGATTGGTTCATGATCTCTCATTAACTGTCATCATCGCTGAACACAAACTAGAACGAGTGATTCAATTTGCAGATCGAATGATTCATATTGAAAGCGACGGTTCCACGAGTATAGGAACACCTCAGGAGATTTTGGCAAAATCCACTATCACTCCGCCTATCGTTCAACTTTCACGAGCGCTCAAAATGCCAGAAATCGCTCTCACGGTTCGCGAAATGCGCAGGCTCACAGAAGGCTTCAGAAGTTCTATCGAAATTCCGCATCCTTCTTCGCATGCGCCCCATTCGTTCACGCCAATGATCCAATCTCGTTCCGTTGAAGTTCGGTACGGCGATGCGCGTGCATTAAATCAAGTTTCTGCAGATTTTTATCCAGGTGAAATCGTCGCGGTGATGGGAAGAAATGGCGCCGGTAAATCCACTTTTTTAAAAACCATTGTTGGTATCACATCGCCAAACAGTGGAAGCGTAGAAGTAATGAAAAGCGATCCTATTCTACTTACGGGGCGAGCTAGAATTTCACTTATTGGATTTATCCCACAAGAACCAAGTGATCTTCTCTATGGTCAAAGTGTGGCTCAAGAATGCGACAACGCGGATAAAGATAATGAGGTCCCGAAAGGGAGAACTCTTTCCATACTCTCGCAATTAGTGCCTGGTATATCTACCGGTTCGCACCCTAGAGATTTATCTGAAGGTCAAAGACTCTGTCTTGCTATCAGCGTCATTCTTTCAGCTCAGCCTCAAATTTTTATACTCGATGAACCTACTAGAGGGCTGGATTACAGCGCGAAAGCTGCTCTAGTTTCAATTATCAAGCAGATTGCTACTGAGCAGAACCATCTCGTGATTCTCGCAACTCATGACGTTGAGTTAGTTGGCGAAGTTGCAACCCGCACAATTTTCTTCTCTGATGGTGAAATTGTTGCAGATGGGCCAACTGTTGACGTGCTCCTCTCTTCTCCAGCTTTCGCACCGCAAGTTGCCAAAATTATGGCCCCTGTCCCCTGGCTGACTGTGAACGATGTGCTGAAAGGTATCGCATCTTCACCATGAGCAACACACAGAACGTTTTTATTTTTCGTTTTCGAACGATTTTCCTATTTGTTATTACAAGTGCGATCAGCGCACTTGGATTCCTATGGCCTTTCTTAGTAACGACTCGAAGTAGCAATATTGAAAAATTGTTCCTCTGGAGCGCAGTGCCGATTGCCTTAGCAGTTCTCATAGTTGAAATAAGCAACCGTAGATTGGATGCGAAATCGGTTGCGCTACTTGGAGTACTGGCAGGAATTGCCTCAGTACTTCGCCCACTTGGTGCCGGTGTTGCAGGTATTGAACCCATGTGGTTTCTTTTGATTCTGAGCGCGCGAGTTTTTGGATCGGGTTTTGGATTCGTATTAGGTGTACTTTCCCTATTTGTTTCCGCCTTTATCACTGGTGGATTCGGACCATGGCTCGCCTATCAAATGTTTGCAGCTGGATGGATTGGATTTCTTGCGGGATCTATTCCTCAAAGATTTTTTCGTTTCAAAATTAGAGGAAGAGTCGAAATTGCACTCTTAACTCTCTACGCAATTTTCGCAGCTATGTTCTTCGGACTACTCATGGATTTACAGTTCTGGCCATGGGCAGTTGGTTCACAAACTCAACTTTCGTACATACCCGGGGGTCCGATTTCAGATAATGTCCATCGATATCTGGTTTTTCATTTCACATCGTCGATGGCATGGGATGTACCTCGCGCAATATTCACATCAGCACTCACCATCATTGCCGGACCGGCTATTTTATTTACCCTCCGAAGAGCGCATAGAAAAGCCGCATTTGTCGCTCCTATTGAATTTGGTGACTTGGCGGGCAGAACTATCGAACGTGTGAAGGCACAAACGGGGCAGATATAACTTGCGCTGTGCAGTCCTTTCCCCGCACATCGATTACTACAGTGTCGCCCAAATTAATGACGGGCTTGATAAGTGCAAGGGCGATACCCATCTTGAGGGTTGGTGAAAATGTCCCACTCGTTATGACGCCAATCACGTCACCTTGTGAATTCTTAATATCCATACCCGCGCGCGGTATTCCTCTACCTGTGCAAAGTAGAGCGCGCAAAATTCTGGGTGCACCAATTTCTCTTTCTTTCCGTAAAACTTTTGCTCCGGTAAAATCTTCTTTCTTCCAGCCAACCGCCCAATTTGCACTAGCTTGAACCGGAGTTATGGATAAAGATAATTCGTGGCCGTGAAGTGGGTAACCCATCTCAGTTCTTAACGTATCTCTGGCGCCTAATCCGCATATGGATCCGTCGAATGGTTTCATCGCTTCAACGAGTGCATCCCAAATCTTTTCTGCATCGTTCCAGTGAGGAAGGATTTCAACCCCAAACTCACCCGTATATCCAGTACGGCACAAAATTACTTCTAGCCCTGCAATCGTGGTGGTTGTAAAACTCATATAGTTCAGAGCTATGTCGATACCCAAACTCTGTAACACCTTGAGAGTTTGTGGGCCTTGTAGCGCCAGGACTCCATAGCGTTCGTGCTGATTGACTATTTCAATGCCAGCAGGAGCGTTCTTGATAAGTTCATCAACGACAGCGCTCGTATTCGAAGCATTAGGGACTAAGAAATAATGTTCTGCAGAATGTCGGTAAACAATAAGATCATCGATCACTCCACCTTTTGAATCACACATCATTGTGTACTGCGCTTGTCCATCGATAATTCGAAGCAGGTCGTTAGTAAAACTTTGATTAAGAAAAGCTGTTGCACCAACTCCCTTAACGGATGCTTTGCCGAGATGGGACACGTCGAAAAGTCCGACACGTTCTCTCACCGATGCATGCTCAACCAATGTGCCCGTCTCTGGGTAGTCGATAGGCATCAGCCATCCCCCAAAATCGGCCATTTTGGCGTGAGCCTCAACGTGACGCTGGTGGAGCGGGGAGCATTTCATGTCTCCCAACCTATCGCCTAGGCTGTCGTGCTGGTAGGAAATACGGCACGCGAAATTCGGTATTAGGAGACAACTTTGCCAAAGATTGAATTGCACGATGGAGCAGTAAGCGACGAAGTATTGGTTGTCGGTTTCGCAATAAAGAAAAATGGCGCATTCGTCATTGAATCTGGAGATTTACGTCTCGACGAAAAATCCTTAGCCCAGGCCCTTGCCGACTTAGGCGCAACAGGAAAGCATGATGAAGTTTTAAAAGTTCCTGGAACGACAACACGACTCATGGTATTTACAAGCCTGGGTGCGGAATCGAAAAAATATTCCCCAGAACTTTTACGCCGAGCAGCTGGCGCCGCATCGCGCGCCCTCGCGGGTAACGACAGTGTTGCCTTTTCACTACCCACCCCAGATCGTGAATCAATAAGTGCAATCGCCGAAGGTGCAACACTTGGTACATATCTCTTCAATGAATTTAGAGGCACGAGTAAAAACGATCAGAAATCTGCAATTGAACATATAACTGTCCACTCCTCACTTGCGCGCAAGCCAAAATCGAAGGAAATTGCAGAGCGGGCAATGATTGTTGGCCAATACACAACACTTGTTCGCGACCTCATCAATATGCCACCGAGTCATTTAACTCCCCGCACTTTCGTTGACATTATCGGTAAGGCTGTTGCAGTTGCGGGTGGCGCAAAAGCTGGACTGAAGGTTTCGATTTGGGATGAAAAACAATTACGTACCCAAGGATTCGGTGGAATAACTGCTGTAGGCCAAGGATCAGCCAATCCCCCACGCTTAATCCATATCTCATATTCTCCAACTGGAGCTGCTAAAAAAACCAAGAAAAAGTTTGCGTATGTCGGAAAAGGAATCACTTTCGATTCCGGTGGATTAGCTCTTAAGCCAGCGCTAGGTATGGAAGCCATGAAGTCGGATATGAGCGGTGCTGCAGCTGTATGCGCTGCGGTGATGGCAATAGCAACCCTCAAATTGCCTATTGCAATAGATGCTTGGGCACCTCTTGCAGAAAATATGGTGAGCGATACGGCCACTCGACCAAGTGACATTATTACTATTTACGGTGGAAAAACTGTAGAAGTACTGAATCCCGATGCTGAAGGACGTTTAGTTCTTGCAGATGCACTTGTTAAAGCAATTGAAATTGGCAATAAGGGAAGTTTAAAACTCGATGGAATCGTCGATGTCGCGACTCTAACGGGTGCTCAAGTAGTTGCTCTAGGAACTCGGACAAGTGCGGTCATGACAAATGATGAGAATTTTCGCTCAGAGTTTCTTGAAGCAACCGAAATAAGTGGAGAAGCATTCTGGCCGATGCCATTACCTGAAGAACTCAGGGCTTCACTCGATTCACCAGTCGCTGATCTTGCAAATATCGGTGAACGAATGGGCGGAATGTTAGTGGCGGGACTTTTTCTCAAAGATTTCATCCCGGCAGAGTTGCCTTGGTTGCATTTGGATATCGCTGGTCCTGCATATAACGAGGGTGTAGCCCACGGATATACCCCAGTAGGTGGAACTGGTATCGCTTTAAGGTCTCTTATTACCTTGGCGCAAGAAGCTGTGAGTTAAACAACAAAGAGAAGGCTCGTGAAGGATATTTAGAAAAGTCGCAAGGCTGGCAAGATAGGTACCTAGAGAAGAAAGGTTTAACGTGGCTGAATTTGATCTCGTAATTTTAGGCGGAGGAAGTGGCGGTTACGCCTGCGCATTGCGCAGTGCGCAATTGGGCAAGTCAGTTGTTCTTATTGAATCTGACAAACTCGGAGGCACCTGTTTACACCGTGGTTGCATCCCAACAAAGGCGCTGCTGCATGCAGGCGAGATTGCCGACAATTCACGCGACGCTAGCCACTACGGCGTCAATGCCCAATTTCTTTCCATGGATATGCCAGCTGTTAACACTTATAAAGATGGCGTTGTAGGCAAACTTTTCAAGGGATTACAAGGACTTGTTAAATCGCGTGGAATCACATTTGTTGCCGGACATGGCAAATTAGTTTCCAAGAATACGGTCGAAGTAAATGGCGAGAAATATGTAGGAAAGAACATTGTTCTCGCAACAGGCTCTTATGCCCGCTCTTTGCCCGGCCTGGAAATTGACGGAAAAAGAATTATCACCAGCGACCACGCCACCGGATTGGATTACGTACCAAAGAGCGTCATTGTTCTAGGTGGTGGAGTTATTGGTTGCGAATTCGCATCAGTCTGGAAATCTTTCGGTGCCGAAGTAACAATTATCGAAGGCTTACCTCACCTAGTTGCGCTCGAAGATGAATCCTCAAGCAAATTGTTGGAGAGAGCTTTCCGTAAGCGCGGTATCAACTTTGAACTTGGCGACAGATTTAAGAGCGCAAAGGTGTCTCCAGATTCTGTGACAGTTACACTCGAAAATGGTAAAGAATTTACAGCAGATGTTCTTCTCGTCGCAGTTGGCCGTGGCCCTGTATCTGCCAACTTGGGATATGAAGAACAAGGCATTGCTATGGATCGTGGTTACGTAACCGTTGATAATAAATGTCGAACATCGGTTCCAGGAATTTGGGCAGTTGGAGATCTAATTCCCACTCTTCAACTCGCGCATGTTGGCTTTGGCGAAGGAATTCTTGTTGCCGAAGAAATTGCTGGATTGAATCCACGACCAATTAATTACGATGGCGTCCCTCGGGTTACATACTCGGATCCAGAAGTTGCATCAGTTGGATTGACAACTACTGTTGCTAAAGAGCGCGGGCACGATGTCGTCGAATTAAATTACGATTTAGCTGGAAACGGCAAAGCACAGATCCTAGGAACTGCAGGGTCCATAAAGTTGGTTGCAGAAAAAAATGGACCGGTTCTTGGTATTCACATGGTAGGTGCGCGCGTTGGCGAACTGCTTGCCGAGGCGCAATTAATTTACAATTGGGAAGCAAGTGCGTCCGATGTTGCACCACTGATTCACGCTCACCCAACCCTGTCCGAAGCTATGGGCGAGGCCCACATGGCTCTCGCTGGAAAACCGCTACATGCACATGGTTGAAATAGCACTTAGAATTACCACTGCACTTCCTAAAGGAGATAAGTAATGACTTTTTCAGTAACGATGCCCGCCCTTGGAGAAAGCGTCACCGAGGGAACTGTTACACGTTGGCTCAAAGCTGAAGGCGACCACGTTGCCGTCGACGAACCACTCCTAGAAGTTTCAACCGACAAGGTTGATACAGAAATTCCTTCCCCTGTTGCGGGAACACTTCAAAAAATTGTTGTTGCAGTAGATCAAGTAGTTCCAGTTGGTGCGGAATTAGCAATCATTGCCGATGGTGCCGCTGCTTCAACTCCTGCACCAGTAGTCGCTGCACCAGTAGTCGCTGCACCAGTAGTCGCTGCACCAGTAGTCGGGGCACCTGTTGCTCCAGTGGTCGCTGCACCAGTGGTTGCTGCTCCAGTAGTTGCTGCTCCAGTAGTTGCTGCTCCAGTAGTCGCTGCCGTACCTGCTACTTCATCACAATCAGATTCTGCTTATGTAACTCCCATTGTCCGAAAGCTTGCTTCAGAACTTGGCGTAAACCTCAGTCAAGTAACTGGCACTGGCGTTGGTGGGCGAATTCGCAAGGAAGATATCGAAGCACTAGCCAAACCCGCTGCTACACCCGCATCACAAGCAACACCTGCAGCGCCAGCCGCTCGTTCTGCAGCCCCTGTTGCCGCTTCACCATTGCGCGGACAAACAGTAACTATGTCGCGACTTCGCAAAGTTATTGCCGCTCGCATGGTCGAATCACTCCACGTCAGCGCGCAACTCACAACGGTTGTTGAAGTTGACGTTACAAAAATTGCTCGACTTCGTGACCAAGCTAAATCAAATTTCGAAGCTCGCGAAGGCGTCAAGCTCTCCTTCTTACCATTTTTCACAGTTGCAGTTTGTGAAGCACTCAAACAGCATCCTGTAGTGAATTCATCTGTTGAAGGTGACCAAATTACTTATCATTCGGCTGAGCATTTAGGCATTGCCGTAGATACAGAACGCGGCTTGTTGGTTCCAGTGATTCGTGATGCTGGAGATCTCAACATGGGCGGATTTGCTCGCAAGATCGCAGATTTAGCTGCTCGCACACGCGATAACAAAGTCACTCCTGATGAATTAGGTGGAGGAACTTTCACCTTAACAAATACCGGAAGTCGTGGTGCGCTGTTCGATACTCCCATCATCAATCAACCACAAGTCGCAATTTTAGGACTGGGTTCAATCGTTAAACGACCTATGGTTGTTAAAGGCGCAGACGGTGGAGAAACAATTGCAATTCGCTCGATGGTGTATTTAGCGCTCTCCTACGATCACCGTGTTGTTGATGGCGCAGATGCTGCTCGCTTCTTAGTTACTCTTAAAGATCGCCTCGAGATCGGTGCGTTCGAAGCGGACTTAGGACTGTAATGCCAATACAACGCGTTGCAATCACTGGTGCATCTGGTCTCATCGGTGGAGCGCTCGTCTCGCATTTAAAATCTGAAGGGCATACCGTACAAAAATTGGTTCGTCGCTCAGCTGTCGCTCCTGATGAAATTTCTTGGGATCCTAAAACTGGAACAGTGGACTTAGCATCTCTCGAAGGCGTAGATGCAGTTATTCATTTAGCAGGAGCTGGTGTCGGAGATAAGCGATGGACAAAAAGATATCGAGCAGAAATTCTTAATTCAAGGCTTCTAGGCACGACAACTATTGCTAAAGCTGTAGCAACAGTTAAACCAAAAGTATTCATATCCGCAAGCGCTATGGGTTGGTACGGAGAAACTGGCAATCGTGCGGTTTCTGAAAATGATCGTGCGGGAGATGATTTTCTCGCAGCCGTGTGCAGAGAATGGGAAGCCGCTGCAGATCTTGCCGGAGATGTCCGCACAGTGAAATTGCGCACTGGATTAGTTTTGGATCCAACTGGTGGAGCCTTGGGGAAAATGATTCCATTATTCAGATTCGGTTTAGGTGGAAAACTTGGCTCAGGTAAACAGTGGTGGTCATGGATAACTCTTCATGATGTTGTTCGCGCGATTGCTTACTCTATGCAAAATCCCATTTCAGGCCCCATTAATTTGACAACTCCAAACCCATCAACAAACCAAGAATTCACTGCGGCACTCGCTCGTGCGATGCATAGGCCCGCACTTTTCCCAGTTCCATCTATCGCCCTGAAAATCGCATTTGGTGGTTTTTCAGACGAGATGCTCGGTTCAAAGAAAGTATTACCCGAGGCACTTCTATCCTCGGGCTTTACTTTCGATTACCCACATTTGGGTGGCGCAATTAGCGCCCTCGTTGATTCTCAGAGTTGAGTTTATTTACTCTGAAGCTTTGAAGGCCACCAAATCTTTCCGCCTATGTCATGAACTAATGCTGGAACTAGCAGTGATCTCACAATAATTGTGTCAAGCAGAACTCCGAACCCAACAGCGAAACCAAGCTCGGCCAAGAACACAAGAGGCAAAATTCCAAGGACTGCGAAAGTTGCGGCAAGAACAATACCTGCGGAAGTAATCACTCCACCGGTAACAGTCAATCCCTTGATAACACCAGCGCGTGTGCCAATTTTCGCACTTTCTTCTCTCACGCGGGTCATTAAGAAAATGTTGTAGTCAATACCCAGCGCCACAAGGAATACAAATGCAAAAAGCGGGAATGACGTATCTGCACCCGGGAAGTGGAAAATATTATGGAAGACAAGTTGGCAAACACCCAATGTTGCTAAGTAGGACAGCACTACTGTCACCAACAATATCGCCGCAGACAATATGGAACGCAAAAGCAGCGAAAGAATTATTCCGATGAGTATGAGAACAACCGGAATAATAAGGCGATTATCGTGACGCGATGCTTGGTCTACATCATAAGAAACTGCGCTTCCACCACCCACTAGAATTGTTGGATCCACAGCATGCACTGCTGCACGTATGTCTGGGACTAGTTGCCTAGCACCAACTGAATCCGGCGCTTCGACTAGTGTTGCATTGAGAACTACTAAACCGTCAACTACTTTTACAGCGGGTAGTGGGCGCCCAGGGACAGCGATCTCTACGCGCAACGGATCAACACTGGCAACACCTTTAACGCTCAAGAGTGCTTGAGTCACAGCATCGACATCACTTTCTTTTACCACCACTTCAGTAGGTTGACCTTGCCCTCCAGCAAAATGCTTGAGCAAAAGTTCTTGACCCACTACCGATTCAGGACGAGTTGTAAATGATTGCGAAGTTGAAAGCCCATTAGCTTGTAGCGTTGTTGCAAATCCTGCAAGAATTAGTAGTCCGGCAGCAGTCGCGATCCACATGCGACGTGGACGACGTGAAACTGCTCCCCCCACTTTTGACCAGAGTCCATGCAAATTCGCATCGCGGTCATCGAACCGAGGAATGCGTGGCCAAAAGATCCAACGACCGAAGACAACCAACAACGCTGGTAAGAGTGTCAAAATAGTAACCATTGCCGCACCGATTCCTATTGCCCCAATAGGACCCAGGCCACGGTTACTGCCTAGATCGCTGAGCAGTAGAACTAACAAACTTATTGCAACTGTCGAACCCGATGCCAAGATGGGTTCAAAAATTCCTTTATAGGCAGCTTTCATCGCATCAAAACGAGAAGCGTGATGGTGCAACTCTTCTCGGTATCTAGCAATTAATAGCAGCGCATAATCGGTTGCTGCTCCTAGTACCAAAACTGAAAGAATTCCTTGGGACTGTCCATTGAGTTTGATGA
This sequence comes from Actinomycetota bacterium, assembly GCA_009699375.1. Lineage (GTDB taxonomy): Bacteria > Actinomycetota > Actinomycetes > Nanopelagicales > Nanopelagicaceae > QYPT01. The sequence goes on from WLOF01000012.1 coordinate 19,899, forward strand.
CATTGTTCTTGGCAAGAATATAGATAATGCCCCCAGCAGTTGAGAGTGCAAAAACTGCAGAAATTAGCGGGAGCACCCAAAGAATGGGCGACCTATAAACCAAGATGAGAATAAATGACACGACGCCGAGAGTGACAAGTAGAAGAGATGAGTCGATTCCCCCAAACGCTCCAAAGAGATCGCTAAAAAGTGCACCGATGCCAGTTACGTGACTCACAAATCCGTTACTAGATGCCCATGCGCTCATATCAGCTCTAATAGTTTTTATCATCGCAGTTAGCACGGGCTTATCATTTCCAAGCTGTGCGCCGGCTACATCTGCCGTAACAGGTAGATTGATTAATAGCGCCTTTCCATCTTGTGATGGGAAAGCAAATAGTGGTTGCCCAGGTACAAAATAATCAGACATTGGAACCCCAGAATCAAGAGTCCCTTTATATTCGCTTAAATATTGAATGTGCTTGCTCGGAAGAGTTTGAAGGTGTGCGTTAATCGAAGCAATCTTCTCTGGAGTGACTGACCCTTCAAAAAGCACGAGTGTTGGGATTTGAGTGTTCGCATCTTTCGAAAAATTCGCAATAATTTTTGAGGCTTTCGTTGATTCGGCACTATCTGGCAAAAATGCGGAATTATCGTTTTCCTGGACAGTTGTGAGTTTGCCGAACAGTGGACCAAAGACTCCACTTGCACCAAACCAAATAAAAATCACAACAATGGCAGCCCAGAATCGTCGACGATTGGGTTTACTGGTTTTTGCCACAGGAACATTTGCCGAGATTTGAGCCATGAAGGAGGACCTTTCTGATTGTCCGCCGGGCGGAGCTAGAGAGCCGATCCCGTGGAGCTGATATGGCAATTCTACCTTTAGGCTATGGGAGTGCCACTTTTAGCGCCTACCTCCACTGCGGTAATTTCCGTCACCCACGCAGGCGTGATGGATTACCAATCCGCGTTAGATATGCAACGGAAAATTCATGCAGACATTGCTTTACATCAGGCTCCGAATCATTTAATCCTTCTCCAACACAACTCCGTTTTTACGGCCGGCCGCCGCACACAAGATTTCGAGCGACCAACCGATGGAACCCCCGTTATCGATGTTGATCGTGGTGGAAAAATCACGTGGCACGGACTCGGACAACTAGTTGGCTATCCGATTGTTCGATTGGCCAAACGTCACGATGTAGTTGGTTTTGTGCGTGAAATCGAAAGCGCTCTCATCGATGCTTGCGCCGAATTTGGATTGAAAACAGAACGCTATTGCGAGAGGTCTGGAGTGTGGGTGAGAGACGAACACGGTGACCGAAAAATTGCAGCAATTGGAATTCGTTTTGCTAAAGGAATTACCATGCATGGTTTTGCAATCAACATAAACCCTGATCTATCGTGGTTTGACCGAATAGTTCCTTGCGGTATAGCCGATGTTGAAGTGACATCCCTTTCACGCGAACTTGGTCGCGACATCACTGTGCAAGAAATTGCGCCTGTTATCGAACATCACATCCTCCTTGCACTCCAAAGGGTAAGCGCATGACAATCGCTCCTGAAGGTCGCAAACTGCTACGCGTAGAAGCGCGCAATGCCGAAACCCCTATCGAAAGAAAACCCGAGTGGATAAAAACTCGTGCAGTGATGGGTCCCGAATACACACAACTGCGATCATTAGTTAAATCAGAAGGTCTGCATACTGTTTGCCAAGAAGCTGCATGTCCCAATATCTTCGAATGCTGGGAAGACCGAGAGGCTACTTTTCTTATTGGCGGAGAAGCGTGCACGCGCCGTTGCGATTTTTGCAATATTGATACCGGCAAACCAGAACCGCTCGATCGAGATGAACCACGACGAGTTGCTGAATCTATCAAGACAATGGATTTGCGCTATGCAACGATTACAGGAGTAGCGCGGGACGATCTAGAAGATGAAGGTGCATGGCTTTACGCAGAGACCATTAGAAAAGTTCACGAGCTCAATCCAAATACCGGTGTTGAAATGTTGGCACCAGATTTCAGTGGGCATGCCCATCTTCTTAACCAAGTATTTGAAACCCGTCCTGAAGTCTTTGCACATAACGTCGAAACTGTCCCCCGAATATTCAAAAGAATCCGTCCCGCCTTCACTTATGAGCGCTCGTTAGCCGTTATCTCTATGGCACGTGATTTCGGCTTAATTACAAAATCAAATCTTATTTTAGGCTTAGGTGAAACTCGTGAAGAAGTAAGTCAAGCACTCACCGATTTGCATAGCGCGGGTTGCGATCTCATCACCATCACACAATATTTACGACCAACAAATAAGCATCACCCCGTGGAGCGTTGGGTAAAACCTCAAGAGTTTGTTGAACTTGCCGATGAAGCAACTGCCATCGGTTTTCTTGGCGTCATGAGCGGACCACTTGTCAGATCCAGTTACAGAGCTGGCCGACTATATAAACAAGCCATGGATGCAAAATCCATCCGCGGGGCAACGCGTGGCTGATTTTGTTTACCCGCCAGTCATTGTTCTTGCGAAAACTTTCTGGCGATACTTAGGACTTAAATTAACGATCACCGGCAGTGAAAATATTCCACGGCAAGGCGGCGCAATCATGGCCATTAATCACATTGGTTACTTGGATTTTGCCCTAGCTGGCACCGCTGTTGTGCCTGCAAAACGTTATGTTCGCTTTATGGCGAAAAAGGAAATATTTGATAATAAAATTGCCGGTGCATTGATGCGTGGAATGCATCATATAAATGTAGATCGCTCCAGTGGATCAGCTTCCTTTGTTGTGGCTCTTCGCGCTCTTCGGGCTGGGGAAATAGTTGGAATTTTCCCAGAAGCAACAATTTCAAAAAGTTTTGAAATCAAAGAGCTAAAAACAGGAGTGGTTAGGCTTGCTACCGGTGCTGGCGTGCCCATCATTCCAACAATTATTTGGGGTTCACAAAGAGTGTGGACGAAAGGCGTCAAAAAGAATCTAGGACGAAATCACATCCCTATAACAATCATCGTGGGAACGCCACTGATATTTGAAAAAACCGATGACGTTGCTTCGGCCGAAGTGAAATTGCGACAAGTAATGACACAGATGCTCTACGACGCTCAAAGCCAGTACCCAGATAGCCACGTGGGCCAACGATGGGCGCCATTGCGTCTTGGTGGTACCGCACCTGCCCCACTAAACTAACGCCCATGTTCAAGAAGAAAAACAAAACCCCTGGCGTGCCAAAAGAGAAGCGCTTCAAAACAATTCGCGAAGCGTATTCAATAACTAAAAGTGTAAAACCTTGGATTGGTGCCGCACTTGCGGGAATCTTTGTGCTTGTCTGGGGAATCGCAATTCTCATCGGTACCTTTGCAGGTCAACCAATTTATGCAGCTTTCGTTGGTGCGATCATCGCTGTTTTTGCTTCGCTTTTCTTCTTTACTCGCATTGCAGGCAGCGCCGCTTATCAATCTATTGAAGGTCAAATTGGTGCTGGTGCTAGCGTCCTTATGGCGATACGAAAAGGATGGGTAACAACTCCTGCCGTTGCGGTCACACGCAATCAAGAGATGGTTCACCGATCAGTTGGCAGACCAGGAATCGTTCTTGTCGCAGAAGGTGGTCCGGGAGCCCGGGGATTACTCGTTGATGAACGCAGAAAAACTGAACGATTTGCTCCAGGGGTTCCTATTACAGAATTTATTGTTGGTGACGCGCAAGGACAAGTGGCACTTCGCGATCTTCAGAAAAAAATGCGCAAACTTCCAAAGAAACTCAGCACGAGTCAAATGCGCGAAGTACGAAACCGACTTAAAGCAGTGGGAGGATTATCAATGCCAATTCCCAAAGGCCCAATGCCTAAAGGTGTGAAGATACCTAAGCGTTAATTTTTCCTCGTTTTGTAAGGACTGTTCCGCTTAATCGTTCGTGTAATCCGCGTCCGTTCTCATCAAACGTCACAGCTGTTACAACTAAACATAGAAGTAAAGTTCGGATAAAAACCTGCCCAATGCGTGGAGCTCCACCATCGTTAAATCGAATAACAGATATTCCCACGATTCGTTGCCCAGCGGAGGCGCCAGTCATCGACACTAACGCGAATACCTCGAAGAAAAATAGCGCAAGTACTGCAAACCCGTCGAGGGAGCTCATGGAACCTAATCCCCCGACGCTTGCAGTAATGATCGCGTAACACATCAGCCAGTCGACCATGAGGGCACATAGGCGCCTTCCGAGGCTAACCCTGGTGAAATTCATGTGCTCAGCCTAATCCCTCGTGTATCGCAGTGCCGAACAAGAATTCTTAACATAGCCGTAACACGCCAGTTTCCATTTTTGTGCCTCTAACTCGTACGCTATCGCCAACGGTTTAAAGCTCAATGGCGAGCCACTAGGGGTTCCGCACATCGCGGGCGTCATCTGGCAATGGGAGAAAAATGTTTAAGAACTCAGCAGAAATTTTCGCATACATTAAAAAAGAAAACGTCAAGTTAGTCGACGTCCGCTTCATTGATCTACCTGGTATCCAACATCACTTCAACGTTCCTGTTGAGTCGTTCGACGAAGCGGTATTCACTGAAGGCCTGATGTTCGATGGTTCATCTATTCGCGGTTTCCAAGCGATTCACGAATCAGATATGAAGTTGTTACCAGTTCCTGGTTCAGCTTTCATCGATCCATTCCGTAAAGAAAAAACTCTTATCATTAACTTCTCAGTCCATAACCCAATCGATAACACACCATACAGCCGTGATCCTCGTGGGATTGTTGCAAAAGCTGTTGACTACATGCGCTCGACAGGAATTGCCGACACAGCATTCTTCGCACCCGAAGCTGAGTTTTATGTTTTCGATGCAGTTCGTTTCTCTACAGGAATCAATGAAGCATTCCACCACATCGATTCATACGAAGGTGCCTGGAATACAGGAATTGAAAAAGATGCCGACGGAACTCCAAACCGCGGATACCGCACTCGCGTAAAAGGTGGATACTTCCCTGTTTCGCCAACAGATCAGTATGCAGACCTTCGCGACGAAATGGTAATGAATCTCGGAAAATCTGGCCTACTTGTAGAGCGCTCTCACCATGAAGTGGGCACTGCAGGACAGATGGAAATTAACTATCGCTTCAGTGACATTTTGCAAGCCGGAGATGATTTGATGAAGTTTAAATACATCATCAAGAACACTGCATGGCAAGGTGGCAAAACAGCAACATTTATGCCAAAGCCACTCTTTGGTGACAATGGTTCAGGTATGCACGTTCACCAATCACTGTGGAAAGCCGGCA
>WLOF01000013.1 GCA_009699375.1 Actinomycetota bacterium
AGGGACGCGGCCAATTCGAAATCTTGACCATCGATAGCCGATTCTTTTTCTTTACGAACTGCAGCAATTTTGTCATCAAATTCGCGAAGCTCGGGAGGCGCAGTCATACGACGAATACGCAAACGAGATCCCGCTTCATCAATTAAATCAATTGCCTTATCTGGCAAGAAACGATCAGAAACATAGCGATCTGCAAGTGTCGCTGCTGATACGAGTGCAGCATCCGAGATTGAAACACGGTGGTGTGTTTCGTAACGATCGCGAAGTCCTTTAAGAATTTCAATGGTGTGCGCAAGTGATGGCTCGGCAACTTGGATTGGTTGGAAGCGTCGCTCGAGTGCAGCATCTTTTTCAAGGTGCTTGCGATATTCGTCGAGCGTAGTTGCACCAATAGTTTGGAGTTCACCACGAGCCAACATCGGTTTCAAAATACTTGCAGCATCAATCGCGCCTTCAGCTGCTCCAGCACCAACTAGTGTGTGGATTTCATCAATAAACAAAATAATGTCGCCGCGAGTGCGAATCTCTTTGAGAACCTTCTTCAATCGCTCTTCAAAATCTCCGCGGTAACGGCTACCCGCCACAAGGGCACCAAGGTCAAGTGAGTACAACTGCTTATCTTTAAGGGTTTCAGGGACGTCGCCTTTAACAATTGCTTGGGCTAAACCTTCAACAACGGCAGTCTTACCGACACCTGGCTCGCCAATAAGTACTGGGTTGTTCTTTGTGCGACGAGAAAGAATCTGCATGACGCGTTCGATTTCTTTTTCGCGGCCAATAACTGGATCAAGTTTTCCTTCTCGAGCAGCTTGTGTGAGGTTTCGACCAAATTGATCGAGAACCAACGATGTAGATGGAGTTCCTTCTGCAGGACCGCCAGTTGCCACTGCTTCTTTTCCTTGATATCCCGAAAGAAGTTGAATAACTTGTTGGCGCACACGAGCAAGATCTGCACCTAACTTAATCAAAACTTGCGCTGCAACGCCTTCGCCTTCGCGAATGAGTCCAAGCAAAATATGTTCTGTACCAATGTAGTTATGTCCAAGTTGTAGGGCTTCACGAAGTGAGAGCTCAAGAACTTTCTTTGCACGTGGAGTAAAAGGAATATGACCACTTGGTGCTTGCTGACCTTGCCCAATGATTTCTTCGACTTGCGAGCGCACAGCTTCTAGAGAAATAGTCATGGATTCAAGGGCCTTGGCAGCAACGCCTTCGCCTTCGTGAATTAATCCAAGGAGAATATGTTCCGTGCCAATGTAATTGTGATTGAGCATGCGAGCTTCTTCTTGGGCCAGCACAACAACGCGTCTGGCTCGATCTGTAAAGCGCTCAAACATGAATCACTCCTTCTTGGGACTGTCGGATAAGCCTAATGCCAGGTAGGGCAAGGGTGCGAGGCGTACTTTGCGAAGTATTGGCTCTAGAAGTTACAACACCAGATATGGGCCGTTTATGCCCGAAAAGGGCGATATCTGGGAGGTGAATTAGAGGTATTTCAGCATCCTCGTATTGCCCAAGGTGTTGGGTTTGACGCTCTCTAGTTCGAGAAATTCAGCAATTCCGGCGTCATAAGAATGGAGAAGTTGGGCAAATACCTCAGGATCTACCGGTGTCCCTTGAATCTCTTCAAACCCATGCTTTCCAAAGAATTCCGTTTCAAATGTTAAGCAAAAAATTCTCTTCACACCTATTTCACGGGCACGTTGAATAACCGCTTCCATGATTTTATGGCCAACGCCTTGACGACGAAAATTTTCGGCAACAGCAACTGTGCGAACTTCCGCTAAATCTTCCCAAAGAACGTGAATGGCTCCGCAGCCAACAATTTCTCCGTTCTCAACTGCAACGGTAAATTCTTGAACGCTTTCATACAAGGTCACAGTTTCTTTTGAGAGCAAACGCCTTTGAGGTGCGTATGTGTCAATTAGTTTACGGATGCCTTTTACATCAGTTGATCGAGCTGGGCGAATTTCAAGCATCGCTATTCGATCTCTGGTTTAACGAGAGGGAAAAGAATTGTCTCGCGGATACCAAGTCCGGTAAGAGCCATAAGCAATCGATCGACTCCCATTCCAAGTCCACCCATCGGTGGCATTCCAAATTCCATAGCACGCAAGAAATCCTCATCTACTTGCATGGCTTCGAAATCACCTTTAGCACCAAGGCGCGCTTGTTCAATTAAACGATCACGTTGAATCACAGGGTCAATGAGTTCTGAATACCCAGTTGCTAATTCAAAACCATCAACATAGAGATCCCACTTTTCTACAACGCCTGGAAGTTCGCGATGCGCACGAACTAATGGTGCGTTGTCGACGGGAAAACCCATAACAAATGTTGGTTCATTAAGTTTGTCCGCAGATACGTGCTCGAAAATCTCTTCTGCTAATTTTCCTGTAACCCAATTAGGATCAAGTTTCATGCCCAATTTAGTAGCTATTTTCACTAACTCCTCACGAGGAGTCAGAGCGGTTACTGCCTCTCCGACGCCATCAGAGATCGCATCGTAAAGTGAGATTTCTTTCCAAGTGCCGCCAAGATTGGATTCGCGACCATCGTGGTGTTTTGCGATGTGGGATCCAAAAATTGCCATTGATGCATCTTGAACAAGTGCTCGCGCCAATTCAGCCTTTGTGCGCCAATCGCCGTAAGCCTCATAACTTTCAATCATCGCAAATTCGGGTGAGTGACTTGAATCGGCACCTTCATTGCGAAAATTGCGATTAATTTCAAAAACTCTTTCGATTCCGCCGACAGCACACCGTTTGAGGAAAAGTTCTGGCGCAATGCGCAGGAATAATTCCATGTCATATGCATTGCTATGAGTCTTAAAAGGACGTGCTGCTGCTCCACCATGTTGAACTTGCAACATCGGAGTTTCAACTTCTATGTACTCACGATTGTGAAAAGTTTCGCGGAGTGACCGCAAAACTGCAGGACGCATTCGTGCATTGGTGCGCGCTTCTGGTCGAACAATTAAATCTACGTAGCGCATTCGCACGCGAGTTTCCTCAGACATTGGCTTGTGATCATTTGGCAATGGCCTCAAAGATTTTGCAGCCAAAGTCCATGTGTTCGCCAAAATAGATAGCTCGCCACGTTTGGAGGTAATAATTTCTCCAGTGACGCTAACAATGTCACCTAGGTCGATATCGCTCTTCCACGAATTCAACGAATCTTCGCCCACTTTATCGAGTGAGAACATTGCTTGAAGTTCCGTTCCGTCACCTTCACGCAACGTTGCAAAACAAAGTTTTCCTGTGTCCCGCTTAAAAATTATGCGTCCCGTAAGGGATTCGATATCGCCTGTTGCTACATCAATTTCTAAGTTTGCATATTTTGAACGAACATCAGACAGGGAAAGTGTTCGAGGAACGCTTACGGGATATGGCTCAATTCCGCGCTCAATAAGTCCAGAACGCTTTTCCCGACGAATCCGTAACTGCTCCGGAAGATCGTCTTCGCTCTCAATAATTGGGGTGTCGGCCATAATGTGTGGAGTCTACCTAGTTAAGCATTTCTCTCGTGAATTAAACGCAGTCCGATCAAGGTCAGATCTGGCTCGTGATGTTCGATGCTCCGTGAGATACCAAGAACTAATGGTGCAAGGCCTCCGGTCGCTATCACAGTTGGCTTTTCCTTATAAGACTCAAGTAGCTCAGTTGAGATTCGCTCAACCAATCCATCCACTTGCCCAGCAAATCCGTATATGGTGCCCGACTGCAAAGCCTCTACGGTGTTCTTTCCAATTACCGATCGCGGAACAACTAACTCGACTTTTCGAAGCTGTGCAGCTCTTGCTGCAAGTGCATCTACAGAAATTTCGATTCCGGGAGCAAGTGCACCACCAAGGAATTCACCCTTGGGTGAAACTACATCCAAATTAGTTGATGTTCCGAAATCAACAACAATTGCTGGTCCAACTGGATAAAGAGTATGAGCTGCCAATGTATTTACAATTCGATCTGCCCCAATTTCTTTTGGATTATCGACCAATAAAGGAACACCTGTTTTAATACCTGGTTCGACGATTGTCGTTTGAATATTTGGGAAATAGTTGGCAATCATTGTCCGAAGTTCGCGCAAAGTTGCAGGGACCGTAGAGCACACAGCTAAACCGCTCAGCTTGTAATTGGCAACAAGTGTGCCGAATTGCAACCAAAGCTCATCAGCAGTATTTCTTGGATCAGTTTTCACTCGCCACGATTTCTTGAGATCCACTCCCTCGAATACTCCGAGAACAGTGTTCGTATTTCCAACATCAATAGTTAATAACATTTAGATCTCCGCCTTTAGGTCGAGTCCGATATCCAAAACTGGTGCTGAATGAGTAAGTGCACCTACTGCTAAATATGCGACTCCAGTAGCTGCATATTCCTTTGCATTTTCTAGTGAAAGTCCACCAGAAGCCTCTAGCGCAATTGCTCCTTTGGTAATAGCAACTGCTTCTTTACATTCTGCAACGCTCATGTTGTCGAGCAAGATTAGATTTGGTTTCAGAGGCAATACTTCTTTGAGTTGATCCAGCGTATCTACCTCAACTTCGACCTCAATTTCAGAGTCAAAACTGCGTAATCTCTCAAAAGCTTCCGTGACTCCCCCCGCAGATTCAATATGGTTATCTTTAATGAGCGCCGATGCGTTGAGTGAAAGTCGGTGATTTGTACCCCCACCCATTCTGACTGCAAACTTTTCTAACGCTCGCATGCCAGGTGTTGTTTTGCGTGTATCGCGAATTTGCGTTTTGTATTTTGCAACTTCGGCAACCCATAGTTGGGTTAAAGTCGCAATTCCACTCAAGTGGCCAAGGAAATTTAAGGCTGTGCGCTCTGCTAACAACATTTCTCGTGTGTTGCCACGCGCAGTGAGCAAAAGAGCGCCCGCTTCAACACGGAGACCATCTTCGACACTTACGTTTACGTCGCTGATGCCAACTATTTCTAAAGTTGCTTGAGCAATAACAACACCAGCAATCACTCCAGATTTGCGAGCAGAAAATTGTGCAATTGATTTCTGATTAACATCAACCGTTGCAATAGTCGTCACATCTTGTCCGCCATCTAAATCTTCATTTATCGCTCTTCTAATAATTTCAACCACGAGTGTTGGATCAAGTCCAAGAGAGGTCAGTGATGCTCGAGTTTTAGGATTCAATTCAGAGAAATTCATTTATTGATTACCTCCTGAAACTTCGTGCTCCATTTACCCTGACTATCCAAGTGTTGCAGAATTCTCTTGAGCCAAGTCTTGTTTTGATCAGGGAAGTCTTCACGCCAATGCGATCCACGGGTTTCTTCACGTGTGAGTGCAGACCTGACAATCACTTGCGCAAGTTGGTACAAGTTTGTGGTCTCCCACGCTTCTACACAGGGAAGCAAACTTGACTGGGTTCCTACTTTTTCTAAAACTCCCTCAGTATCCAACAGAGATTTCTTTGAACGCAAAACGCCTGCGCCTCGGCTCATGCTTTCTTGTAAAACTTTCCGTGAATCTGGATCTAGCAAAATAGTGGGCTCTTGGATAATAACTGCTTCTGAAAAACCCGCTGCAGTTTGATGGATATCACTTGCGATGCGCGCACTAAACACAAGTCCTTCGAGAAGTGAATTAGAGGCCAATCGATTTGCGCCATGTACACCAGAACAAGCAGTTTCACCACATGCATATAGACCAGCAACAGTTGTGCGCCCGTTGAGATCTACTCGCACGCCACCTGATGCGTAATGCGATGCTGGTGCAACAGGAATTAATTGTGTAAGTGGATCAATTCCGTGCGCGAGACATGATGCATAAATTGTAGGAAATCTTTCAGTAAATCCCTCTATGTGTCGAACGTCCAGCCAGACATGATGCGCTCCTGTTTTATTCATGTGACGCATACTTGCAATCGAAACAACGTCGCGTGGAGCTAATTCAGCCAAGGGATGCAGGCCGACCATAAAGCGAACGCCATCATCATCGACTAAGTACGCGCCCTCACCACGCACAGCTTCGCTAATGAGTGGTTGTTGTCCTTGCGAACCATCACCTAACCACAAAACAGTTGGATGGAATTGAATGAATTCAACATCAGCTACATCGGCACCGGCACGAAGTGCTAAAGCAACTCCATCACCTGTTGACACCGAGGGATTTGTTGATTGAGCGAATACTTGTCCGAGTCCACCTGTTGCGAGTACTACTGCCCTTGCCAACGCTTGACCCACTCCATCTCGCGTACCTGCACCAATCACATGCAGAGTTACTCCGCAAACTGCGCCATCTTTATTCTTTAGCGCATCTAAAACAAGCGCATGTTCAACAACTTCGATTCCGGCATCATCTTGAACGGCAGCTAATAGCGCGCGCGAAACTTCAGCACCAGTTGCATCCCCACCAGCGTGCAAAATTCTGTTTCGGTGGTGTCCACCTTCGCGTGTAAGCGCAATTTCTCCTGATGCTTCTTTATCAAAAACAGCACCTCGTGCAATAAGTTTGCGCACTGCTTCGGGACCTTCAGAAACTAAAACTTCAACAGCTCTCTGATCGCAAAGTCCTGCACCAGCATCAAGTGTGTCCTTCTCATGTTGACCGGGTGAATCTCCTGGGCCAAGTGCTGCAGCTATACCGCCCTGTGCCCATTTTGTTGATCCTGCATCAACGCGCGCTTTAGTAACAAGCAGGACAGAGAGTCCAAAAGTTCTAATTTGCAAAGCAGTTGTAAGTCCTGCAACTCCGGAGCCAACAACAATCACGTCAGCTCGCGCTGTCCATCCCGGATTCGGGGCAAGGAGTTTCATCGAACACGCGCTTTCATTGGCATATTGTCGATCAAACGGACCCCATTTACCCAACCGGCAACTAACGCACGCTTGGAAAAGCTCTCTTCACCTGCAAATTCAAATGATTTCTCATCAACAACGCAGGCATAGTCAAGCAGGAATTCAGGTTTAGAAGAAAGAGTTTCAATCAAAGTCTCTTGTATTTCGCTTAATGATTCCATCTCGTTTGCCGCAGTGAGTGCTTGAAAAATCACTAAGGCGTTATCTCGGTCATGTGCTGAAAGTCGAACATTTCTGGAGGAAATTGCAAGCCCATCTGCATCACGAATAGTTTTTCCGGCAACTATTGAAATTGGAATCTGTAACTTCCGAACCATTTCTTTAATGAGAAATAGTTGCTGAAAATCTTTTTCACCAAAAATTGCAGACTTGGGTTGAACCAAATCAAAAAGTCGTTTAACTACCGTGAGCACACCTTGGAAATGTGCTGGGCGTGAAGCTCCTTCTAAAATATTTCCAATAGGACCTGGCTCTACCATCATGACTTCTCCAGGATAAACATCCTTAAAATCTGGCATCCAGAGAATTGTCGCTCCAGCGTTTTTTGCGACCTCTGCATCTTTTTCGGGTGTCCGAGGGTATTTTTCTAAGTCTGATTGATTTTCAAATTGCAAAGGATTCACAAAGATACTTACAACAACTTGATCGCTCAGTTGTCGTGCTTGTTGGATTAAACTTGCGTGGCCTTCATGTAGCGCACCCATAGTCGGGACAAAAACCAAATTGCTCGCGCGAAAGTCCTGCGCATTACTTGTTATAAGCATTTGCTCCAGTCCTTTCAGGGTACCGGGCTAAGGGTCAAAGTTTACTTCGCGGGCGGCAGTTGATGCAAAATTTCACGAACCGGTCCGTGGGTAAGCACATGCGCTTCTGAATCTATTTCTAACCATGGTTCTAGTACGAATCGGCGCTCATGTGCGCGAGGGTGCGGAAGTGTGAGTTCTTCAGCTTCGCTCAATATTGACCCATAGCTAATTAGGTCCAGGTCAATAATTCGTGGGCCCCATTTTTCTGTACGAACTCTTCCCATACTTTTTTCTATACCTTGTAGAAGATGAAGCAAATCAAGAGCAGGCAATTCACTGTCAATGATTGCAACGGCATTGAGGTAATCGGGTTGTGCAGGCCCACCTACTGGTTTTGTTATGTGAAACGACGACACTGAAATCACATCTGTTGCCTCACGCAAAAGCGCAATGGCCAATTCGAGCGCAGATTTTGGATCATCTAAATTTGCACCAAGAGCGATTACTGCTTTCAACGAGTTCGCTCAACCGTCACAGCAATATCAAGCACTTGTGCGTCTACTGGTGCGCCAGGTTTATGAACTGTCACCAAAACTTTCTTGACTGACTTGAAAGCTTTCAAAAGTTCTTCACCAATGTCTCCCGCTAACTTCTCGATTAGCGCACTAGGAGGGCCTGCAATTGCTTCAATAATGATGTCGCACACTCGTCCATAATCAACTGTGTCTTTCAAAGCATCTGACTTTGACGCTTTGGATAAATTCAATTCAAGTACAACATCTACAAAAAAATCTTGCCCGTTGATACGTTCGTGGTCATAAACACCATGAAAACCAAAAGCGTGTATCCCAGTTATCGTGATGCGATCGCTCATGATAATTCTCCAGCTACTGCAATGGCATCTCTATGTGGTTTCACGCTATGGACTCTAACGCCCCAAACGCCTGCATTCGCGCAATGTGTTGTGAGGGCAATGCTTGCATATTCTCGATCGTCTGGATTTTGAGAGCCCGTTAGTGCGCCTAAGAATCTTTTTCGAGACCCACCAACCAAAACAGGAAACCCCAAATCATTAAACTTTTCAAGGTTCCGCAATATCGTCCAATTGTGTTCACTCTCTTTTGCAAACCCCAGCCCTGGATCAATAATCAAGTTCTGGCGTGAAATTCCTGCGCTAATTGCCATCTGAATGCGTTCCTTGATTTCACTCAATACCTCAGCCAGCACGTCCGCGTATATGGCTTGCGATTGCATATTAATTGAATCTCCACGAGTATGCATTGCTATGTAAGGAACATTCAATTGTGCAACGGTTGTAAGCATCAGAGGGTCCGCCACGCCTGCACTCACATCGTTAACAATTTTTGCCCCGGCAGATATTGCTAATTTTGCGGTATCCGCACGTTTAGTATCAACACTGATAACTGCGCCAGCTTTTGCAAGTGAACTGATAACACCAATGATTCGCTCTTGCTCTACATCGGCAGATACGCGTTCTGCACCAGGCCTTGTGGATTCTCCACCAATATCAATGATGTCTACGCCTTCACTCATCATTTCTAAACCTCGAGCAATAGCGCTTTCGTGAGAACTAAAGCGGCCACCATCTGCGAATGAGTCAGGAGTGACATTGAGAATTCCCATAACAAGCGTTCTGTTCTGTGCAAGATTCAAATCGGAAAGTGCCACAGCAATTACCTCGTAGTTATGAGACTTATTGCTTCGGCGCGAGTTGCAGGATCTCTTAACTTTCCTCGCACAGCGCTTGTAATTGTTCGGGCCTCAGTCTTACGAACTCCACGCATCGACATACAAAGGTGCTCGCATTCGATGATGACAATTACACCTGCGGGTTGGAGTATCTCAACTAACGCATCTGCAATCTGTGACGTCATTCTTTCTTGAACTTGTGGACGACGAGCAAACATATCTACAAGGCGAGCAATTTTAGATAGCCCTGTTATTCGTCCAGAGGGAATATAACCAACATGAGCAACTCCGTGGAATGGTGTTAAGTGATGCTCGCAATGGGAAAAAACATCAATATCTTTAATTATTACTAGTTCTTCGTGGCCAATATCAAATGAAGTCGTTAATACATCTTCAGGTGATTGCCATAGTCCAGCAAAGTTTTCTGCCAGCGCCCGTGCAACTCGTGCAGGAGTTTCGCGCAAACCATCTCGATCTGGATCTTCACCTAGCGCAAGTAATAATTCCGTAACTGCTTTTTCTGCCCGTGCTTGGTCAAAAGGTTTTTTGGCGCGACCATCTTGTGGACCCATTGAAATTGGACTGATATCACTCACTCGTTTTTTTCGCCCTACGAACTTTTTTCTCTGGCTCTTCTTCCGCCACAACTATTGCTGGCGTAGTTGGTACTGGAGGTAGCACCGATGGCTTACGAAGTGGTGATCCAGTCCATGCTGGACGGGCTGGATATGGTTTTACTTTCTTAAAGATTTTCGCGATTTCTTCCTTGTTTAGTGTTTCTTTTTCAAGAAGTTGAATCACCATTTCATCAAGAACAGTTCGATTGTTTTCTAAAATATTGAAAGCTTCCTGATGGGCATTTTCAATTAATGATCTAATTTCAGTATCGACAATGGCTGCAATACTTTCGGAGAAATCGCGGGTGTGACCATAGTCGCGACCCATAAATGGTTCACTGGCATCACTTCCAAGTTTGATGGCTCCGATGGCTTCAGTCATTCCGTATTGAGTGACCATTGCCCGAGCAAGTGCAGTTGCCTTTTCAATGTCATTGCTGGCGCCAGTTGATGGATCGTGGAAAATCAACTCTTCAGCTGCGCGACCACCGAGAGCATACGAAAGTTGATCCAACAATTGATTTCGTGTTGTTGAGTACTTATCTTCGTCAGGCAAAACCATTGTGTAACCAAGTGCGCGACCGCGAGGCATGATCGTGATTTTGTGAACAGGATCAGTGTGTGGCAGTGCATGGGCAACAAGTGCATGTCCAGCTTCGTGATACGCAGTGACACGACGTTCTTCTTCACTCATCAGTCTGCTCTTGCGTTGAGGTCCAGCCATAACTCGATCAATTGCTTCGTCCATAGAAGTATTCGTAATTACTTTTTTGTTCTCGCGAGCAGTGAGTAAAGCGGCTTCGTTAAGAACATTTGCAAGATCTGCTCCAGTAAATCCAGGAGTTCTGCGAGCATAATTAATTAGTTCAACGTTCTTATCTAGCGGCTTGCCTTTTGCATGAACTTTCAAAATTTCTTCGCGACCTTTTAAGTCAGGTCGCTCAACAGGTATCTGTCGATCAAATCGGCCAGGACGCAAAAGTGCTGGATCCAATACATCTGGCCTGTTAGTAGCTGCAATAAGAATGACAGAACCGTTGGTTTCGAAACCATCCATCTCAACAAGTAGTTGATTTAACGTTTGTTCGCGCTCATCATGTCCGCCACCCATACCCGCACCACGTTGACGTCCGACGGCATCTATTTCATCGACAAATACTATGGATGGGGCATTTTCTTTCGCTTGGTTGAAAAGGTCGCGAACGCGAGAAGCGCCAACACCGACAAACATTTCTACGAAATCTGATCCAGAAATTGAATAGAAAGGAACATTTGCTTCACCAGCTACGGCACGCGCAAGCAAAGTCTTTCCTGTTCCGGGAGGGCCATACAACAAAATACCTTTAGGAATCTTTGCGCCGAGTGCAACATATTTTGGTGGGTTGGCAAGAAAATCTTTAATTTCCATCAACTCTGCAACTGCTTCTTGGGCACCTGCAACATCTGCAAAAGTTGTCTTTGGTACATCGTCAGTCTGCAATTTTGCTCGAGAGCGTCCAAAACTAAATGCTCGTGAGCCTCCTTGTGCCTGACTCATCATGAAGAAGAAAAGGAATCCAATCAGCAGGATTGGAGCAAACGAGAAGAAAAATGAAATTAAGAGGGATTGTGAAGCAACTTTCACAGACCATGATTTTGGTGGTGGGTTGCTTGTAAGAGCATCAATCAGAGTTGGCTCTTGCCCTGTTATGTATGAAGCTTCAACTTTTGTTGCACCTTTAATGGCAGATCCAGATTTCAAGATAGCTTGTATTTTTTGACTCTTATCAATCAGCAATACAGAGTCGACTTGGCTCTTCGAAATTGCATCCAATATTTCAGAAGTTTTTACTTGCGTGTATCTATTTCCTGCGCTGGAAATCTGCCCAAAAAGGGAAACTCCAATAATTGCCACAATGATCCAAAAAAGTGGACCGCGAAGTAACCGTTGAGCGCGCGTTTTTGGCGCCTTACTCGGCTTCTTTTCTGGTTTCTTTTTCTTCTTAGGCATTTCCATTATTTTATATTTCGTTTCTCTTAGGAATACTTATGTTTGGCGAGTACGCCAATAAAGGGAAGGTTTCTATAAATTTCATTAAAATCAAGCCCATAGCCAACAACGAAGTCCGAAGGGATTTCAAATCCCACATACTTCACCGGAACTTCAACTTTTGCAGCATCTGGTTTCCTTAAGATTGCAAGAATCTCAACACTCTTGGCTCCTCGAGATTCAAGGTTGGCTTTAAGCCAAGAAAGTGTTAATCCAGAATCAACAATGTCTTCAACAATAAGTACTTCGCGACCAGTGATGTCTCGATCTAAATCTTTGAGGATTCTTACAACGCCACTTGATTTAGTCCCAGATCCATATGATGAAACTGCCATCCAATCCATTTCAACATGACGTTGTAGTGCGCGTGCTAAGTCGGCCATTGCCATAACTGCACCTTTAAGAACTCCAACAAGCAAAAGATCGCGATCGCGATAATCTTCATCAACGCGTTGTGCTAATTCTTTTACTTTCGCTTTGAGTTGTTCTTCAGTTGCGACCACTCTTTCAATATCGTTGCCAACGGCTGATAGATCCACGGTGCCTCGCGCTTCCTATTGATTGGACTGTAAGAGCGAAAGTCTGCCCGAAATTCGTCGAACCTTCACACCACCTGGCAAGCTCACCTCACCTTGCCCGCTCCACGAGGTGACCAAAGCCTCAAGAACGCTCACTTGTTCGGCTGTGAGAGAGCCCAAAGGGGCGCCAGCCGCATATACAGCCAATCTAAGGATGCGACTGCGAACAGCCCTAGGAAGTTGGGCAATTGCATCCACATCGAGTGATGCTGGGTCAAGGGTCGCAAATACTTTATCTGCCCACTCATCGAGTGCATCTGCATCATCTCGCAATAGCCCGGCACTCCGAGCAAGTGATGCGCTAATGCCCGGGCCGATCGTCTCTTCTAATACTGGAAGTGCTTGCAACCGAACACGAACCCGTTTGAATTGTGGATCAACATTATGTGGATCACTCCACGGTTCTAATTTTTCTTCGTCGCATGCATGAAGTGTTTGCTCGCGCGTAATGGCTAACAGAGGGCGGACATACATTCCGTTCTGCGTAGCCATTCCAGATAGTGATCGCGTTCCTGAACCGCGAGCTAAACCTAAAAGAACACTTTCTGCTTGGTCATCTCTTGTGTGACCTAAGAAAATTTTTGCTGCTCCATATTTTGCTGCAGCTAAATCAAGGGCTTCATACCTTGCTCGACGAGCAGAGGCTTCAACTCCATCAGTGATGTCAACGTTTACTTTTACGATCTCAGAGTCAGAGATGCCCATATTCTTAAACTGCGCGATAACTTTATTTGCTTGAATCCCTGATTGCTCTTGCAATTGGTGATCTACTGTCACTCCAATAATTTGTAGGGCTAATTTGCTCCCTTCTTTCGCAACAGCAAAACTTAGAGCAAGGGAATCTGCTCCTCCAGAAGATGCCACAATAATTTTGTCACCTGCAGAACATTTTTCTAGTTCCACTCGAACGGCGCTACGAATGGCCACCATTGCGTTACCGGTGGAATTCGACATAGGTGAAGACTAGACCCGACCGCCAAATGGCATAAGCCCATTAATGCTGTACATATTGGAGAAAATCAACCCTTTGCTTTTGGAATTTGCCTCCCACATCATGCCATTTCCCGCATAAATTGTGATGTGATGGATAGAGCTAATAGTTCCGTTGAATGAATAAAAGAGTAGGTCGCCAGGTACCAGTTCATTTAACGTCACATGTTTTGTGGACACTGAATATAGGGCGGCATTTAGTCGTCCCCATTCGGGATATCCAAGGCCGGCAGAAACATAAGCTGAGTAGACAAGTCCCGAACAATCAAAAGAATTTGGACCTTGAGCTCCCCACACATATGGCTTACGCGCTAGAACTTGCTTCTTTGCATAGGCAACAGCTTTCAATCGTTGAGCTTCTGTCGAGCGAATTGTTGAACGACCTTTAAAGCCCTTATCAGGCCATACTTTTTTCTGTCCAGGTGTTTGTGCGGCCTGGTTCGCATTTGCCTCTTCTAATAATGCAAGTTGTCTTTGTTGTTCTAAAGTCGTGCGTACTTTTTTAGCGCTTAAAAGTTCTTTCATCAGTTGATCTTGAACTCTTTGCAACTTATTAACTTCTACTTGTTGGGCTGCTTTTGCGGTGTCTGCAATCTTCTTTGCTGCTGCAACCTTTTCTGTTGCAACCACTTGTGCAGCTTTAGCATCATCTGCTTCTTTCTTAGCCGCACGAGCTACAACCTCTGCTGCCTTGAAGCGGTCAAGGGCTGTCGAGTTGTGGGCTCCAATAGTGCTCAGAGTTGAAAGTTGATCCATCAAATCTTGTGGCCCATTTGAACTCAGTAACGGTTCTAAATCACCTAGTCCACCACCAAGAATGTAAGCATTTGCGGCAAGTTTTCCAATAACACGGTGTGCTTCATCCACGGCTGCTGCAGTTTCTCTGGCATGAACTGCAGCTGCATCTGCAACTTTAGTTGCTAGCGCCAATTCATTCTGAGCTTGAACATATTTTGCTCGCGCTGCGTCAGCAATTGCTGTCAATCCTCGAAGTGTTTGATTTGCCTTATTGAGTTTGGCTGCGGCAGCGTCTGCAGCTTTTTTCTTTGCTGTCTCTGCTTTTTTAGCCGCTTCAATTTGGGCAAGCGTAGGTTTTGGAGTTTTAGCATAGGCAGGGGTAGACGCACACAAAAGCCCAGCAATTAAGGCTACTGAAAGTGCACGTGATGTTTTCAAAATTTTACTCCCCTCAAAGAGTTAATAATAAACGCTTGAGGGATTAAACAACGCTTTATGAGCTAAGTGTCTTAATTTGCCACATCACGTCGACGAAACAGGACCGCAACCGCTATCGATCCAATTGTTAAATAAATTGCGACTAGTCCAATTGCATGTAAATAGGAGGAATTAATATCACCGCCGGAAGCGATAGTTGTCATTGCCTGCCCCGGCATCCATTTACCTGAATTTTTAACGGTCGCTGAAATAATATTTTCAACAATGAGTAACCAGGCAACTCCCAGAGAAATCGCAGGTATTGGAGATCTGAAGAGGATTCCGAGAATCATTCCAACTGTTCCGTAAGCAACTACAGAGATAAATACATTGATAAACGTCTGAATAAGCGACCATCGTGCATCTGAGGTCGTCCAAGCTGCAGTATTAATATTTGCCTTACCTGATAGCGCGAATGCAAGGCTTATTGCAACAATCGCCGAAACAACAACGGTTATCAAGGCAAATGATTTCATTGCCACAAATTTTCCGAAGAGTAAGGTTAATCTGCGAGGCTGGCGAACTAATAAATTACGTAATGTTCCATATGTATATTCCTGCGCAGTTTGGGATGCAAAGACGCAGAGTGCGACAAGCCCTAAAAGGCCAGCTGCAGAACTGAATCCAATGGAAACACCGTGTGCCAATTCAAGTGTCTGCCTAGAAATCATTCGTCCTTCTCGTGCATTTCCGCGCGGAGAATCTAATAAGAGAAATAAAAGCGAAGTCACCAAAGCGGTGACCGCCATGACTGCTCCCATGGTGCCGAAGAACAACGTTGGACGGCGAAGTTTGCGCCATTCTGCGAAGAAGACGTTTATCACTGATCGTCTCCTGTCATTTCAAAAAATGTTTCTTCGAGTGAAGGTAATACTGGGGAAAGTTGAGAAAGAGTTATCCCCGATTCAAATGCCAATGTGTTTAAAGCGGGTGCCCAATCTGCTGGTGCCAAAATGTGAGCAGCGCCCTCAATGATTGAACCTTCATGCCCTGCGCTTTTTGCAATTTCTAATAACTTCACCATGTCGTTGGAATTACTGCACTTGGCGATAATTATCGGTTGTTGACGCAAAAGAAGGTCTTTAGTTTTTCCCGCAAATATGACTTTCCCTTGTCGCAACATCACCAAGGAATCGCTAATCATTTCAATTTCTGAAAGTAAATGTGAAGAGACAAAAACAGTTGTTCCTTCACTTGCAAGCGAGCGCAGTAACTCACGAATTTCTTGAATTCCTGCAGGGTCAAGTCCATTTGTTGGTTCATCCAGCATCAACAACTGTGGATTAGGTAATAGTGCTGCGGCAATACCAAGTCGTTGTTTCATTCCAAGTGAATACGTTTTGTATTTAGAATTTGCGCGATCGCCAAGCCCTACTCGATCAAGAAGTCCTTGAACTTGATCTTTGGCATAACCGCCGAGCGTTGCAAGCAATCGTAAATTTTCAGCACCACTAAGAGCTGGATAAAATGCTGGGCCCTCAATCATCGCCCCTACGCGGTTGAGATACTTTTCAGGATGGTTAATATTTTCACCCAAAATTGTTCCGGTACCACCCGTTGGCGTGATAAGACCCAGAAGCATCCTCATAGTTGTGGTCTTGCCCGAACCATTAGGCCCAACAAAGCCACACACGGTTCCTAGGGGTACTTCAAAATTTGCATGCGATACAGCAGTCCGATCCCCGTATTTCTTGCTCAAATCTTTGACGCTGATGGCAATTGTGGTCACGACTGTCACCTTACACTTTGTACATGAGTAAACGCCCCTGGGGATATCAACCCTTACCTGAGCGCCCAGATCCATCTTGGGAACTTCATCAGGAAACGCAATCAGTTCGCGCTGGCTTAGCTCGTTCAGGTTTTGGCGAAACTTCAGAAGCTTTATATCTCAATAGTGGTTTCACTTATGGAAGTGCAGAACAAGCAGTTGCTTCCTTTGCAGACGAAGTAGATCACTATGTTTATGGACGCTTTGCAAACCCAACAATTTCGATGTTTGAAGAACGCCTTGCTGCAATTGAAGGTGCCGAATTTTGTGTCGGCACAGGTTCTGGAATGTCAGCCATGTTTGCATCAATTGCTTGCATGGTGAAGTCGGGAGATCGCGTTGTTGCTTCCGCTTCTATGTTTAGTTCTTGTTATGTAATCCTCATGGAGATTTTGCCTAAGTGGGGCGTTAACGTTGAACTAGTTGAATCAAATGACCAAAAGGGTTGGGCGAAAGCACTTTCGAAACCAACAAAAGTTGTTTTCATTGAAACTCCAAGCAATCCAATGCTCGATATTGTTGATATCAAAATGGTGAGCGATCTGGCACACAACGTTGGTGCCACGGTCGTTGTCGACAACGTGATGGCATCACCTGTCCTACAAAAACCGCTCGAACTAGGAGCGGACGTTGTTATGTATTCGGCTACCAAACATATCGATGGCCAAGGACGGGTATTAGCTGGTGCAATCTTGGGTAAGAAGTCTTATCTTGAAGAGCACTTAAGCCAATTTATCCGACACACCGGCCCATCGCTTAGTCCATTCAATGCTTGGGTCCTAGTTAAATCACTTGAAACAATCGGAATGCGCGTTGAGCGCATGAGTCAAAGTGCGCAGAAAATTGCTGAGTTCTTAGAATCTCGACCTGAAATTAAGAGCGTGCGTTACCCAGGGCTTAAATCTCATCCAGGTTTTGCAATTGCTCAAAAACAAATGAGTGGAGGCGGTTCAACAATCGGAATTGAATTTAACGGCGACCAAAGCGCCGTATTTAAGTTTATGAATGCCCTTCGTGTTATAGATATTTCAAATAACTTAGGCGACAGTAAGTCACTTATTACTCATCCAGCATCGAGCACCCATAGACGTTTGGGTCCAGAAGTTCTAGGAGAAATGGGAATTACTGAATCAGTGCTGCGCTTATCGGTTGGACTGGAGCATTCATCTGACTTGCTGAAGGATTTAGAACAAGCTTTCTAAACAGTGAGTTGGGCGATTACTAGAATCACGGAAAATAGACTCAAGTAACTTATAGACCACTGAAAGATCTTTCCTGCTACTTTCGCATATTCCGTGGAATCTTCTCTTAACGCCATCATTTGCTTTGCAAATATCAGTCCCAAAACAATTGTTAGGCCTAAAGACCACATTGGTAACTTCGCACTCTGGATGAGAACTATCGAAGAAATTATCATGGCAATTGTGTGAAACCACATCTGGCGATGAACATCCGCTTTCGTTGCAACTACAGGCAACATGGGGACTCCGGCATTTGCATAATCATCTTTATATTTGATTGCAAGTGCCCAGAAATGAGGGGGCGTCCAGAAAAATATAACCAAAAAGAAAGCAATGGAAGCAACTGAAAGTGAATTAGTAACAGCTGCCCATCCAATTAATACGGGCATGCAACCCGCTGCACCACCCCAAACAATATTTTGTGCAGTTCTACGTTTGAGCGCCATCGTGTAAACCAATACATAAAAAGCAATTGCAATAAGTGCGAGAAGTGTGGCAAGGGGTGTTGTAAAGAACCAAAAAATAGCTAATGAAATAAAGCCAATTACTGTGGCGAAAACAATTGCTTGAGTTGTGTTTAATACACCAGTGACGAGTGGACGTTTAGATGTCCGGGTCATTAATTTATCCAAATCACTTTCAATCACCATGTTGTAAGCATTCGCTGAGCCGGCAGCTAAAGTTCCGCCAATAATTGTTGCAACAGTTAGACCAAGCGGCGGAAGACCTTTGTTTGCTAACACCATTGCAGGAAGAGTAGAAACTAGGAGTAATTCAATGACTCGCAATTTCATTAAATCGATATAGCCTTGCATCACAACGCCTCGGCCAGTAGATATGCTCACTA
>WLOF01000014.1 GCA_009699375.1 Actinomycetota bacterium
CGCATGCTTTCAGCAAGTGTCTGGATAGTTTCACCGATGTTGCTCCATTTCGAATGGGCACGCAAAGCAGGTTTTGCGAATGTGAGCCCACGCTGGAGAGAGTTCTCTTATGAAACATGCCTTGATGCAACAAATGCGATGGCAACTGCTTCTGGTTACTACCCTGCTTGGGATGCGCTCCTGAAAAAAAGATTTGAGAACCAAATTTCCCCAACAATTCCTATCACAATTATTTTTGGTGACTCTGACAAAACGCTCCCAGCGTCAACGAGTCAAGAGCGATCGCTGGTGCCGTCACACGCAAGATGGCTAACATTTGCGCAGTGCGGTCATGCACCAATGTGGGATCACCCGCAGTTAGTTGTCAATGAAATCTTGGCAACTGCAGGCATTGCGCAATGATTACTGTCATTTATTTATGGAAAATTCCCACAAGATTAATCCCTCGGGCTTTTTATTTTATGGCAACACAGAAAATCACATTACGAAAATTTAAAGGTGTAAGTTTTGTGAAAGTTCTAGGAACGGGCAAAGGCGAAACTTTCACTCCGTCAGATGCCGATTTACATAGATGGGGATTTCTTGTCACGATCGATGAAAAGTTTTTATCTGAATTTGATCATTCTAAAAATCTTGGCAAATGGCGCAAAGGTTCAGCCAGTGAATTTAGAGTAATTCTGGATCCCATTTCATCCCATGGAAAATGGTCGAAACAAGAACCATTTACGCCAACGAATCTCCATAAACGTGATGGGCAAGTCGCAGCAATTACTCGTGCCCGCATCAAATGGAGCCAAAACTTTCGTTTTTGGAAAGCAGTACCACCCGTGACATTAAGTCTTTCAGGTGCACAAGGACTTATCTGCGCCATTGGTATTGGAGAAGCCCCAATTGGATTGCAAGGAACATTTTCCATCTGGGATTCTGCTGCTGCAATCAAGGAATTCGCATATAAAGGCGATGCACACCAGAGCGCCATTCAAGCAACGGCTCACTACAACTGGTACTCGGAAGAGTTATTTGCGCGCTTTTCTGTACGTGAGGTTCGAGGCTCACTCTGAAATAGGGCAGACTTACCCCATGTCGATACGTCATTACAACTCCCGCCGCAACCGCAGATCGGGAATTTCGCATCGCGCACAAGTTTTATTGCAGACAATTTTGGGAATTACAATCCTTCTGCAAATAAGTTATCCCCTCATTAGTGGTGAAGCTCTCCGAGTAGTCACTATCGCCACTGTGTATTTCAGCGCTCTAACAATGGTACTTCATGCCTTTTACTCATTTGGACCAAAATACGTTTCCATTTATTTGCCAATCACTTTCCTTTTCGGATTTGGTATCGAGCAACTAGGTATGAGAACTACCTGGCCATTTGGCAGTTATACATACGACTCGAGTCTTGGTTTTCAAATTTTAGGACTTCCACTGGTGGTCCCATTCGCATGGGTGATGATGTGTCACCCTGTTCTTGTGGTGGCTCGACGAATAAGTAAAAACTGGGTTTTCTTGTTTGGCGGGATTGCAATGATGGGATGGGATTTATTTTTAGATCCACAAATGGTTGCAGACCATCGGTGGGTTTGGAGTTTTACGGGAGCACATGTTCCTTTTGCAAAAAATATTCCGTTATCAAATGCATTTGGGTGGCTTTTTGCAGGCATTGCTATCACCGCACTTCTACACGTCATACTCCCCCGAGATCGCCGCAAATCGAGTGCAGGTTTTGCGGTAGTAGATATTTTTATGTTGTGGACCTTGTTCGCAGGGGTAGTTGGAAATTTGTTCTTCTTTAGCCGCCCAGGTGTTGGATTTCTTGGCGGACTTGTTCTTGGTGCGATCATGGTGCCCTATGCATTTTCTCGCTGGCTAGGCCGGCCTTAAAAGTCCTAACTGTGAATATCGCACTCGTTCTGCTTCCTACGCTTCTTCTGCTTAATACATGTCTCAATGTTCTTTTCCTGAAGCGCCCGGCAAAAGATGTTCCAATCTCTCTAGTCAAAGTTGCAGTATTAGTACCTATGAGAAATGAAGCTCATAATGTGGTCGCTCTCATCGACTCTTTAAAGAAGCAAGTCGGGGTACCAAACCTTGAATTCGTTTTAATAGATGACAACTCCACTGATAATACGTTGCAACTGGCCACTTTAAACATCCAAGAAGATCATCGTTTCCGCATTGTGCGCGGAAAAGAACTGGAAAAAGGTTGGCTAGGTAAACCCTTTGCACTCGAGCAAGGTCGCTTGCTATCAGATTCAGATGTCATCGTGACAATCGATGCCGATGTTCGATTAAAACCTCATGCAATTGCCGCCTCGCTTTCTTTAATGTCCGAAAATAATTTCGATTTTCTCTCACCATACCCACTTCAAATTGCGAAATCATGGTCAGAGCGACTCATTCAACCTTTACTCCAATGGTCTTGGATGTCTACCGTCCCTCTTGGCGTCGCACAAAAATCATCAAATCCTGCTTTTGCTGTCGCCAACGGTCAATTCTTTTTTGTTTCACGTTCTAGCCTTAATGACATCGGAGGATTTGAATCAATTAAAAGCTACGTCCTTGAAGATATCTATCTCGTGAGATCGCTCTTGCGAGGCGGTTTTCATGGAACTGTGGCAAACGGTTCGGCTATCGCACAATGCCAGATGTATTCATCATGGGCACAACTTCGTGATGGATATGGAAAATCTCTTCGTGTTGCATTCGGTGGGATATTAGGAAATATTGTTGCTATAACTTTCTTAGCGCTCACAGGAATCATTCCCTTCGCACTTGCACTGAATGGCTCAACAGCTGGATTAATTGGCTACTTCTTAGTGGTCTTCTCCCGTTTGATTTCTGCGTTCACTAACAAATCTAGTCTTAGCGATTGCGTCTTCCATCCACTTTCAACTGTTGTATTGCTCTACCTACTTGCTCGGTCATGGTGGCGCAGGGGCACAATTGAGTGGAAGGGCAGAATGGTATGAGTCGAATTGTTGTCATTGGAGCAGGCATCGGTGGCATGTGCACGGCAGCCAGGCTTGCTAAAGCTGGGCACATCGTTGACGTGTACGAAAGATCTGATCAAGTTGGCGGCAAATGTCGCACTGAATGGATCGGTAAATATGCATTTGATACTGGGCCTTCCCTCTTAACTTTGCCGGCAGTTTATCGAGATTTCTTTCTGAAAACCGGTGAGCCCATTGAGAAAGTTTTAGACCTACAACCAGTTAATCCATCTTTTGATTATCGCTTTGCAGACGGCACTCGGGTTGAGTTTGCCAACCTCTCGCGATATGAAACTTTGGCAACCATCAGTAAAAGTTTTGGTAAAAATGTCAGTGACGAATGGAACTCTCTCATGGAGAGAGCCGAGAAGATTTGGGACGTTTCACGAGAGCCTTTTATCGAATCAGAATTAACGTCGATATTTTCATTCATAAAGCGGCGCACCTTTTTATGGGACCTCTTCACCATTGCGCCATGGAAGTCACTCCGAACACTCGTTAAAAGTTTCACGAATGACCCGCACCTCTCCTTCATCATCGATCGCTACGCAACCTATAGCGGATCAGACCCACGAAGAGCTCCTGCAGCACTGATGTCTATTGCTTTTGTAGAAGAAGCATTTGGTGCTTGGCATATCAAAGGTGGAATCGGTCAGTTATCGCAAGCAGTCGAAGAGAGAGCCAAATCTCTTGGAGTTAAATTTCATCTCAACTCCCCTGTTGTTTCTATTGACCACACGAAGAAGCATGTAACAGGTATCACGTTATCAAGCGGGGAAATAATCAAAGCGGACGTGGTCGTATCAAATGCGGATGCATCGACTGTCTACACGCACTTGATCTCCAAAAATGTGAGAGCTCTGCGTAAAGAAAAGAAATCGCTAGCAAAATCTGAACCTTCTTTGGCCGGCTTTTCTTTGCTCTTAGGCCTCAAGCCCGATGACCAAGCACCTCACATGAACCATCACACTGTGCTCTTTCCTGAAAATTATGATGCAGAATTTGATTCAATCTTTACGCAACAAAAGCCCGTTGAAGATCCAACAATCTATATTTGCGCGCCAAATGATGTATCCATGTCACGCACTCCGGGTTATGAAAGTTGGTTCATTTTGGTAAATGCGCCCCGCCATTCAACAACTGGCGATGGTTGGAATTGGAACGACGATAACTACTCTCGCGCGTATGCAGCAAAAGTAATTTCTCTCATCGAAGCGAGAGGAATTCCCCTTCGCAATCGAATCGAACTGATGGAAATTAGGACACCAGCAGATCTGGAAAAGAGCGTAGGTGCGCCTGGTGGTTCTATTTATGGTTCCTCGAGTAACGGTGCACGTTCTGCATTTATGAGAGCAAAGAATCGCTCACCGCTTAAAGGGTTGTTTTGCGTTGGGGGTTCTGCTCACCCCGGTGGCGGATTGCCACTTGTGGGAATAAGTGCAGAAATTGTTGCCGATGCAATTGGACGTGCTTAAACTTTTTTCAAGGATGTAAAAGCGAACCGTAAAACAAGGACAAAACTTACAAGTTGCACCACAGTCAATATGATCGCAATGGGTGTTGGCCATTCTTTTGCAAAATTTATTTGGCTTGAAACAATTGCTACCGCTAGGAAACTTGCACGAATTGGCCGCTCCCCCGGAGTGACGATTCCCACTTCAGATACTCCAAGGGATGCTAAGCGAGCTCGTGCATATTCTTGAAATGCAGCTAACGATGCTAAGGCCAGTACCCAACCCAAAGGAACGCCGAGTCGGTAAAAAGCTAGAGCCCACAGAGCTTCAGAAATGCGATCCGCAAGGCCGTCCCACACTGCGCCGCTTGCACTTGTGCGCCCAGAATAAATGGCGACGCTTCCATCTATTCCATCCGCAATCAATGAAATAGCGAGAAAAATTAAACACCACCCATTCGGTGAAACCCATGCAGTAACTCCGGCGCTCAGTACACCAATCGTTGTTAAAACATTGGGGGTTATACGTAGCGTCACACAAACACGCGCAAGGCGATAAGAAATCAGGAGCCATGCGCGGACAATTCCTGTTACTGGCGTATCACCGTGGAGCGTGCTCCACTGCTCAGTAAATTGAGAATAGCTGGGCTTCATCGCTTCAGCGCTAAGTTCTTGTAAATTTGGGAAGTAGCAGTAGATGTATTCATTGTGTAAAAATGCAAACCGGGTGCACCAGCTGCGAGCAACTTTTGACACAGCTCCGTTGCAATTTCAACTCCAAGTTCCCTTACGGCATCTGCATCGGATTCGATTGCCTCAAAACGTTTGCGCATTGCATCCGGGATTGGGGTTCCACTGAGCTCGGACATTCTGACCAATTGTTTTACATTTGTTACAGGCAAAATCCCGGGTATGACCGGAAGAGATGAGCCTCGCTCTTCTAGTCTTGCTACGAGTGAGCTCCATTTTGTGGCATCAAAAAAGAATTGAGTTGTTGCAAAACTCGCGCCTAAATCTTCTTTACGGATTAAGACATCAATATCTTTATCTAAGTTTCCAGCAGAAGCTGGATGTCCATCAGGAAAAGCTGCAACTCCAACGGTGAAATCTCCAAATTCAGAAGCGAGCGCGACAAGTTCATCGGCATGATTGAGACCACCAGGAATAGAAACCCACGGTGCACGTGGTCCACCTTCTGGATCTCCTCGTAGCGCCAAAATAGATTTAATTCCTACATCTCGATAACGAGTAAGTATGTGAAGAATTTCTTCTTGAGTTGAACCCACACATGTGAGATGAGCAATCGTTGGGATGTGCGTTCGATGAGTGATTTCCGAAGTGATTGCGATGGTGCGATCCCGAGTAGAACCACCAGCACCATAAGTAACCGAGACATAATCAGGTGCGATTGGTCCGAGCGCTTCTATAGCGCGCCAAAGCCGCTCTTCCCCTGGGACATCTTTGGGAGGGAAGAATTCAAAGGAAATCGTTGGGGCAGACACTTCTCTCCTTTCGCCGACTATGGACAGTGAGGGTACCGTTACCACGTGATGATTGAGCCACAGCGCGCTTTAGCCCAGGTACGCACGAGTGTACAAAGTGAGTTGACCGTTTTTCTCTCAATGCAAACCCAATTTCTTGGTGAAATTGGAAGCGAGTTAGCTCCTGTCGCGCAAGCAATGAGCGCATATTTACTGGATAGCGGAAAACGCTTACGTCCACTCTTTGCCTACGCAGGTTATTTAGGGGCGGGTGCAACAGAAGACAAGGCGGTCATCAAAGCAGTTGCAAGCCTTGAATTGTTACAGGCATGTGCACTTATTCATGATGACTTAATGGATGGATCCGATACGCGACGTGGCAAACCTGCAATGCATCGACAATTTGAAAATATACATAAGGAAGAAGGACTCTCAGGTTCTGCATCTGCTTATGGGGCTTCTGCTGCAATTTTATTGGGAGATTTGGCTTTAGTTTGGTCTGATCAAATGTTTCACAGCGCAGGTTTGAAACAAGATGCTCTCGTCCGATCTTTGAAAGTTCACGATGAAATGCGCGTCGAACTTATGGCGGGTCAATTTCTTGATATTCACGAGCAAGCTCTTGCAACATCGAGTGTGGCACGATCATTGAAAATCGCTCGCTACAAATCAGGAAAGTACACAATCGAACGTCCGCTGCATTTTGGCGCATCACTCGCAATAGAGGATCGAATCACACGCGAAGCACTCACATCTATCTACTCGGAATTTGGGTTACCACTTGGCGAAGCTTTCCAACTTCGCGACGATGTACTCGGCGTTTTCGGAGATCCATCTACCACTGGCAAACCAGCCGGTGATGATTTGCGTGAAGGAAAGCGCACCGTATTGATGGCAATGACACGTGAGCGAGCAAATAGCACGCAAGAGAAAATTATTGCTCAATATTTTGGAGCACAGAATTTAGATTCCGTTGGCATAGAAGCGCTTCAAGCAATCATCACTGAAACAGGCGCTCGCCAACATGTTGAAGACCTCATTGAGAAATTGACACTCACCGCGCAGGATGCGCTTAATCGTGATGAAATTGACTCCTCAGCGCATGCTCTTCTCGATGAGCTTACATCGATTGCAGTACGCAGGAGTGCATAAATGCCAGCACGTGTAAAGGGTCCAACAGATCATGTTGTCATTGTCGGAGCAGGACTTGCCGGGTTGAGCGCTGGACTGCGACTTGCAGGTGCTGGTCGAAAAGTCACCATCGTTGAACGTGAAAGCGTTCCCGGTGGACGCAACGGTCTATTGAAAAAAGATGGGTACGCATTTGATACCGGTCCATCAGTATTAACAATGCCTTCTCTGATTAACGATGCCTTCAATAGCGTGGGAGAAGAACTTTCAGATTGGCTAGAGCTCACTCCAGTTTCACCGCTTTATCGCGCCTTCTACGCAGATGGTTCGCAACTAGATATTCATGCAAACACTGATCAAATGGAAGCAGAAATAGCGAAGAACGTCAGCGCCTCGGATGCGATGGGCTACAGGCGATATGTTGATTTCGTAACCAAGTTATACAAATATGAAATGAATGACTTCATCGATCGTAATATTGATTCGCCGTTAAATTTGTTAACTCCAAATCTTGCGCGTTTGATTGCACTCGGTGGTTTTCGTCGATTGGCCCCAAAAGTTAATCAATACCTCAAGGATCCACGCTTGCAAAAGGTGTATTCCTTTCAAGCGATGTATGCCGGTGTTAGCCCCCAACAAGCTTTAGCAATTTACGCAGTAATTGCATATATGGATTCCGTGAACGGCGTATTTTTCCCTAAAGGTGGAATGCATGCCCTTCCAAGAGCGCTAGCAAGTGCGGGCGAAAAACATGGCATCACTTTTAAATATAACTCCGAAGTCACAAAAGTAGATTTCAAAAATGGACGCGCTCAGGCAGTCATCACATCATCAGGAGAGCGAATTCCTTGTGATGTGCTCGTCCTCAACCCTGACCTTCCGGTGGCATGGCGTGATTTACTGGGGCGAACACCTGCATCAATCAAGCGATTAAAATATTCCCCTTCCTGTGTAACGATGCTCGTTGGCTCTAAAAAGGAATATTCGCATCTCGCACATCACAATATTCACTTCGGAGAATCGTGGGATGGCGTATTTGATGAATTGATTCATAAAAAAGTTCTGATGACCGACCCAAGTGTTCTTGTAACAATTCCAAGTAAGGATGATCCATCTTTAGCGCCTCCCGGCAAACATTCCTACTATGTTCTATTTCCAACTCCCAACCTTGACGCTGATATCAACTGGGAAAGGATGCGTGGTCCGTATCGCGACCAAATGATTAAAACATTGGAGGCTCGCGGTTATACGGACTTTGGTGACTCGATTGAAGTTGAATCACTCACCACTCCTCTCGATTGGGAAAAACAAGGAATGGAACGTGGCGCACCTTTCGCCAGCGCACATACATTTTTTCAAACGGGTCCGTTTAGACCTCGCAATATGGCAAAGGGATTCGAAAACGTTGTATTTGCAGGGTCTGGTACTCAGCCTGGCGTGGGTGTTCCGATGGTATTAATTTCCGGAAGGTTAGCTGCAGAGCGAATAGTCGGTACAGTGAAATAGATGGACGAACTCACCAGCGCTGGGATTTTAGATCCACAACTCCGCGCATCGTATGCAGAATGCAAAAGACTCAATGCCTTGCACGGAAAAACGTATTACCTTGCAACTTTGCTACTTCCCAAAGCTAAGCGGCCATTTGTACATGCCCTGTATGGCTTTGCTCGTTATGCCGATGAAATCGTCGACGATTTAGCATCCCATCTCACTCCTGCACAAAAAGAGAGTGAGCTGCGACGATGGTCTGATTCAATCCTCAATAGTTTAGAAACTGGAAAGAGCGATGACCACATAGGTAAAGCGCTCATTGACACCGTTTCTCGATTTAAAATACCTCACGAACATTTCACTGCATTTCTTCATTCCATGGCAATGGATCTCACTGTCACTGAATATGAGAGCTATGAAAATCTTATGGAGTACGTCTACGGTTCAGCTTGCGTCATTGGACTTGAAATGGTTCCCGTTCTTGGTGCCCTTTCGGATAAGGCTTACGAGCCCGCCGAAAAGTTGGGAACTGCATTTCAACTTGCTAATTTTATCCGCGATGTTGGAGAAGATTTAGATCGCGGCCGCGTGTACTTGCCCCTTAATGAATTAAGGACGCACGGAGTCGATAGAGCAATGCTTGAACGCCGAATACTGACCCCAGAAATAGTCTCAGCACTCAAAGAGCAAATAGCTCGGGTGCGCACCTTGCAAGCCGAATCTGACGCAGGGATTCAATTTCTAGACCCAACCAGCAGACCTTGTATTCAAGCGGCTAGCAATCTTTATTGTGGAATTGTTGATGAGGTTGAGAAAAACGGATACGACATTTTTAATCATCGTGCCAAAACTTCCATCGGAAAACGATTGAAAGTTGCAGGCGGTGCATATCTCCGAGCAGTTCTTGCTCGTGCACTGTAACCGCAGAATTCTTTGCTAGAGTAATCGCACGGGAGCCATTGTGCTGAGAGGATCTGAAATTCAGATCGACCGTTAGACCAGTCCGGTAATGCGGATATGGAAGGAAAACATGCGCACACTTATCACTATTTGGGGTTACGACTTATCATTCTTGGAATTCTTTGCGGCAGTTGCCTCATTTATTGGGGTTGGAATTGCAATCACAGGAAAGCGTTCTACGTGGCCATGGTGGATTATTAGTAGCTTTCTTTACGGAATCTTTTTTTACAAAGTAGATCTGATTGCAAGTTCTGCACTTCAACTAGTCTTTATTGCCGCAGGAATTTGGGGTTGGTTTGGATGGGCACCCACTGGTGCTGTACCCGGAAAACTTTCGCGACGAGCAAAAATCATCTGGTTAATAGCGTTACTGATTTCTTGGGTTGCACTGGCCCCATTTCTGCACAGCATCGGTGCTGCAGCAACGTGGTCTGACTCCTTTCTTTTCCTTGGAAGCTTTATTGCTCAGATTCTTATGGTCTATGAAAAGTACGAGAACTGGCCACTGTGGTTTATTGTCGATGCAGTTGGAACGATTGAATATTTCGTATTGGGTTATAAATTCACTGCACTTCTCTATTTAGCTTTCACTGTGATGGCAGTCCTGGGTTGGCGCGGCTGGCTCCGGAAAACTTTACAAAAATGAATCTCATCCCCGAAATTGAAATTACTTTAACCTCTCCCCCTCGGTGTGGAACTACGCATGTAATAGCTGTGGATGGCAGAGCGGGTGCAGGAAAAACAACTTTGGCACACGAACTTTTCCTAGGTTTTAGCGGGCCACGGGAAGTAACTGTTCTTGCATTAGACGATGTATACGCAGGATGGCAATCAGCTCTTGGACCCTCGCTAACGCAAACTTTGACGCAATTGCTTGAATCGCTTGCAGAAAATAAGCCTTTCCACATGCCTTTATACAATTGGCAAAATTCTGCATTTGATTCATTTAGCGTAATTTCTCCCTGCGATCTACTCGTCATTGAAGGAGTTGGAAGTTCCCAGAAAATTGTCAGAGAGTACAGTTCGGCAACTATCTGGTTAGACATCGAGCCCGCTATCGGATTGCAAAGAGTTTTAGAAAGAGATGGCCAGGAAATAAGCGCTGAGATGGTGCTGTGGCAGATAGAAGAAGAGAAACTTTTTGCAAAAGACGAAACCCGAAAAAACGCTGATTTCGTGCTCTCTGCGATTGGCTAAACAGCGCGCCATCCCGCAGTAATTCTCGCCTCTTAACTAGGATTTCTACGTGTCAGACTTATCAGGTGAGCTCATTGACGGCCGATATGAGCTCATTCGCCAAATTGCTAACGGCGGAATGGCCACAATTTACGAAGCGTTAGATACACGTTTAGATCGAAAAGTCGCAGTAAAGATCATGCACGAGCACTTGGCAAATGATGAAGAGTTCGTGGGTAGATTTATTCGGGAAGCAAAAGCGGCGGCTGCGCTTTCTCATCCGAATATTGTTGCGGTGCAAGATCAAGGGTGGAATCAAAGTGGAATACCCGCTGTTTTTTTAGTTATGGAATTGGTTGAGGGAAGCACGCTTCGAGATTATTTATTTGAAAAGGGCAAACTTACAACGCAAGAGCTCCTACATTTCATGTCACCTGTTTTAAGCGCACTCGCTGCCGCACACAAAATCGGAATAATTCATCGTGACATCAAACCTGAAAATATTCTCATCTCCCAGGCAGGCAGAGTTAAATTGGCAGATTTTGGTTTGGCGCGAGGAGACCTCATAGGAAACACGATGACTGCCGAATCGAGTGTTATTTTAGGTAGCGTTTCTTACCTCTCTCCCGAACAAGTCCAACGAGGAGTAGCTGATTCTCGCAGCGATGTATATTCCTTGGGAATTGTTGCATTTGAAGCTCTCACCGGCAGAAAACCATTCGAAGGTGAATCACCTATACATATTGCATATCAACATGTTAACGAGACAGTTCCGGCCCCATCGACTCTGAATCCCGATGTGCCACCTGCGCTCGATGACCTCATCGTCAGGGCAACCAGTACTAATCCCGACAACCGTCCAAAAGATGGAGAAGAATTTCTTCAGGAATTGAGACAAGTAGAAGCGCTTCTCGATCCCAAACGGAGGCAACTCAGCTTTGAATTAGATCTTGGTGTTACGCCTATTCGTGATAAATCAAGGACTCCCACCAGAGTTTCACAAGAGAATAAAGTTCAAACTTCTGAAAGAGTAGAACCTATGGTTGCTAAAAAGAGTCCTCGCGAGAGCACTGCTGAAACTGCCCGCGAACGCAAGCGTCGCACAAGCGCACGTATTCGCCGTAATCGTTGGATTGCCCTTTTTGTAACTTTGGCAGTTGCTGTAGTGGGTTGGTATGTAATTGTTGGCCCCGGCAACCGTGTTGTAGTTCCTTCCGTTGCTGGAATGAGCGTGAAAGAAGCCAAAGCAACACTGTCTCCACTTGGGTTAACCTACAAAATAGCTGATGAAGTTTTTAGCGAAGATATTCCTAAAGGTAAAATTATCTCATCTCGCCCTGGTGGAGGTGGCCGAATAAGTGAGGCCGGAACCGTTTTACTTTTCCTTTCTAAAGGCGCAGAGAGATATACGATTCCGAATTTACAAGGGCTCACCGTTGAAAGTGCAACAAGTGTTTTGCAATCAGAACCCTTGGTTATTGGAACAACAACGGAATCCTTTGATCCGAAAATTCCAGAGGGTTCAATCATTTCGACTTCACCGGTTGCTGGTACAAAAGCAACTCGAGGTAGCTCAATAAATATCGTCATCAGCAAGGGAATTCAACAACTCGCATTAACGTCATATGTTGGAAAAACTGGAGATCAAGCCCTGAATGAATTGGAGGGCGAAGGGTTCGTCGTCACAGTGTCATACGAATTTAGTGACACATCAGTGCTTGGTACTGTGATCTCACAAGTGCCTAATGGTGATTCCCCTGCACCAAAAGGTTCTGAAATTCAGATAGTTGTATCTAAGGGTTCAGAATCTGTATTCGTCCCTTCCGGAATTCGAGGGCTGGAAAAATCTGCTGCAATTGCAATGTTGGAGAATTCCGGCTTAGTCGTCAAAACCATCCTTACTGGTAAAAATAAGAAGAAATTTGTCACCCACATTTCGCCGGCCGAGAAAACAAAAGTTAAACGTGGCAGTCAGGTCACCATCACAGTAGGGTAGGCAAATGTCTTCACACCGCCCGCGTATCGGAGCTCACGTACCAACAACGGGCGGAATGGCTAAACGTTCTATCGAATATGCCAAAACGATTTCAGCAGAAGCAATTCAGGTCTTTGCATCTAATCCGCGCGGATGGGCAATGCCCGAAGCAAATGTAGAAGCTGATGAAGCTTTCAAAATTAAGGCTCATGAATTAGATATAGCAACGTACGTTCACGCTCCCTTTCTCATCAATCTTGGATCTCCCACTGTTGGAACGTACGAGAACTCTTTAGCTTCCACTGCTTACTCGCTCAAGCGAGGTAGAGAGATTGGTTCACTGGGAGTTGTTATTCATACGGGTTCAGCTGTAGATGTAAATCATGTAAAGCAAGCGTGGAAACAAATTCATGAGGGAATGATGCCGATTCTTCATGCACTCCCTGATGACTCTCCCACTTTGTTACTTGAACCCACTGCGGGCCAAGGGCATTCTCTCGTTAAGAA
This sequence comes from Actinomycetota bacterium, assembly GCA_009699375.1. Lineage (GTDB taxonomy): Bacteria > Actinomycetota > Actinomycetes > Nanopelagicales > Nanopelagicaceae > QYPT01. The sequence goes on from WLOF01000014.1 coordinate 13,168, forward strand.
ATTAGATGACTTGGTGCACTATCTCGAAGCACTTGAATATCATCCTAAAGTTGGCATTTGTTTAGATACCTGCCATGTCTTTGCAGCTGGTCACGACATTTCGAAGAAAGGCGGCATGACGGAAACTCTTGACCTTCTCGTGTCGATAGCCGGTGCTGAACGAATTCAACTTATTCACGCAAATGACTCAAAAGATGTTTGTGGGGCGCTCAAAGATCGTCATGAAAATTTAGGAAAAGGAGAAATTGGTCTCGATCCCTTTAAAGAACTGATGGCTCATCCCGCAGTTGCAAAAGCTCCCCTTATTTTAGAAACACCGGGAGACGAAAAAGACCACGGTCCAGAGGTTGCGCTACTCAAGAAATTTCGCACATGAGTAAACGTTTACGGCTTGCCCCATTTGCTTTGCTTGCGGTGTCCATGATGTGGGGGTCGACATTTGTTTTGATGAAAAGCGCTATCAAACGGCAAGACGTTAATAGTTTTCTTTTTTCACGGTTTGCACTCGCTGTTCTGGCAATGATTCTGTTGAGGCCACGGGTTCTAAAACTACTGACAAAAGATATGTTGAGTAAAGGATTCTTCGCAGGGTGCTTCCTTGCTTCGGGTTACATTTTGCAAACACTCGGGCTTGCTCGCACCACTGCAGCAGTGACGGGATTTGTCACGGGCCTTTACGTTGTAGCTACCCCCCTCATTGGCGCAATCATTCTCAAACAAAAGATCTCTCGTAAAACGTGGGTGTACGTTGGCATGGCAACAATTGGATTAGCGTTGCTTTCACTTCATGGTTGGTCAATTGGAACCGGTGAACTGTTAGTACTGGCGAGTGCTATTGCATTTGCGGGCCACATCATCGCTCTCGAACAATGGAGTAGCGGAAGAGATACCTACGCCCTAACAATCGTGCAGTTAGCAACGTGTGCTCTACTGACTGGAATCGCATCCCTCAAGGACGGGTATCAACCGCCTCCTGATACTGGCGTTTGGGCAGTAGTCATTTTCACAGCTATTTTTGCAACAGCGATTGCCTTCATTGTGCAAACATGGTCTCAAGCTCACATGGCCTCTACCAAAGTTGCAGTAATACTGACCATGGAAGTCGTCTTTGCTGCGATTTTTGCAATCTTGTTTGGTGGAGAAAGCCTCACCCTTCAAATTTCTTTAGGCGGAATTCTCGTAGTCAGCGCTATGTATTTCATAGTCATGGACCAGGCGTGAGATACTGAAATATGCGCGTCAATCTTCGTTCCGATACGGTCACATTGCCGTCTGATGCAATGCGCGCGGCTATGGCAAGCGCTCCGGTAGGAGATGATGTTTACGGTGAAGATCCAACGGTCAATTCCCTTGAAGAACGCGTTGCAGAATTATTCGGAAAAGAAGCGGGCGTATTTACCCCAACAGGATCTCTCGCAAATCAACTAGCTATCCGCACCTTAGTAGCACCCGGAGAAGAATTACTGGCTGAATCCAATTCGCATATCGTTCGTGCAGAGCTCGGCGCCGCAGCAGTCTTTAGCGGAATTACTACTCGCACCTGGACTGCAGAACGTGGCCTTTTACATGCGCAGGATGCCCTATCCATGGCTAAGCCAAACTCCGGTGCATATTTAGTTTCAACTACTGCTATTGCCGTCGAGAACACTCATAATTTCGGCGGAGGAACCGTTCAGTCGATTGAGGAAATTCGTAAACTTCATGAAGGTGCGCAAGAGCAAGGTCTATCACTGCACTTGGATGGAGCAAGAATCTTTAACGCACACGTAGCCAGTGGAATTTCCCTCAAGGATTATGGAAAGTATTTCGACACCATCAGCGTTTGTTTATCTAAAGGTTTAGGCGCACCTGTCGGTTCCATTGCACTCTCAACAAGCGAGCGAATCACAAAAGCACGAATTTGGAGAAAGCGTTATGGAGCAGGTATGCGACAAGTTGGAATTCTTGCCGCTGCAGGTCACTTTGCGCTGGATAACAACATTGCTCGCTTAGCCGATGACCATCGTCGTGCACAATTTATTGCAACAAAACTTCATTCTGTGCTTGCCTCCGTGGTTGACCCGCAACATGTGCATACAAATATCGTCAGTCTCAATCTTATTGATGTCCCGATTTCAGCGAGCGAGTTTGCAGTCCTTGCTAAAGAAGAAGGGGTGCTCATCAGCGCCCTAGGGCCAAAGTTTGCAAGGATTGTTACTCATTTAGATATTGATGATGCGAGCATGGAATATTCTGCGCAAACTCTTGCAAATGTTTTACAGCGCGCCCTCGTGTCGAAGTAGCCATTCTTTAACTTCCAAACCGTAAGCATAATTTCCTAGCGCGCCTCCAGTTTTCACTACTCGATGACACGGCACGACAATAGCAATAGCATTCTTAGCGCATGCAGTTCCAGCAGCTCTCACGGCATCGGCTGATCCAGCCCGTTTAGCCAAGTCGGCATAAGAGAGAACTTTTCCCGCCTTTATTTTGCGCATTGCTTTCCAAGCTGATTGGGAAAAAGGTGCGCCGTCCTGCCGTACATTAATTGCACTTATGGCTTCAATATCACCATCAAAATAATCTGCAATCAAATCTGAAATGACAGGAATCACCTTTACTTTTTTGGCTTCAACAGGCATGTGGTCAATTTGTTCAAAAGAGGTGCGTAGGAGAACATGCTCGTCGGCTAATAGATGCAGAGTGCCGACAGGAGTTTTCATCGACGTTTGGAGCAAGGACACAAAGCGAGATTAACGGTCGCGAAGCATTTCCGCCACTAGAAATGCAAGCTCCAAAGATTGCGAATGATTAAGTCGTGGGTCGCATGCGCTCTCGTATCGAGTAGATAAATCTTCGTGGGAAATTTGTTCTCCACCACCCACGCACTCAGTCACGTCATCGCCCGTCAGTTCGATGTGGATTCCCCCAGGGTGTGTGCCTAAAGATTTGTGAACTTCAAAAAAACCCTTCACTTCATCCATGACATCATCAAAACGACGGGTCTTGTATCCGGTAGGTGCTTCATATGTGTTTCCGTGCATGGGATCGCATACCCAAAGAACTTGGGCTCCAGATTTAGTCACGCCGTCAACAAGTGCAGGCAACGCTTCGCGAATTTTTCCTGCGCCCATTCGTGTGATGAAAGTAAGGCGACCTGGTTCACGATTCGGATCCAACTTCTCAATCAAAGCCAGCGCATCTGAAACAGTAGATTTTGGTCCAAGTTTCACGCCAATGGGGTTTCGAACTTTCGATGCAAAATCAACATGAGCGCCATCAAGTTGGCGGGTCCGTTCGCCGATCCAAATAAAGTGGGCAGATACGTCGTATGGAAGTTGGGTACGAGAATCGATACGAGTGAGCGCCTTCTCGTATTCCATGATGAGTGCTTCATGACTTGAAAAGAACTCAACTCTTTTGAATGCTTCAGGATCAACACCGGCAGAACTCATAAATTCAAGTGCTCGACCAATTTCCTTAGCCATTTCCTCATAGCGAACACCCACGGAAGAATCACGAATGAATCCTTTGTTCCATTCGTGGACTTGCCTCAAATCAGCAAAGCCACCCTGAGTAAACGCGCGAACAAGATTAAGTGTTGACGCAGAAGTGTTGTACACCTTTACAAGGCGATGAGGATCTGGGGTTCTAGAACTCTCTGTAAATTCGAGACCATTGACAGCGTCTCCGCGATAAGCGGGCAAGGTGACATCTCCGCGAGTTTCAAAATCATTGGAGCGTGGCTTAGCAAATTGACCTGCCATGCGACCGACTTTGACTACTGGCAAGCTCGAGTAGTACTGCAAAACAGCAGCCATTTGCAAAATAGTTTTAATTCGATTGCGAATCGAGTCTGCAGTAGCAGCATCAAAAGTTTCAGCGCAATCTCCACCTTGTAGCCAAAAACCTCTGCCCGATGCAGCTTGTGCAATACGTGCTTTCAAATTATCGCATTCACCAGCAAAAACTAACGGAGGTTGTTTTTTTAACTCCGCAACTGCGCTTTTAATCGGCGCACCGTTTGGACCGCCTGGCCATTGCGGTTGTTGCGCCGCGGCAAGCGATGAATCAAAAAGCGTGTCCAAGGTTGTCATAGTGTCCTAGCCTAGAGAATCAGATGGTAACTGCGGAGGTTAATATATAAGTACCTCAGCCAAAGAAGATCTCCGCCTCCTTATAGAGCGCAGGATCAACGGTTTTTATCTTGGAGATGGCCGATTTCAGTGGCACTGTGAGGATTTGCGTTGAATGCAGTGCAACCATCGTCCCCCATGTGCCCTCATGGACGGCTGTAATTGCATGTAGCCCAAATCGGGTCGCCAACACACGATCGAATGCGGTTGGAGTTCCACCTCTTTGAATATGGCCAAGAACGGAAGTTCTTGCCTCTTTTCCTGTTCTCTTTTCAATCTCTTGTGCTAACCATTCACCAATTCCAGATAACTTCACGTGTCCAAAAGAATCTACAGTCGAATCTTTAGTTCTCAGTTCACCATCAATAGGCGTTGCACCTTCGGCAACAACAATGATGGGTGCGTAATTGGTTGTAAATCGCGACTCAACCCATTCGCAAACTTTCTCAATCGAAAACTTCTGTTCTGGAATCAATATGCAGGAAGCACCCCCTGCGATTCCAGAGTGCAATGCAATCCAGCCAGCATGCCTACCCATAACTTCAACTATGAGCGCCCGATGATGTGACTCTGCCGTTGTGTGCAGTCGGTCAATTGCTTCAACGGCAATGTTCACCGCAGTATCAAATCCAAAGGTGTAGTCGGTATTACTTAAATCGTTATCAATAGTCTTTGGAACTCCGACGATATGCAGACCCTCATCAGCTAACCGAGAGGCAACTCCTAATGTATCTTCGCCCCCGATTGCAATGAGCGCATCAACGCCCAGTGCTTTCAGGTTTGCAATTACTTTTTGTGATCCACCTTCAATTGCGTAAGGGTTTGTTCGAGAAGAACCAAGAATTGTTCCACCCCTAGGCAAAATTCCACGGGTTGCGTGAATATCTAAATCCAGCGTTAAGTTTTCGAGGGGACCTTTCCAGCCATCCCGAAATCCAATAAATTCATACCCATATTCTTTTACACCTTTGCGCACAATCGCTCGAATCACAGCATTGAGACCTGGGCAATCTCCCCCACCTGTCAATACCCCAATACGCACTTTGATGTACTCCAATGTAAGGAACTAAAACTCTTATGCGTGAACTCTACTCAGCATGAGATTTAACCACTAATGGAATTGCTTATTACCTCTATTAACTGCTAAAAACACCTATGGAATTAGCTCCCGAACTTCGAAAATTTCTTGATGCAGGTGCCGCGCTTGGACTTCCAG
>WLOF01000015.1 GCA_009699375.1 Actinomycetota bacterium
ACCGCTCTTTCCGCTATGGCAAATACTTTCCCTGTTGCTGATACCGCAGGTGTTGTTGAACAAGTATTCAGACTTGGACAATCAAGTGGCCTATGTGATGTGTTCCCTATTGGCGCAGTGACTCAAGGTTTGCAAGGTAAGCAACTTGCGGAATTGGGGGCAATGGCTAATTCTGCGGCCAAAGTCCGCGTGTTTAGCGATGATGGAAATTGTGTTTCCGATCCGATGGTGATGCGAAGGGCACTCGAATACGTCAAGCAATTCAAAGGTGTGATCGCTCAACATGCGCAAGATCCCGCATTAACATCTGATGCTCAAATGAATGAAGGAATAGTTTCTTCACAATTAGGGCTAAAAGGATGGCCCGCAGTTGCTGAGGAAGCGATTATTGCCCGTGATATTTTGCTCGCTGATCATGTGCAATCCAGGTTGCATATATGTCATCTCACAACTGCCGGTGGGGTCGAAATTGTTCGTTGGGCAAAAGCGCGCGGAATCAATGTCACCGCTGAGGTGACTCCTCATCATTTGCTACTAACAGATGACTACGCAAAAAGTTACGATCCAGTTTTCAAAGTGAATCCGCCTTTGAGGACTATGAAAGATGTTATGGCGTTGCGTGAAGGACTGGCTGATGGAACGATCGATATCGTTGCAACTGACCATGCACCGCATCCTACGGAAGCAAAGGAATGCGAATGGCAATCTGCAGCTTTTGGAATGATCGGCCTTGAAAGTGCGCTTTCCGTGGTGATGCAAACTATGGTGGAAACTTCGATGATTAAGTGGGTTGATATTGTCGATCGCATGTCTACTGCTCCTGCACGCATAGGCGGTTATGCGGAACAAGGCAGAGGTTTAGTTGTAGGCGCACCAGCCAATATTGCGTTATTCGACATCACGCGTAGCTGGCGCGTCGATAGAGATTTAGTTGCTTCGCGCAGTCGAAACACCCCGTTTCATGGCATGGAACTTCCCGGAGTCGCGCGCTTAACAATGCTCCGTGGGAAAATTTCCTTTGAATCTGGTTCTTCACAATGAATAAAGCATTCTTAGTTCTAGACGATGGGCGGATTTTCGAAGGTAAGTCGTGGGGAGCTGTTGGTATTACCTTTGGCGAAGCTGTCTTCTCCACGGGCATGTCAGGTTACCAAGAGACGCTCACTGATCCTTCGTACCATAAACAAGTAGTAGCAATGACGGCACCGCACATAGGAAACACTGGATGGAATACGCCCGATAATGAATCGAAGAAAATCTGGGTTTCAGGTTTTGTCGTACGGAACCCCTCTCCAACAACATCAAACTGGAGAAGTGAGGGCGATTTAGAAACTGTATTAATTAACCAAGGGATTGTTTCTATTCAAGGTGTAGATACGCGGGCATTAACGCGACATCTACGCCGTAGGGGAGCAATGCGCGTGGGTATTTTTTCTGGTCAAAGCATGAACCGCGAAGAGATGGTGATAGAAGTTCGTAAAAGCACACAAATGTCAGGAGCTTTCCTTGTTGCCGATGTTTCGACGAAAGCCCCTTACATAGTTAAGGCGAAAGGTGAGAAGAAATTTCTCGTGGCGGCGTTGGACTTGGGGATTAAGGCGGCAACTCCTGTCGCTCTTGCCGAGCGTGGAGTAGAGGTGCATGTACTTCCGTTTGACTCCACGGCGGAAGATATTTTAGCTTTGAATCCAGATGGTGTGTTTATTTCCAATGGTCCGGGCGATCCGGCAACGATGATTGACACCATTGAAACTGTGCGTGCGCTGCTTGAGGAGCGCATGCCAATTTTTGGAATTTGTTTTGGACACCAAATTTTAGGTCGTGCGTTGGGGTTTGCGACATATAAATTGCAATTCGGACACAGAGGAATCAATCAACCCGTAATGGATTTAATTACTAGAAAAGTTGAGATTACGGCTCATAATCATGGATTTGCTTTACAGGCTCCGACAGAAGGAACATTCACAACGGTGTACGGTGCTGGTGAAGTGACGCATGTATGTCTCAACGATGGGGTTGTCGAAGGACTTCAACTTTTAGACCGTCCTGCTTTCAGCGTGCAATACCACCCAGAGGCGGCTGCGGGACCACATGATGCGTCGTACCTATTCGATCGTTTTATTGCGTTAATGGATTCCGAGAGGGCGAAGAACTAATGCCCCGCGATATGACTATAAAAACAGTTTTGGTGATTGGTAGTGGACCAATCGTTATCGGTCAGGCGTGCGAGTTCGATTATTCTGGTACTCAAGCATGCAGAGTTCTGCGAGCAGAAGGTATCCGGGTCGTATTAGTTAACTCGAATCCGGCAACGATTATGACGGATCCAGAATTTGCTGATGCCACATATATCGAGCCCATCACGCAAGAGTTCTTAGAGAAGATTATTGCCCATGAAAGGCCTGATGCCGTTCTTGCAACGCTTGGTGGACAAACAGCACTCAATGCCGCGATTGGATTGCACAACCATGGGACGTTAGAGAAGTACAACGTCAAACTTATTGGTGCCGATGTTGATGCAATTAATCGTGGAGAAAATCGTGAACTTTTTCGTGGGATCGTAGACAAGGTTGGCGGTGAGTCTTCAAAATCTTTTATCTGTCATTCAATGGAAGATTGCTTTCAGAGTGTCCAAGTTCTTAATTATCCAGTCGTTGTAAGACCCTCTTTCACTATGGGCGGGCTAGGGTCGGGAATCGCTTTTGATGAAAAAGAACTACGACAAATAGCTGGTGCTGGTCTCCGTCATAGTCCAACTTCGGAAGTTCTTTTAGAGGAATCCATAATTGGCTGGAAAGAATTTGAACTGGAAGTAATGCGAGATCGAAACGACAACGTAGTCATTGTGTGCACGATTGAAAATCTCGATCCGATGGGTGTGCATACCGGAGATTCCATTACGGTTGCTCCGGCAATGACACTCACGGATGTGGAATTTCAGAAATTGCGCGACCTTTCTTTGAAGATTATTCGTGAAGTTGGGGTAGATACGGGTGGCTGCAATATTCAATTTGCGGTTAATCCAGAAACCGGCCGCATCATTGTCATCGAAATGAATCCACGAGTCTCTCGTTCCAGTGCATTGGCTTCCAAAGCCACCGGCTTCCCAATCGCAAAGATTGCAACGAAATTAGCCATTGGTTACACGCTGGATGAAATTGAGAATGATATTACTAAAGTAACTCCGGCTTCATTTGAACCGACTCTAGATTATGTTGTTGTGAAGATGCCTAGGTTTGCTTTTGAGAAATTTCCAGATGCAGATCCTCGACTCACTACGACAATGAAGAGCGTGGGGGAGGCAATGGCTATAGGACGTTCTTTCCCTGAGGCCTTGCAAAAAGCTTCGCGTTCACTAGAGCGCAAAGAAGCTCCTTTCACTTTTCCTGTCGAATCTGATTCGGAAAAGAAGGGGGCTCTACTCAAAACGATAAGGATTCCAACAGAATATCGCCTCAAAGATGTACAGCAAGCGCTGTGGCACGGGGCAACCATTGAGGAAGTTTTTGAAATAACAAAGATCGATCCTTGGTATCTGCATCAGATTTCGATGATTAACGACCAGGCGCGCTTGATACGTCAAGCACCTGAGTTGACCGATGCGCTGATGCGAGAAGCTAAGCAATTAGGATTTTCGGATTTGCAGATAGGCGCCATAAAAGGAATTTCGCAAGATGATGCGCGAAAGTTGAGACACCAACTGGGTATCCGACCTGTGTATAAAACTGTAGATACTTGCGCCGCTGAATTTGATGCTTTTACTCCATATCATTATTCAAGTTACGAAGAAGAAAGCGAAGTTAAACCACGCACAAAACCGGCAGTCATTATTTTAGGTAGTGGACCCAATCGTATTGGTCAGGGTATTGAGTTTGATTATTCGTGCGTGCATGCTTCATTTGAACTTCGTAAAGCGGGGTTTGAAACGGTTATGATCAATTGCAATCCAGAAACTGTCTCTACCGACTACGACACAAGCGATCGATTATATTTTGAACCATTAACGATTGAGGATGTTCTTGAAGTAGCCCATGCCGAGGAATTGGCGGGACCTGTGTTGGGAGTTATTACACAACTAGGGGGCCAGACGCCATTGTCTCTGGCTGAAGGACTGGCCGCCGCAGGAGTAACGATTCTCGGTACAAGCCCTGCCGCAATTAATCTTGCTGAAGAGCGCGGTGCTTTTGGAGCAATATTGGCAGAACAGAATTTAGTAGCACCTGAATTTGGCATGGCCTCTACTCGACAAGAAGCGATTGTCATTGCCGAACGCATTGGTTATCCCGTCCTCGTTCGTCCTTCGTTTGTTCTTGGGGGACGCGGAATGGAGATTGTCTATGATGACGCAGCGTTGGCTTCCTTTATTGAAAGAGCTACGGATATAACCCCAGATCACCCAGTACTCGTTGATAGGTTTCTAGATTCTGCGGTTGAAATTGATGTTGATGCACTCTTTGATGGCAAGGAACTTTTTCTTGGTGGAGTGATGGAACATATCGAAGAAGCGGGTATTCACTCTGGCGATAGTGCATGCGTCATTCCTTCTATGACAGTCTCTAAAAAACAACGAAGCGAAATTCGCACAGCTACTGAGAAAATTGCTAGAAGTGTTGGAGTTCGAGGGTTGATAAATATTCAATTCGCTATCGCTGAAAACGTCGTTTACGTTCTTGAAGCCAATCCGCGCGCCTCACGAACAGTTCCGTTTGTCAGCAAAGCAACGGGAGTTCCATTAGCGCGCGCCGCATCTCGTATAGCTGTTGGATCAACTATCGAAGAACTTCGAAAGGAAGGGTTACTTCCTTCAACTGGTGACGGTATCGCCCAAGGAATTTCAGTGAAAGAAGCCGTACTACCGTGGAATCGATTTAGAAGAAGTGATGGACGCGGCGTCGACGCGGTGTTGGGTCCTGAGATGAGATCCACCGGGGAAGTTATGGGCATTGCATCAACATTTGGTGAAAGTTATGCAAAAAGCCAAATAGCTGCATTCGGTTCACTCCCTAAATCAGGAAAAGTTTTCATTTCTTTAGCAAGTAAAGATAAAGTTGCTGGACTTCAACCTGCACGAGCACTGTTAACTATGGGGTTTTCCTTGGTTGCAACAGCAGGCACTGCGGAATTTTTCAGACAGAACGGAATTGCAACCACCATAGTGAGAAAGAATTCGGAGGGTACCGGCCCTTTCGGAGAACCAACAGCAGTTGACCTTATAAATTCTTCGGGAGTAGACCTGGTCATTAATACGCCGGTAGGTCGTGGGACTAGGGCGGATGGTTGGTTGATTAGAACGGCTGCTGTGCAGCGTTCAATTCCTTGCATCACGACGACAGCTGGATTCAGCGCGGCAGTTGAAGGAATCAAAGCGCTGCAATCGAGTACTCTTTCGATTCGTTCGCTCCAAGATTGGCTGTTGCAAAAATGAGTTCCATCAATAGGCATAGCCAGCAAGTTGTTGCCACCATATTGAGCAACAAACGTGTGGGTCAATATCATCAGTTGCTCATTAACGTGGGCGAAGTAGTACGTCATTGCAAACCTGGAAACTTTGTGGCCATAAGTGTTGGCGGAGAAAATTCAAGCTTGATTTTGCGCAGAGCTTTTGCGATTTCAAGAGTTTCTGATCGTGGCGAATACGGTGGCACGATGGAACTGATTGTGGCACCGCATGGTTCAGGGAGTCGTTGGCTATGCGCTCAGGAAGTTGGTAATTCGTTGGACATCATCGCGCCGCTGGGAACACCATTCGGAATTCCCACCGCTCCAGTTCAGGCACTTCTTGTTGGTGGCGGTTATGGTTCAGCACCGCTTTTTGGTTTGGCAGAAGTTCTAAAATCGCGCGGTTGTCGAGTAGATATGATTTTAGGTGCTAGTACGGTGGCCAAGATTTACGCACCGATCGAAGGCAAAAGATCTGTTAACTCTTTGAAGATATTTACTGAAGACGGAAGTACTGGACAAATGGGAAAAGTTACAGACCTTATCCCTGGACTGATTGCAGATGGACAAGTAGATGTCATCTACTCCTGCGGACCTATGGGAATGCTTTCTGCAATATCTCGAATAACCCAAGGAACTGATGTTGTCCATCAATGTGCAGTCGAAGAAGCTATGGCATGTGGCGTTGGCATTTGTATGACCTGTGTACTTCCCGTTCGCAAAGAGGATGGAACTATTTCAATGCTTCGTTCGTGTATCGACGGTCCAGTGATGGATGGAGCCTTAGTTGCTTGGGAACTCGTCGGCAAGAATGGCATGACACCGTGAGAGAAAGTACATTCGATTTTTCAACCACGTTGGGCAGCGCATGGTTTCCCGCTCCTGTGTTCACAGCAAGTGGTTGCGCAAGTTCAGGTCGTGAGCTTTCACAGTTTTTCCCTCTCGATTCAATCGGTGCCGTAGTAACGAAATCCGTGATGCTCAAGGAGAGATTAGGTAGGCCTACTCCACGAATGGCTGAAACGCCGAGTGGAATGCTCAATTCGATCGGATTGCAAGGTCCTGGTATAGATGCTTTCTTGGCAAAGGATGTTCCGTGGTTGGTGGAAAACAATGCGCGAGTAATTGTTTCAATTGCTGGGGAAACCGTTGATGAGTATGGAGTTCTAGCTCGACGATTGCGTTCGGTTCCAGGAATTTCCGCAGTAGAAGTAAATATTAGTTGCCCCAATGTAGATAACAGAGGTTTAGTCTTTGCTTGCGATCCAGAATCTGCAAAGGCAGTTGTTGATTCAGTACGGCGAACTCTGGCGGGGGATTTACCTATCATCGTGAAACTTTCTCCAGACGTCACCAATATCGCCGCCATAGCAAAGATTGTTGTTGATGCAGGCGCAGATGCTTTAGCGTTGATTAACACGCTTCTGGGCATGGTGATAAATACTGAAACTATGTTCCCTCATCTGGGTGGCAAAACTGGCGGCTTGTCAGGTCCCGCAATAAGACCTGTGGCAGTAAGAGCGATTTATCAGGTGCACGAAGCTTTGCCTACTGTTCCGATTTTAGGAATGGGTGGTGTTCGAACCGGCAGAGATGCGTTCGAAATGATCCTGGCCGGTGCTAGTGGCGTTTCTGTTGGAACTGCTTCATTCGGCAATCCGAGCGCGGTGATTCAAGTCCAAAATGAATTAGAAACTTTACTCATGTCCAAAGGTTTTAATTCCGTGCGAGAGGCTATTGGGTTTGCCCATCGACCTGCACCTGGCCCATCGAGCACATGAAATCTCCCATCATTCTGGCTTTAGATACTCCGCAATTGGATGTAGCAAAGCGTTGGGTTGATTGCACTCAAGAGTCTATTGGTGCTTATAAATTGGGTTTGGAATTCTTTCTCACTCACGGCTCAGAAGGAGTGAAGCAGATTCAAGCAGTTTCCGATGTAGATATATTTCTCGATCTTAAACTTCACGATATTCCGAATACTGTAGGTAAGGCTGCGCTGCAAGTTGCCTCGTTGTCTCCGAAATTCCTGACAGTTCATGCCGCCGGGGGACAAGCAATGATTAAGAGCGCGGTGATTTCATGCCCTGATGTAGCAATCACTGCAGTAACTGTTCTCACATCCTTAAGCGAAAATGATGTACAAGAAATTGGTTTCAAAGGCAATTCACTAGAAAGTGCTGTCGATCTTGCCCGTCTTGCCGTTCAAGCTGGAGCAAAAGCGATTGTTTGTTCACCTTTAGAAATTTCTGCGATATCTGAGGTGATTCCACAGCATGTTCGTATCATTACGCCTGGGGTTCGACCCAGCGATGAAACTCTTAATGATGATCAGAATCGCGTGATGACTCCCAAACAAGCAATTGATAGAGGCGCTCACTATGTGGTTATTGGTCGGCCTATAACACGTTTCTGGGAAACGGGCGCGGATGCAATGCGCGACCGAGCGCGCACCTTAGTTGAGGAGCTTTCGTAATTCTTCTTTTGAAGGATATCTTTGGCTCATGAAGAAACCTCCGGAGTTGACGGTTCTCCAACGTCAGCAGGCTCTGGCGAAAGCTGCTCAATCGCGGAAAATACGCGCTGGGATCAAAATGAAACTGAAAAACAAAGATTTGAGTGTTCGGGATGTCCTCGAACTGGGCAACACGGATCACATTGTCGGAAAAATGAGAGTACGCGAACTGCTTGAATCAGTACCAGGTGTCGGGAAAATTAGAGCCGCTTCGCTCATGGAAAAATTGGGAATTTCGCTCACTCGTAGAATTCAAGGATTAGGAACACATCAAATGGTTTCCTTGATGAGAGAATTCCCTATGCCTTCAACCTCAATGCGCAGAGGAAAATTGATAGTTCTTTCTGGGCCGGGCGGCGTTGGAAAAAGTACGATTGCTGAAAAATTGAGATCGCGAAATAACTTTTATGTCAGTGTTTCTGCTACAACTCGAGACCCTCGACCCAATGAACGAGAAGGAATTGATTATTTCTTTCTTTCACAGGAGGAGTTCTCGAAAAGAATTTCCAATGATGAGTTTCTCGAATGGGCCGAATTTGCGGGCGCTCTCTACGGAACACCTCGAGCTGGTGTTGAAAAATCATTATCTGAGGGACACGACGTTCTCTTGGAAATTGAAATAGCGGGGGCTAAACAGGTTAAGGCACACAGTTCTGAAGCGATATTGGTTTTTCTCCAACCTCCCAGTTGGGAACATCTTGTATCCCGTCTCGAAGCCCGTGGTACCGATACCCCCGAACGCAGGGCGCAAAGACTGGCTTTAGCTCAAGAAGAGATTGCCGCATCGGGAGATTTTGACCTTGTTCTGGTCAATGACGAGGTCGATAACGTAGTGTCTCAACTGGTATCCTTGACGGCTTAGCAGGTTAATTTTTTCGATTTAAGGGGCAACATGGACGGCATTACAAATCCACCAATTGATGAACTTCTTGATAAGAGCGGTTCAAAGTACAGCTTAGTTTTATATGCCGCGAAACGCGCGCGCCAGATTAATGCTTACTACTCACAATTGGGTGAAGGTTTGTTGGAATATGTTGGACCACTAGTAGAGACCCATGTTCATGAAAAGCCATTGTCAATCGCATTGCGAGAGATCAATGAAGGCCTACTAACGATTGAAAATCTCGAACCAAAAGCCTAAATACGTACGGAGTTTTGAGTATGTCGCGCACGGGTCGTGAAATTCTCCTTGGAGTCGGTGGCGGAATAGCGGCATACAAATCAGCCGACTTAATCCGTCGGCTACAAGATCACGGTTATTTAGTTACGGTAGTGCCAACGCCTTCTTCACTCAATTTTGTTGGTACTGCAACGTGGGAAGCTTTAACCGGACGTCCTGTGCATTCGCAGGTCTGGGAAAAAGTTCATGAAGTACCTCATATTTCACTCGCAGAAGTGAGCGATTGCATTCTCATCGCGCCGGCGACAGCAGATTTGATTGCTCGAATCGCACAGGGCCGCGCTGATGACTTACTTACTAATATTGTGTTGGCGAGCACCGCTCCCAAAATGATTGTTCCTGCGATGCACCCTGCCATGTGGAACGATGCAGGGACAGTTGCAAATGTTTCGATATTGCGCGAACGAGGATTCTTGGTGATGGATCCAGACGTGGGTCGTTTAACTGGTGGAGATGTCGGTGCAGGAAGATTCCCTGAAAGTTTGGCCATTATCGAAACTATGAACGGTTTTTTGAGCCACATAAGCGATCTCATCGGGAAAGAAATTCTGATTACCGCTGGAGGTACTCGTGAACCAATTGATCCCGTGAGATTTATTGGAAATCGTTCTTCAGGAAAACAAGGCTACGCGGTGGCCCAAGCCGCACTGTCACGAGGGGCAAAAGTACGATTGATTTCTGCAAATTGTGATTTGCCTGTTCCTCAAGGTGCGGAAATTGTGCGCGTTGAAACAGCAGACGAGATGAATTCGTCGCTCAATGAATATTTTGCCTATTCCGATGTTCTGGTTATGTGTGCGGCTGTCGCAGATGCAAAACCGACAACATTAAGCAATGAGAAGATCAAGAAATCTGAGTTAACAACACTGAGTTTCGTTGCCAATCCAGATCTTCTCGCATCCATTTCGCAGAAGCGAAGATCTGGACAAATAGTGGTGGGTTTTGCTGCCGAAACTTCGAATATGGAAGTACATGCACGGGAGAAGCTCAAGAGCAAGGGACTGGATATTATTTTTGTCAATGATGTCTCTGGTGGAGCGATTTTTGGTAGTGACGAAACCCGAGGGACGATGCTTTTCGCCAACGCGCCAGATTTGGATATTCCCTCAACCAGCAAAGACACGCTGGCTCATGAATTACTCAATCAGGTCGTTAATCGGTTAAGTTAGGCCAATGTCACAACGTCTATTTACCTCAGAGTCAGTTACTGAAGGCCACCCAGATAAGATCGCGGATCAAATTTCTGATGCAGTCCTAGATTCGTTGATCGCTCAAGATTCTGCTAGTCGTGTTGCGGTGGAAACACTTATAACAACTGGTCAAGTTCATGTTGCCGGGGAAGTTACGACTAATGGTTATGCAGATGTTATGGGAATTGTTCGCGATACTGTATTGAACATCGGTTATGACTCTTCAGATAAAGGGTTTGATGGCAACACGTGTGGTGTTTCCATTTCGATAGGACAACAATCGCAAGACATCGCTCAAGGCGTTGATGATGCTTATGAGAAAAGAATATCCGCTTCTGGAGATCCGCTTGATCTCCAAGGTGCTGGCGATCAAGGACTTATGTTCGGATACGCGTGCGACGATACAAAAGAATTGATGCCACTACCTATTTGGCTGGCACATAAATTGGCTGCTCGACTTTCGGAAGTACGAAAAAATGGAACTCTTCCTTACTTACGCCCTGACGGAAAAACACAGGTCACCATCGCTTATGAGGGAAACAAAGCGGTTGCACTAGATACGGTGGTTATATCAAGCCAACATTCGGCTGATGTTGATGTCGCTAAAACACTTACCCCTGACGTTATCAAGCATGTCATTGAGCCGATTTTAGCTGAAATAGATTTGCCTCGAAAGAATCTTAAAACATTGATAAATCCAACAGGGCGATTCGTTATTGGTGGTCCTATGGGAGATGCTGGGCTTACTGGCAGAAAAATCATTGTGGATACATATGGGGGAATGGCTCGGCATGGCGGAGGCGCATTCAGTGGTAAAGATCCTTCTAAAGTAGATCGTTCCGCTGCTTATGCGATGCGTTGGGTTGCAAAAAATGTCGTGGCGGCCGGATTAGCAAGACGTTGCGAAGTTCAGGTGGCTTACGCTATTGGTAAAGCACAACCCGTGGGTTTATTTGTTGAAACATTTGGGACGGAAAGTATTTCGATTGAAAAAATTCAAGAAGCCGTACTGGCAACCTTCGATTTAAGACCTGCCGCAATTATTCGCGATTTGGCGCTGCTGCGTCCGATCTATGCCCTAACGAGCGCATATGGCCATTTCGGCAGAGAGTTGCCTCAATTCACGTGGGAAGCAACGAATCGCGTAGATGCGTTGCTCTCAGCCACGAAATAGCTCAGCACGCATGTGGCAACTTCTAGGCCGTTAAAACTTCGCTCACCCGATAGTCCACGAGAAAAGCAGATTCCTGCAAGTGATCTACCGATTGCACACGTTTGGGTAGATAACAGCGTTTATCATTTGAATGACACGTACGAATATTTTATCCCTGCCTCCCTTTCCCACGACGTACAAGTGGGAATGCGCGTGGTTGTCCCCTTTGGCCATGCACAATGTGAAGGTTTAGTTGTAGCAAGGACAGCGCTACCGGAGGGCAATCAGGAACTTAAATATATTGAAAAAATTCTTTCCCTTTATCCCGTGGCAACTGAGGAGACAATCGCCTTATTTCGACAAGTGTCAGAACGTTGGGTAGGAACACCGTGGGATGTAATCCGTGCAGCAATTCCACCGCGGATGGCTCGCGTCGAAAAGGAAGAATTGTTTGTTGGAATAAATTCCGCAAGTAGCAGCACTACAGAAAATATTGCGAATGATTTCTTAGCTGATAGCGCACGATTGTTCTGGGCGTTGCCAGCTGACCCAGATCCGTTTGAACAACTTGCGAAGATCATCCTCGCAAGAAGTGATAAAAATCAGGTTCTCGTGATTTTGAGCGATGTGAACGAACTCGAGGGCATAGCAAGCAAGATTGATGCACTTAAGGGAGGCGGTCAATATTCGCGCATCGATTCAGGCAATGATAGAAGTGCCCGTTATCGGGAATATCTTGAATTTATCACGGGTAAGAAATCTATTGCTTTGGGACTCCGAGGAGCAATTTTTACTCCGCTTCTAAACGGAAGCACGATTATTATCTCGCATGAAAGTTCGCCACATTTATATGAACCTCGTTCGCCGCGTTGGAATGCTCGCGATGTTGCACTTCTTCGAGCGACGAATCCTGAAACTAGCGTAATTTTGACCGGATTTTCTCCCTCTTTAGAAGTTGCGCGATTGATAGATCTCGGTTGGTTGAAGAGTGTTCAATCCCATTCGCAGAATGTTGTTGTTGCCTCTGAACCTAAATCGGGTGAATTGATTCCGAGCAAAGGTTTCTCCGTTATCCGATCTGCCTTACAAAAAGGCCCCGTTCTTTTCTTGGTTCCAAGCAAGGGTTATGGGAATGCAATCTTGTGTTCTCGTTGTCGCAACGTAGCGTTGTGCGAATGTGGGGCACGCTTACTTCGGAAATCTTCACAAGCACAGCCTGAATGTTCATTGTGTAAATTAGTGATTCCTAACTGGCATTGCACTGACTGTGGAAGTGCAGATATATATTTGGCTTCACGCGGCATCGATAGATTTGCAGAAGAGATAGGGCGTTCATTTCCTAATTATCCAATTATCAACTCTTCTGGCGATCACATTATTCGCGAAATCGAGAGGAAATCGCAATTAGTGTTAACCACCCCGGGTGCGGAACCAAAAGTTCCGGGTGGTTATGCAGCAGTTCTTCTTCTGGAAAGTAATCGATTTTTTGGCCACGCCAGTTTAAGAGGCGACGAACGAGCTCGTGAACAGTTTTTCGCCGCTGCATCACTTGCAACGCCGGGCGCGACTATCTACATAGCAACTACGCCCGGACATCCCATTGTCCCTGCGTTGACGAGATGGAATGCAGCAGGAATAGTCGCGCGTGAATTACAGCAAAGATCTGAGTTGGGACTGCCACCGTATCGAAGATTCATTCGCTTAGAAATGCTCGGGTCGGAAGCGATGCAGATATTTGATGGAATTACACTCGCCAAAACAGATCTGCGTTTGCCGCAAACGCTGGAAATTCGGCCTCCAATAGTGACGGAGCGAAATATCGCATCAATTCACCTGTCAGTCCCGTATCAAGATGCAATCGACGTGACTCGTTTTCTATCTGAATATCAAAATCGGCGCAGCATCGCAAAAAAGGAGTTACTGACAATCCATGTGGATCCTTACGAACTGAGTTGATTGGTAAGATTTTCCCATGTCCATCCAGCAAATCCGACTATTCGGTGATCCCGTCCTTGTGACGCCAACGAGCCCTGTTATTGATTTTGATAAAGAACTGCGCACCCTTGTTGCTGATCTCACCCAAACAATGCTGGATGCGCCGGGAGCAGGTTTAGCAGCGCCGCAAATAGGTGTACCGCTCCGAGTATTTGTTTGGGATGTTGATCAAGAATTGGGTCATCTTATTAATCCGACTTTAAATCTAAGTCCGGAAATACAAGAGGGTGAAGAAGGATGTTTATCTTTCCCGGAGTTACGTTACGAAACACCAAGAGCGATGAGGGTCGTGGCAAAAGGATTCAATATGTATGGCGAACCGATAGTGGTTGAAGGCTCCGAATTGTTGGCGAGGGCTATTCAACATGAGACAGATCACTTAGATGGTATTTTATTTATCGATCGATTGTCTCCAGAAGATCGCAAATTAGCGATGAAGGAGATTCGGGAATCCGAATGGTTCGGCACGTCGCTTGATCTTGGAGTTATTCCTCGAGTAAAGATTTCCCCGCATAATCCTTTTGATAAAGGGCTTTAGTGCGTATAGGTGTAGCTGCAACGCCAGCAGTGGCGATTCCTACTTTAGAGTGGTTGTTGAAAAGCGATCACGATTTATGGCAGATAATTTCGACGCCCGATCAACCGGCAGGGCGCGGAAAGATACTCACACCTTCAGCAGTGAGTGAATGGGCAGACAAGCATGACATTCCGCTGGTTAAGACGCGTGATACTGAAATTTTACATAAAGTATTCTCCGATGTGGATTTAGTTGTTGTAATTGGATTCGGTGTGATTTTTCCTCCACATGTGCTGTCTGCGCCGAAGTACGGATGTATTAACTTACATTTTTCTCTGCTTCCTCAATGGCGAGGTGCTGCACCGTTACAGAGGGCGTTAATCAACGGCGAATCACATCTGGGCGTTTCTGTTTTTCAATTGGATGAAGGGGTAGATACAGGCCCGGTGTTTTCCACGAAGGCCATTGATGTTGATGAAGATGCCACATTCGGAGAAGTTTTGGAATTGATGGCTCGATTAGGTGTTGATCCAATTTCAGAAGCTATTGCAATGATTGCGGAGGGAAGATCTCCTATAGAGCAATCGAAAAGCGGTATGAGCATTGCGCCGAAAATATTGCGCGACGAAACACGCATAGATTGGTCGAAGAGCGCTGAGAAGAACCATCACTTAGTGAGAGGACTAAGCCCCGAACCTAGTGTGTGGACGACATGGCGTAACGAGAACATCCAAATTCGTAGAACTTCCAAGACATCTGAAACCACAGGTTTGAAACCTGGCGATGTCGCGATAATTGATGGCGCGCTATTTGCTGGGTGTGGCGGGGATTCGGCATTAGAAATTCGTTCTGTTGTTCCTGCAGGCAAAAGAGAAATGTCTGGAAAAGAGTGGGCAAACGGTGCGAGAATTGCTTCAGGGGATAAATTTGTCTGACGCCTCTGCGCATTCCGCGAAATCAGGGGCGAAGTCTTTCAGATCTCCCCGTCCTGACGCATCCCGCATGCTCGCCTACAACGTGGTGAGCGAAGTTAATCAACGTGGTGGATTCGCTAACTTGCTTTTGCCTCGTCAATTGGCGGATAGCGATCTGGAGTTACGAGATAAGGGTTTTGTAACCGAATTGGTGTACGGAACGCTGCGAATGCAAGGTATGCATGATTGGATCATCGAACAAGTTGTTGATCGGGATTTCAGCGATATCGATTCAGGAATAGTTGATGTTTTGCGTATCGGTATCCATCAAATGTTTCATATGAGAGTGCCAAAACATGCAGCAGTTTCTGCAACAGTTGAACTTGCTCGCAAAGTAGTGGGGGAGTCCAAGGCAACTTACGTGAATGCAACGCTGCGAGCCATAAGCCGTTCTGAGCTCGCTGACTGGTTAACTCCGTTAGAAACGATGGATGACCTGGTTGCCCGCTATGCGATTTTATATTCGCATCCCGAATGGATAGTTTCTGCATATTTCGACCTTTTGAAGAGCGACGAGGAAGTAGCGAAAGCGCTATTTGCAAATAACGTGCCTGCACAACCAACTCTCGTATCGTGGCCTGGACGATCGACACAGGAGGAATTACTGACCTACGGTGGCATAGCAACTCGTTATTCGCCCTATGGAGCTACAACAACGTTTATCCCATCCGAAATAGATCATGTTCGCAAAAGGCTGGCAGGTATTCAAGATGAAGGATCGCAAATAGTTGCATCTATATTTGCAACAGCATCAGAGAATCACATGAAGTGGTTGGATCTGTGTGCAGGTCCTGGAGGAAAGGCTGCACTTTTATCTGGAATTGCGGGTTCAAAAAATAATACTTTCACTGCGAATGAGGTGTCAGAAGCACGTGCGAAACTAGTAGATCAAGTGATAGTTAACGCTCGCGTGTGGGTTGGCGATGGTCGCGAAATTGCAACACATGGTGAATCTTTTGGCGCTGTACTTGCTGACGTCCCTTGCACAGGAATAGGGGCTTTAAGAAGACGCCCCGAAGTCAGATGGCGAAGAACACCCGCTGATTTGGCGAACCTTATTCTCTTGCAGAAACAATTATTGGACGCTGCCGTCGCGGTCACTGAACCGGGGGGATTAATTGCTTATGTGACGTGCTCTCCCCACTTGGCTGAAACAAAACTTCAAGTGCGTGATGCTTTAGTAAGGCATCGAAATATCTCGCAATTATCGATCGCGCCGTTTCTTCCCGCAGGTCTTGAGTACGCAACTGTTGGAGATAATTTGCAGTTATGGACCCACAGGCACGACACGGATGCCATGTTCATGGCCCTGTTTCAACGGGTATAGCAAGTACGTATGGGTAGAGTGCTTCTATGAGTCGGGAAATAAGAATGACACCCAGCATTCTCAATGCGGATTTTTCTAATTTGCAATATGAAATTGAACGGATTGCTCAAGTTTCTGATTTTGTGCACCTTGACGTTATGGACAATATTTTCGTGCCCAACTTTACTTTTGATTTCGAATCAGCTCATAAGATCATCAATTCCAGTGCCTTACCTGTAGACGCCCATCTCATGGTTGCAAATTGTGACGTAATGGGCCCCGCGTACGCGGAAATTGGCTGTGCGAGCGTGACAGTTCATGCTGAAGCCACAGAAAAGATTTCTCAAACCCTTAAAGCGATTCGAAGCACAGGGGCTAGATCTGGACTTGCTATCAAACCGAATACCTCAATCGAGCAGTACATAGATTTTAGCGATGACGTCGATATGTTTTTGATCATGACAGTAGAGCCAGGTTTTGGTGGTCAATCATTTATGGAAGCCATGCTTCCGAAAATTCGTAGAACTCGAGAAATAATCGGAAGCCGTTCCATTTGGTTGCAAGTGGATGGTGGAATTTCTATTGACACAATAGAACGTGCTGCCGAGGCTGGAGCCGATACTTTTGTAGCAGGTAGCGCTGTTTTTAAGGCCAACGATCCTGCCGTGATGGTTACTTCATTGCGCAATTTGGCAGAGAACATGGCAGACTGACCCTCGAAGTTCCGGGGGTCGGTGTAAATCCGAACCGGCGGTCACAGTCCGCGACCCAATCATTGCCAGTGATTGGTTGACTTGGTGAAAATCCAAGACCGACAGTTAAAGTCTGGATAAAGGGACATCAGTTGCGTTGTGTTTTTCGCACGCATTGATTTTGCAACCCCCTCTATTTATTGGAGGAGTTATGTCTTTATTACGTTGGTTATTTGAAGCTGAAGTACATTTCGGTTCAAAGAGCATCTTGTGGCGCGAAATTATTGGAAACGCGTTTGGTTTAGCAGGTGCCATTTACGGAATGCGAAGAAAAGTTTGGACATGGCCCGTGGGCATGGCAGGAAATATTCTCTTGTTCACTGTTTTTCTGGGGGCAGTTTTCCATACACCGCAAGATAAGAATCTTTATGGCCAAGCGGGTAGGCAAGTATTTCTCATCATATTAAGTGTCTACGGCTGGATTATTTGGCATCGCAATAGGGGATCAAATCAAGGTACCTCTGTGGTTCCACGGTGGACTACAGCAAAAGAAAAAATCTCGATATTTCCTGTAATTGTGGTTTTCTATGCGATCTCATATTTTGCCTTGAAAGCTTTGGGATCGTGGGCACCATTGCCTGATGCATGGATTTTCACAGGCACTGTTCTCGCTACTTACGGAATGAGTAAAGGATATGTTGAATTCTGGCTCGTATGGATTGCTGTTGATGCAGTAGGTGTTCCACTCTTGATAAAGGGTGGTTATTACCCATCGGCTATTCTCTACGCGATATACGGAGCTTTCGTTATTTGGGGATTTGTGTCCTGGTTATCAATTGCGTCCCGCGAGAGAGCCAGCTCGGGTAAACTGAGAGCGTGAAGACATTTGAGGAGCTTTGGCAGGAATTG
>WLOF01000016.1 GCA_009699375.1 Actinomycetota bacterium
ACTGGTTTTCTTTGAGCTAAGTGCCCCAACTCAACAAGTGCCAAAACTTTAGTGACCGCCTCTGTGACATCTTTAATTCCACGGCGACGAAGGCCAAATGCCACGTTCTCGAAAATTGTTAAATGTGGAAAGAGTGCGTAATTTTGAAAAACAGTATTGACCGGGCGCGAATATGGTTTTGCATAGGTAATATCTGTATTTCCAATAGCAATCTTTCCAGAGGTCGGCTCCTCTAGCCCTGCGATCATACGAAGCGTTGTCGTCTTGCCACACCCTGAGGGGCCAAGGAGAGCAAAAAACGATCCTTCAGGAATAACCAATGAAAGATCATCTACCGCTTTGAAATCCCCGAATGCTTTCGTTAAGTTCGAAAGTTTGAGATCTCCTTTAGTCGAGGCCGCTACATCGACCACTAGTTACCTGTGGCTTTTTGGAAAGCTGATTGATATTTAGTCTCATCTGCAGGAGATAGGCCCGCAAAAACCTTCACTTTAGAAAGTGCAGCATCATCAGGAAAAATAAATGGGCTTGCTGCAAGTACTGGATCAATTTTTTCCATCTCAGCTTGCGCACCTTGTACTGGGCAGACGTAGTTAACGTATGCCGCAACTTGAGCCGCAACTGCAGGATCGTAGTAATGATTCATAACTGTTTCTGCATTCTTCTTATGGGTAGACGTTGATGGAATCATCATGTTGTCACTCCATAGAGTTCCACCACTTTCTGGAACTGCAAATTCAAACTTACCCTCATTTTCAGTAGCAAGCTGGAATACATCGCCAGACCAGCCAATAACAGCAATAGCATCGCCTGAAATGAGATCCTCCTTATAGGAGTTGCCCTTTACTTGACGGATAAAGCCATCTGAAATCTTCTCTTCTAAGAAATCAATTGCGTTCATAAATTGATCTTCTGTGAATTCACCAGAAATATCAACACCCTGGTACTGCATGATGATTCCCATGGTGTCGCGCATTTCTGACAGAACTTCAATACGTCCCTTATTTGCTGGGGCGAAAAGATCATCCAATGTGCGAACACCCTTGGGCAACTTCTCCTTATTCCAACCAAAACCAGCAAAACCTGTTTGCCATGTTAAGGAGTTAGTGCGACCTGGATCAAAGCCCACATTCGCCAGCGCTGGAAGGATGTTGGCCTTATTGGGAACATTTGCTTCGTCAATTGCCTGCGTGTATCCCAGGCGAATCCAACGACCTGCCATCCAGTCAGTGAGAGTGACAATGTCATACCCAATATCTTTTCCGAGTTTAAGTTGGCCAGCTACTTTGCCGTAGAAAGTATTGTTATCGTCGACATCTTCTTTATATGTGATCTCCAAACCTGATGAGGCGCGTAGCGCATCAAGAGTTGGATACTTATTTGTATCTGAGTCATAATCCAAATAGAGAGTCCAGTTTGCCCAACGTGCTAGTTTCTCTGTGTCAGAAACATCAACAGCAGATTTAACAGAGTCCGATGATTTGGTACCGCATGCTGCAAGAAGGCCAACTGCTCCAATGCCACCAGCGCCGGCAATCAATCCACGACGTGAAATTTGTGCCTTGATAAGTGCGCGTGTTTCGGGAGATAGATTTTCTTTCTTAGGCATTACAGCTCCTTGTCGTGGTGGTGATCATTGTGGAAAGTTATCTGGCCTTCATTCGATGAGTAGGTGTGGGTACTAATGCGCGCGAGTTTATGCCCTGAGGGAGCAATTCGTCACGCATTTAGGCGTTGAGATTTGTCATGACATGCTTGATTCTGGTGTAGTCCTCAAAGCCATAGCCTGAGAGGTCTTTGCCATAGCCCGATTTCTTGAATCCGCCATGTGGCATTTCTGCAACGACAGGTATATGAGTGTTGATCCAGACGCATCCAAAATCAAATGCCCTAGCCAAGCGCATCGCACGGCCATGGTCGCGCGTCCAGACACTTGATGCCAGACCATAATCGACGCCATTTGCCATGGCAATCGCCTCATCCTCTGTGGTGAATTTCTGGATTGTAATAACAGGACCAAAGATTTCATTCTGGATCATTTCATCATCTTGCTTCAGGTCAGCAACGATTGTTGGAGGGAAGAAAAATCCCGGACGAGCGAGCGCTTTTCCGCCTGCCATAACGCGGGCATGGGAAGGTGCGCGGTCTAGGAATCCACTCACTCGCGATAGCTGATTGGCGTTGTTCACTGGGCCAACGAGAACGTCCTCATGTGGCGCGCCGATTGCAATGTTGTTCTTGGCTTGGTCGGTAAGTAGGGCAACCATTTGGTCATAAACCCCAGCTTGTACAAGTACGCGAGTTGCTGCCGTGCAATCTTGTCCTGCATTGAAAAATCCTGCTATTGCAATTCCTTCTGCAGCAGATTCAAGATTGGCATCATCAAAAACAACTACAGGCGCTTTGCCTCCGAGCTCAAGGTGCACTCTCTTTAATTGCTTTGCTGCAGAGCCTGCAACTTCCATTCCTGCTCGAACTGATCCAGTGATAGAAACCATTGCAGGAGTTGCATGCTCGACTAATGCACGACCTGTATCGCGCTCTCCGCAGAGCACGTTAAATACTCCATTGGGTAAAAACTCTGACATGACTTGTGCCATGAAGACGGTGGATGCAGGAGTTGTATCACTTGGCTTCAGTACAACTGTATTTCCTGCTGCAATCGCAGGGGCCCACTTCCAGACTGCCATCATCATCGGATAATTCCAAGGAGTCACTTGTCCGCAAACACCAATCGGTTCGCGACGAATAATCGATGTCATGCCGTGCATATATTCACCGGCAGATTTGCCTTCCAAATTTCGTGCAGCACCTGCAAAGAATCGAATTTGATCAATCATCGGTGGAATTTCTTCAGACATCGTTATAGCTAAGGGTTTACCTGTATTGCGACTTTCAATAGCAACAATTTCTTCGGCACGTGACTCGAGGGCATCTGCAATTTTAAGAAGCGCTTTTTGGCGCTCACTAGGAGTTGAATCTCTCCAACCCACAAAAGCATCTGAAGCTGCTTTCATTGCTTGATCAACGTCTGCGCTATTAGACACGGGAGCTTTGGCATACGCCTCACCTGTAGAAGGGTTGATGAGATCGCTGGTCTTTCCTGAACTACTTGGAACTGATGCGCCGTTGACGAAATTGAGTAACTGCTCCACGAATGGTCCCCCTTATATGTGCTCCGTTGAGGGCGAGAGTACGCCTAGAACGGTGGGGGCGAAAGCCCTTTTTCTGCGAATTTAGCCGATTTTTGCCCCCTTGAGTACGGATATCGTAGTCAAATGCCCTAAAAACTGCGGATTCCTTTGCTTTTCTTTCAAAGGTGCGAGAGAGTTACCTCCGTGACTCGCAAAGAAAAACCGGTTCTCGATGACACCTCACGGGCGATCATCGAGCAGTTGCAGATCGATGGGCGAAAACCCTATGCAGCTATCGGTCTTGCTGTGGGGCTTTCTGAAGCTGCAGTGCGCCAACGCATTGCCAAGCTCATTGGCTCCGGAGTCATGCAGGTCGTGGCCGTGACTGATCCGCTCACCGTCGGTTCGTACCGAATGGCGATGGTTGGCATCAAGGTCGAAGGAGATCTCACCGCAGTTGCAGACCAGCTCTCGCACTACAAAGAGGTGGACTACGTGCTCGTTACATCAGGTGGATTTGATGTGATGGCCGAAGTGATCTGTAACGACGATGAGCATCTACTCGAACTGCTTCAACGCATACGTGCGATCCCGCAAGTACGCAGCACCGAAAGCTTTATCTATCTGAAGTTGCGCAAGCAGCTTTATAACTGGGGAACCTAACAAATGGCTACGACGAGTACTTTCGACAATGTTCAATTCTTTGAATCAGATCTGGAATCAAATTGGTCTAACCGAGCTAAGGAGCATCTATGGATGCACTTTTCTCGAATGGGCGCATACGAGGACGGCGGTTCAATACCCATCATTGTCAAGGGTGAAGGCGCATACATTTACGATGATCGAGGTAAGCGCTATTTTGATGGCATCTCATCGTTATTCACTGTGCAAGTCGGACATGGTCGCGAAGAGTTAGCTGATGCTTACGCCAAGCAAGTCAAAGAATTAGCATATTTTCCAATTTGGTCTTACGCGCACCCTCGTGCAATTGAATTGGCAGAACGACTAACAGATTTAACTCCCGGAGATCTCAACCACGTCTTCTTCTCCGCCTCCGGTGGCGAAGCTATTGAAACTGCAGCAAAACTTATTAAGCAGTACTACAAACTCACTGGCAAACCGATGAAGCACAAGATCATCAGCCGCCACGTTGCTTACCACGGCACAACACAGGGTGCGCTTTCCATCACTGGTATTCCTGCTGCGAAACAATTTTTTGAGCCACTCATCGCAGGCCACCATAAAGTTCCTAATACCAACTTCTATCGGGCTCCCCTTAATCACCGTGATTCTGTTGAAGAATTTGGCCAATGGGCGGCTAACCGCATTGAAGAAGCAATTTTATTTGAAGGTGCAGATACCGTTGCTGCCGTTTTCGTTGAACCTGTACAAAACTCTGGTGGATGTTTCCCGCCTCCTCCGGGCTATTTGCAACGTGTGCGCCAAATTTGCGATCAGTACGACGTGATGATGGTCTGCGACGAAACAATCAACGCTTTTGGTCGCGTGGGTGAATATTTTGCTTCCACTCGATACGGTGTTGTCCCAGACATTATTACTTGCGGCAAAGGAATGACTTCAGGTTACTTCCCTATGGGCGCAATGATTGCAAATGAGCGTTTGTACGAACCGTTCCGAAAAGGAACTAACACTTTCCTTCACGGATTTACATTTGGTGGCCACCCAGCTGGAGCTGCAGTAGCTCTAGCGAACCTCGATATTTTCGAGCGCGAAGGCATCAATGAAAATGTTCGAAAGAATGAATTGGCATTGAAAACAACTCTTGAAAAACTCTACGATTTGCCAATCGTTGGAGATATTCGCGGTGCCGGGTACTTCTGGGGTATCGAGATGGTGAAAGATAAAGTAACTCGCGAAACTTTTACCGCTGACGAAAGCGAGAAGTTACTCCGAGGATTCTTATCTAAAGCGCTCTTTGATAATGGTCTCTACTGCAGAGCAGACGATCGCGGAGATCCAGTCATTCAAATTGCTCCACCGCTCATTTGCAATCAATCTCATTTCGATGAAATTGAATCAATTTTGCGCACAGTACTCACTGAAGCGGCATCCATCATTCTCTGATGAGTCTCTGGTGGACGCTGGTCGATAGACCCACATTTTCTCCGGGCTCTCTCGATCAACAATGGGATGTTCTCATTGTTGGTGGCGGCTTTAGTGGTCTATGGAGCGCGCACCACTTACTCAATGCAGATCCCTCACTCAAGATTGCAATACTTGAGGCATCGCACGTTGGCTCCGGAGCAAGTGGTCGAAATGGCGGCTGGGTTTCTGCTCTTTATCCGCGCAGTGATGAAACCCTTGCTACACACTCTTCGCCAAGTGAGATTGCCCAATTGCATGAATGTCTTAGAAATTCTATTGATGCCATTGGTGATTTTGTAAAGAAAGAAAAAATCGATTGTGGTTTTTCCAAAGGTGGCTCTCTACTGATAGCCCGGCACAAGGCGCAACTTGCACGCCTTGTAAGTGAGATTGATGCACAAACTCATCTCTTGAGCGCCGAAGAAACTAAAGATCGCATCAATATGCATGGTGCTATCGGCGCTACGTACACTCCTCATTGCGCACGTATTAATCCGGCGCAATTAGTTGTCGCGCTTGCACAATCGCTAGAGCAACGCGGAGTAGCAATATTTGAAAATACAAAAGCGCAGATACATGCCGATAAATCAGTAGAGGTAGGCGGTGAGAAACTTCACGCCACAATAGTTATTCGAGCAATTGAGGCATACAGGGAGCGCACTCGGGAGTTGATCCCGATTTACTCTCTCATGATTGCAACCGAGCCGCTACCTCAAGAAGTTTTTGATGAGATTGGGATTGCTGGCCGTGAAACTTTTGCAGAAGCAAACCATGTAGTTTCTTATGCGCAGCGCACTCCAGATAACAGGCTTGCAATTGGCGGCCGTGGTGCACCCTATACATGGGGCTCAAAAAGAAATTCAGCAAGTGAGCGCCACAAAAAGATTCATGCACAATTGCGTGCAATGTCTACTAGCTGGTTTCCCATTCTGAAAAAGTATGAGTTCACCCATGCTTGGGGTGGTGCTGTTGCAATAACTCGAGATTCCTCACCATACGCTCGCTTTAATGGTTCGTATGCCGAACTTGGAGGATATATAGGAGACGGTGTAACGCTTTCTTTTCTCGTTGCACAAACGCTAGCCGATTTGATAACTAATTCCGAAAGTGAAAGAACTCGACTTCCATTTGTTCAATGGCAATCCCCTCAATGGGAAATCGAACCGTTGAGATGGCTCGGCGTTAATTCCGCTATCGTTTTATCGAACCTTGCTGATCGGGAAGAACGAATGAGTTCACGGCCAAGCCTTCTTGCAAAAGGCCTTGGCCGTATAATGGGCACATGATGAGCAAACGCACTGAAGTGCATAGATCACCGCACAAGCAAAACCATGATCCAGAAGTTGCGGCATCGATTATTTCTAGAGCACTTGTTGCCCACGTTGCCATTGCCGTTGATGGACAGCCATTTGCACTGCCTGTTGCATGTGCACCTTATAAAGATGAGTTACTTCTGCATGGTTCTAATGCATCTCGACTATTTAAAGCTTTGATGGATGGAACCCCGGCTTGCGTGACCATTACCCACATTGAGGGCCTAGTTGTAGCGAGATCTTCTTTTGAATCCTCTATGCATTATCAATCACTCATGGCGCTAGGTAGTGCTCGATTGATTGGCGAAGATGAAAAACGGCCAGCATTGCAGGCACTTACCGAGCATTTATTTCCACAACGTCCAACTGAACTTCGCGAATCAACAGTACAAGAAGTGAGCGCCACATCAATAGTTGCATTTCCTCTGAATGAAATCAGCGTGAAAGTTTCGAACGGACAACCAAAAGATAAAGATATTGATATGGACTCTGATATTTGGGCAGGCATCTTGCCTATAAAAACTTCTTATGGCGAACCAATCCCTGCCGATAACTTACGCCCAGGAATTCCAGTTCCTGAATACATTGCAACATGGGTGGTCGGTTAATCCGTTGAATAATCGATACGGATCCCTCATTCTTTCCGGCATCTTTTTTGGAACTACTGGTACTGCCCAAGCACTTGGGCCTGATGGACTTTCCCCCCTTGCAGTTGGAAGTGGTCGCTTAATCTTTGGCGCACTCCTGTTGTGGATTATCACTCGCTTCACTACAAAAACAGCGATACCCATTGAAAAAAAGGATCTGTGGTCAGCCTCTATTGGATTCACTCTCTATCAACTCACTTTTTTTTCTGCAGTAAAAAGTACGGGAGTAACAATCGGCACAGTGACCGCTCTCGGCTCTGCTCCTGCGCTAACAGGGTTAATTGCATTCTTATTGAAAGGCGAGAGGCCAAGCAAACGCTGGTTTCTCGCAACTGCCGTGACAACATGCGGGATAGCAGTGCTGAGTAGTGCAAAAGGTTTCTCTCACTTCAACCTCAGCGGGTTTCTACTCGCTCTCGGTGCTGGCGCTTCGTATTCACTCTTTGCTGTAGCAAGCAAAAGTGCGCTCACATCAGGAGTCGGCATTCCAGAAGCAATGACGAAAATTATTCTCCTTGCCAGCGTATTGGGTGCGCCTTTCCTATTCGTTGGCGACTTTGCTCCCTTTGTTTCATTGCACGGAATAGAAATGCTCGTCTGGCTTGGATTAATACCTACCGCCCTTGCCTACTTGGCTTATGCCTACGGTTTAATAGCAGTACAAGCAAGTACTGCATCCACACTTATTCTCGCTGAACCTGCAACAGCAACTCTTTTGGCAGCCCTCATTTTGCGTGAGAGCTTAAACCAACGTTCTTTATATGGAATTGCCATCATCGCCTGCGGGCTTATTTATCTTGCTAGAGAAAAAACGACGCTTAAGCAGTAAAGATTTGTCTCCAGTGGTCTACCTGTGGAGTACTTGCGAAATAAGGTTCAATAATCTCGCGCCAACGTGTGTATTGATCCGATTGTCTAAATGCAACCATGTGATCATCCAGATTCTCCCAACGAATCAGAAGCGTAATTCTGTCTGCCTTTTCAATGCCATGTTGAAGTTCAAAACTAATGAAACCTTGTGCTTTTACTAAAATCGTATCGACTGCTCGTTTGATAGCTACCTCAAATTCGGCATGCTTATCGCTTTGGATATCAACAGATGCTATTTCTAGAATCATTTCTGCTCCTTTGTGTTGTGGGTTAAATCATTGAGTTTCTGCTGCTGCTAGCTGACCACAAGCGCCGTCAATTTCTCGGCCCCGCGTATCTCTAACGGTGGTTGGAACTCCATAACTTTCTAAGATTCTCAAAAATTCTGCTTCATCCTCACGTCGAGATGCAGTCCATTTAGAACCCGGGGTTGGGTTAAGTGGAATCAAGTTAACGTGTGCATTGCGATTTTTAAGCAATCTACCAAGCAAATCAGCGCGCCAGGTTTGATCGTTGATATCTCGAATAAGTGCATACTCGATTGAGTAACGGCGACCAGTTTCCTGTGCATATGCATCAGCTGCAGAAAGAACTTCTTTTACTTTCCAGCGTGAGTTAATCGGCACAAGTGTGTCTCGCAGCTCATCATCTGGAGTGTGGAGTGAAACTGCCAATGTAACGGGCAAACCTTCGGCCATCAGTTTTTCAATTCCGTTTACTAAGCCAACCGTGGAAACTGTTACAGAGCGTGCGCTAATTCCTAGACCATCAGGGAAAGGGTCAGTGATATTGCGAAGTGTGCGCATCACTGCGTTGTAGTTAGCCATGGGTTCGCCCATCCCCATGAAAACAATATTTGATAAACGAGTAGGTCCTCCAGGTAGTTCACCCATTGCACACGCCCTAGCTGCTGCAACAATTTGTTCAGTAATTTCGGCAGCCGTCAGATTGCGAGTTAGCCCTGCTTGACCGGTCGCACAGAACGGACAGTTCATTCCGCATCCTGCTTGCGATGAAATACAGACCGTTGTGCGATCGGTGTAACGCATCAGAACGCTTTCGACAAGAACACCATCGTGCAATCGCCATAAATCCTTCCGCGTCATCCCGCCATCGCACGTAACAGAGCGAACAATCTCAATTAATTTTGGGGTGAATTTATCTGCAAATTCCTGACGCTTGTCCGCTGGAATGTCACTCCACGTTTGAGGATCAGTTGAAAGATGAGTGAAGTAATGGTTGGCAACTTGATTTGCACGAAAAGCAGGTAAGCCTAATTCTTGAGCAAATGCTCGCCTCTCTTCTGGCGAAAAATCAGCAATGTGACGTGGAGGTTTCTTTTTCTGAACTGGTTCATCAAAAACCAATTTCAATTCATCAGGCTGATCGGCGCGCGTCATAGGTAACGCTTAACAAGTTCAAGCGCTAGCCACATAGCTGGAGCGGATAAAAGAACCGAATCAAGGCGATCAAGTGCTCCACCATGTCCTGGAAGAAGCGTGCCCATATCTTTCAATGAGAAATCTCGCTTCATTGCGCTCTCGATAAGGTCTCCACTTGTTGCAGTAAAAACAATCATTAGGCCTGCAAGTGCGCCCAGCCACCATTGAATGTGAAGCAAGTAATGAAATGAAAGCGACCCGCCGAGAACAGTAAAAAGAACTGATCCGACTAAACCTTCCCAAGATTTCTTGGGGCTAATTTTTGGAGCTAGCGGATGACGACCGATAAGTACTCCTACTAAGTATCCAAAGGTGTCATTACATCCAACAAGTATCACAAAAGTCATTACTTGATGTAAGCCATCGTGTGGGCGAGCAAGAAGTATGACGAAACCTGCCAAAAATGGAAGGTAGATGAGTGAAAGAGTTGTCGCCGTTGCATTTTTTACAAAACCCTCAGGTCCTTTTCGCAGTACATCTATCAACAAGATCGGGAAGAAGATTGCAGTAGCAACGGCTAAACCTGCTACTCCCCCAGTCCATGCTGCGAATAAAAGTCCACATGTTGCCAGGAGAAGTGCTCTCGACGAAACAGAAATTCCCGCAGAGCCAAATGCGCGTGTGATTTCACGAATTCCCAACCCGATCGCAATAATCACGAGAAGAACAAAGATTTCTCTGCGAAATGCTAGTGCAGACCAAACAAGTGCGACGAGAGAAAGTCCAACAACAACCGATGGGAAGAATTTTCTCCCAGCGCGCCTGTTTATCTCATCGTTAATCGCGTGAAAATCATCCATAACTTCGTGAAGAACTCTCAGACTTCGAGAAGTTCAACCTCCTTATGTTTCAAGAGATCATCAATTTTTGCCACGTGATCACCTGTTAACTTCTCTAAGTCCTTCTCGCCACGAGTGAGATCGTCTTTCCCAATATCCCCATCTTTTTCTAGCTTTTCCATAGTTTCTTTTGCATGGCGGCGAATATTACGAAGTGAAATCTTGGCATCTTCTGCCTTTGTACGAACGACTTTAATATATTCCTTACGTCGCTCTTCAGTGAGTTGAGGGAAATTCACACGGATTACAACGCCATCGTTTCCTGGATTAACTCCGAGATCTGATTCACGAATAGCCTTTTCGATTGATGCCATTGCTCCCTTATCAAAAGGAGAAACTAGTGCCATGCGAGCTTCTGGAACTTGAATCGAAGCTAATTGGGAAAGTGGAGTAAAAGTGCCGTAGTAATCCACCATTACTTTATTGAAAAGAGATGGATGAGCTCGACCTGTACGAATGCTTGCAAAATCCTCTTTTGCAACCTCTAACGCTTTGTCCATCTTTGTCGTTGCATCCTTGAGGGTGCCTGCTACATCACTCACGCCGTGCTCCTTTAATTGTTCAATTGATATGCCAAATTAGGCAACGAGTGTTCCGATGATTTCTCCGCGTACTGCTCGACCGATATTGCCTTTGACCATGAGATCGAAAACAACAATCGGTAAATTGTTCTCTCTGCAAAGACTAAATGCTGCAGCATCTGCAACTGCGAGCGATTTTGAAAGCACTTCGTCATAGGAGATTGTGTCGTATTTGACGGCTTTAGGATCCTTCTTTGGATCTGCTGAATAAACTCCATCGACACCGCTCTTAGCAAGCAATAGCGCTTCAGATCCAATTTCAAGTGCTCTTTGAGCTGCAACTGTATCTGTTGTAAAAAATGGCATTCCTGCGCCTGCTCCGAAAATAACAACTCGTCCCTTTTCAAGGTGGCGAATTGCGCGGCGTGGAATATACGGCTCTGCAACTTGACCCATGGTGATTGCAGTTTGAACGCGCGTACTAACGCCTAATTTTTCAAGGAAATCTTGTAGAGCTAAACAATTCATCACTGTACCGAGCATGCCCATGTAGTCAGCACGCGCTCTATCCATACCCAATTGTTGTAACTCTGCTCCGCGAAAGTAATTTCCTCCACCGACAACAACAGCTACCTGCACTCCAGAACGAGCAACGTCTGCAATTTGTTGCGCGACATCTTGGACAACATCGGGATCAACACCGATTCCTTTTTCTCCACCGAAAACTTCTCCAGAAAGTTTAAGGAGCACTCTCCCGTATTTACCTCTACTACCGGGCACGAGTGCTCCTTTCGCTTTCTGCTAAGAGTTTAAGGGCTCTTTTTGAATGTTTTACTGACCCACGCGGAAGCGATGGAAAGCCTTTACAGCACTTCCAGCCTCGTCGAGAATCTGCTTAACCGTCTTCTTGGCATCCTTTGCGAACGCTTGCTCAATTAAGCTCACTTCCTTAACGAATCCAGTGACACGACCTTCAACAATTTTTGCAAGGGATGCTTCTGGCTTGCCCTCATTGCGCGCAGTTTCCTCGGCAACTCGACGTTCATTTTCTATCACGTCG
This sequence comes from Actinomycetota bacterium, assembly GCA_009699375.1. Taxonomy (GTDB): domain Bacteria; phylum Actinomycetota; class Actinomycetes; order Nanopelagicales; family Nanopelagicaceae; genus QYPT01. The sequence continues at coordinate 11,933 of WLOF01000016.1, forward strand.
GCTGGTACCTCGTCACGATGTACGTATGACGGCGAAAATGCTGCAATGTGTTGTGCAATATCTTTACCAATTCCAAGTGCATCCTTTGTGATTTGGACTAGAACTCCAACTTGTGGTGGAAGATCTGGACTTGTGCGGTGCAGATAAATGCCAACAGGTGAGCCATCAAGAACTGCAACACGACGAACTTCAATCTTCTCGCCTAGCGTCGCATTTCCTTCATCGACTGCATCTTGGACTTTACGTCCAGGTTTGATCTCTGAAGCCAAGAAAGCATCAACTTCTGAAATCTTTGCCTTCAACAAGTGCTCAAGAAGTTCGTCAGCAAGAGCTTGGAAACGCTCACCCTTTGCTACGAAGTCAGTCTCGCAGTTAAGTTCGAGCATAACTCCTAGATTGTCTTGAACCTTTGCGATCACAAGACCGTTAGAGGTTGTACGACCTTCGCGTTTGGTAACGCCCTTCAAGCCTTTGACACGAATGATCTCTACTGCTTTGTCGAAATCACCTTCTGCTTCATCGAGCGCCTTTTTGCAATCGAGCATTCCTGCTGCAGTTGCTTCGCGGAGCTTCTTTACATCTTCGGCCGAATACTTCAACTTATGCCTCCACTGCAGGTGTTGCTGGAGTTGTACCGTCAAGAATTTCTTTCTCCCAGTCGGCAAGTGGTTCTCCGGCTGCGACAACGTTCTCTACAGGTTTTACTTCTTCCTTCACATTTGCGGCGCGTGCTTGAAGCCCAGCGACAATGGCATCAGTGATAACACGAGTAAGCAATCCGATAGAACGAATTGCATCATCGTTACCAGGAATCTTGAAATCAACTTCGTCTGGATCGCAATTTGTATCCAAAATAGCAATCACAGGAATACCAAGCTTCTTGGCTTCAGCAACTGCTAAGTGTTCTTTCTTTGTGTCCACTACCCAGATTGCACTTGGCAACTTGGTCATGTTACGAATTCCGTTGAGGTTCTTGTTGAGTTTTTCGCGTTCGCGACGAAGGACAAGAAGTTCCTTCTTCGTTAACAACTGGTCATTGGCATTCTCTAGCGCTTCAAGTTCCTTGAGGCGTTGAATACGCTTGTACACAGTTGGGAAGTTTGTGAGCATTCCACCGAGCCAGCGCTCAGTTACGTATGGCATTCCTACGCGTGCTGATTGTTGAATGATTGGCTCTTGTGCTTGCTTCTTTGTTCCGACGAACAATACGTGGCCACCTTTAGCGACAACGTCTTTAACAAATTCATAGGCGCTATCGATGAGCCCTAGTGATTGTTGGATATCGATAATGTAAATACCGTTGCGCTCAGCAAAAATAAAGCGCTTCATTTTTGGATTCCATCGACGAGTCTGGTGTCCGAAATGGACTCCGCTGTCGAGAAGTTCTCTCATTGTTACAACCGCCATGGCGGCACACTCCTTCTTGCCAACTTCTTGCGAAGTTAGCTCTCGGTTAATGGACCAACTTTTGTTGGCCCTCTGCACTTAAACGCCGACCAGTTGCCTGGACCGAAATGGCTCTTGATAAGTGCGTGAAGTCACCGCAATCTCACTTTTACATGGGTTGTGGTGCAGGGCAAATACTACCTGAGGAAATGTGGTGCAAAATCCACCAGATATGCCTGTTCTATGCGCGTGGATGCGCTTGTTTGAAGGCTTGTTGTAGTCGTTGTGTTGAGACGTGGGTATAGATCTGGGTGGTGGCCAGTGATGCGTGTCCCAAAATTTCTTGAACTGTTCGCAAATCCGCACCACCCTCTAACAAATGTGTTGCGGCGGAATGTCGAAGTGCATGTGGACCCATGCGTTCGAATCCTTCTAAAGCAGATAGCGCTTCATATACAACGGTGCGAACAGTGCGCTGATCGATCCTCTTCCCTCGAGCTCCTAAAAAAACTGCGTTAGCGGAAATGTTTGTTGCAACATGTGGGCGACCATCTTTAATCCATGCTTTCAGGGCTTTCATCGCTGGATTGCCAATCGGGATAGTGCGCTCTTTATTTCCTTTGCCTAATACGCGAATTGTTTGACGTTCGTAATCAATGGACTCAAAATCCAAACCACAGAGTTCGCTGACACGTGCTCCGCTTGCATAGAGAACTTCAACCATCGCGCAATCTCGAAGTGACATTGGTGAATCCTCTTCCTCACCCACACGCAATGCCAGAGCATCCATTGCAAGTGCAGCACTTGGAATATCTAAAACTTCAGGCAACGTACGATGTGGTTTTGGCGTTATGAGGGCAACGCCTGCATCCGTTTGAGTTAAACCTTTTTTCTGTGCCCACTTTGTAAATAATCGTATTGATACTGCTCTCCGAGATAAAGAAGTGCGAGCACCGCCCTTCACTTGCATATTGGCAAGCCAAGAACGAATGTGCGAGATCTCTAGCGTGGAGATATTTGTCAGCCCTAGAACAGCTAAATGCGCAGTGAAACTTTCGAGATCTCCAAGGTAGGCACGGATAGTGTGATCAGAAAGGTTTCGCTCAGTTCGTAAATGTTTTTCAAAAGCGTCAATAACTTCTGTGAAATCAGAGTCAGACATATACCTAGGTTACTCGGAAGTCCTGCCCTGTCGGATGAGGCCGAAGGTAAGCGCATCTTCAAGTGCCATAGCGGAGGCGGCAATAACATTCTCATGGACTCCGATTGTGCTCCACTCGCCATTTCCGTCACTGGTCTCTACAAGTACGCGAGTTACTGCACCAGTACCTAGACGACCTTCAAGAATGCGGACTTTATAGTCAGTAAGTTCAAGAATTTCTAACTCTGGATAGAACTGCTTAAGGCCAGAGCGCAGTGCATTATCAAAAGCGTTAACAGGACCGTTTCCTTCGCCGCTGCACGAAATCTTCTTGCCTTGTGCAGTAATTGTTACTTCAGCTTTTGTTGTGATGCTTTGGTCTGCTGATTTCTCAACAGTGGTCAGCCAATGCTCGATTGTAAAAAAACATGGCCTTTTGCCGGTCATTTCTTCGCGAAGTAAAAGTTCAAAGGTGGCGTCCGCTGCTTCGAAGGTGAAACCGCGAGATTCCATCTCTTTCACACGATCTACCACTCGACCAATGAGTGCGCGATCTCCACCTAAATCAACACCTAATTCGGCAGATTTCAATTCAACGGATGCACGTCCTGCCATATCTGAAACAAGCATGCGCATATCGTTACCAACAGATGAAGGATCTTCGTGCTGATAAAGGGATGGATCTACTTTAATTGCACTGGCATGAAGTCCTGCCTTGTGTGCAAACGCCGAAACACCCACATATGGCTGACGCGCACTAGGTGCAACGTTTGTAACTTCTGCGACTGCATGTGCGATTCGGAATGCTTCAGGCAGTAATCCATCTGGCAATACTTGCTGATTCTTCTTTAGTTGCAAATTGGCAATAATAGTTACAAGGTCAGCATTTCCTGTGCGCTCACCATATCCATTAAGAGTTCCTTGAACATGTGTTGCACCTGCTGCAATTGCGGCCATTGAGTTTGCAACAGCGCATCCGGTGTCGTTGTGGCAATGAATTCCGAGTCTTGCCGAACTTGCCCCTAAAACATCATGCACTACTTGTGAAAGTTCATCTGGCAACATTCCGCCATTGGTATCGCAAAGAGCGATGACATCCGCTCCTGCCTCTGCAGCAACTCGAACAACTTCAAGAGCATAAGCACGATTTGAGCGGTATCCATCAAAGAAATGCTCGGCGTCAAGAAATACTCTCTGGCCTTCTGCACGCAAATGTTTAATCGAATCTGCGATCATCGCTAAATTTTCATCGAGTGTTGTGCGTAGCGCCAGATCAACATGGCGGTCATATGCTTTTGCAACAACTGTTACTGCTGGCGCACCAGAATCACGCAGTGCTCCAAATAGCTCATCATCTGCAGCTTTAACTCCCGGACGCCGAGTTGCGCCGAAAGCTACAAATGTGGCGTTCTTTAATTTAAGTTCGGTACGTGCTCGGGCAAAAAATTCAGTGTCCTTAGGGTTAGCTCCAGGCCAACCACCTTCAATAAAACCAACGCCTAAATCATCAAGGTGGCGGGCGATCACCAATTTGTCATGGACAGAAAGATTCAAACCCTCTTGCTGTGCACCGTCACGCAATGTGGTGTCATAGATGTGGAAAGCATCTGAGACAGGCATCAGAGGACTTTCTTCATCCAGTTATGTGTATCGGCAATTGTGCCGTGTTGGATTCCGAGAAGTGTTTCGCGAATTTTCATTGTGATAGGTCCTGGCTTTCCATCGCCTGTAACCCATGTACCCATTGCGCTCTTTGCCATACCTACAGGCGAAACGACTGCAGCAGTTCCGCATGCAAAAATTTCAGCAATCTCGCCGCTTTGAACACCGTTCTTCCAGTCGTCAACGCTAATCATTGATTCTTCAACTTTGTAACCAAGATCTTTGGCAACACTGAGAATCGAATCGCGTGTAATACCTGGCAATAACGTTCCGGTGAGTTTTGGTGTTACAACAGTGATGTCGTTTCCTGAACCCTTAACGAAGTACAGGTTCATTCCGCCCATCTCTTCAACCCACTTGCGTTCTTTTGCATCAATCCACACAACTTGATCGCAACCCTCTTTTGCTGCAGCCTTTTGTGCGATGAGAGATGCTGCGTAGTTGCCACCGCACTTTGCTTCACCTGTTCCACCTTGTGCTGCACGCACATACTCTGTAGAAATCCACACTGCTACTGCATTCGCTGGATTGAAGTATTGAGCTGCAGGCGTAGCAATCAGCATATACAGCGCACGGTTTGATGGACGAACACCTAAACCAACTTCGGTTGCAAACATAAATGGACGAAGA
>WLOF01000017.1 GCA_009699375.1 Actinomycetota bacterium
AGTTTTATTCCGTATTTGACGCCCAATGAAAACATTTTCGGCAAGAGTTAAATCTGGGAAAAGTGAGGGTTCTTGATAAATGACGGTAACCCCTTGCGACATTGCCATGCGAGGTGAGCCCTGTATGAAAGGTTTTCCGTCGAGCGTGATAGTTCCGCCATCGAGAGTGTGGACCCCAGCCAAAACTTTGAGCAGAGTTGATTTACCAGCTCCATTTTCACCAAGGAGAGCATGGATTTCGCCAGCTCTGAGGGTAAAATCAGCATGATTGAGCGCAATCGCTCCGCCAAAATGCTTATACGCTCCAAGAATCTCAAAAAGCGCTCGGCTAGTTGTTGCTTTGCTTGCCTGGGCCAAAAAGCGCTCACCCCCACCCGAGAAATATTTCCCAATCTGGAAAGGATTTCAGCGTGATTGGAGTGATGTTATTGACGGTTTTCCCTAGTGTCAATGGTTTTCTTTTTTGTAGTTATTGAGCGTAAAAATCCCTTAATTAGGGCCCTGATTCCTCAGATAATGACATTATCCAAAGGTTTGCCCGCAGCTAAAAGTTGTAACTGACTTTCTATGAGTTTGCGAGCTCGTGGCTCAAAGGCGCTGGAGTTTCCACCGATGTGCGGAGTAATAAAGAGACCCTTCGCATTCCACAGCGGATGACCCGCAGGAAGTGGTTCTGGATCTGTTACATCAAGGGCTGCAGTAATGCGTCCAGAATTTAATTCAGCAACAAGGGCATCGGTATCGACAATTGGTCCTCGTGCAACATTAACAAGGAGGGCTCCATCTTTGATAAGGGCTAAGCGCTCTTTGTTGAAAAACCCTCGACTTTGATCGGTCAAAGGCATAATCAAAATGACCACATCTAGCGTTGGAAGATGTTTATCAAAATCGACCATCTTTATTGAACCATTGGTACCAGAATTCGAAAAGCCAACAATTTCTACATCAAAGCCCGAAAGATTACGGGCAATCCTTTGACCAATTGCGCCGTACCCAACAATGCCAATTTTACGATCATTGATTGAACGACCACCGTGATGCGCCCACGCGCCTTTACTTTGCGAGGTTATGAAATCAGGGAACTCTCGCAACGATGCAATTGTCATGCCAACCGCTAACTCTGCAGTTGAAGCATCATGGATTCCGCGACCATTACACAAAGACATTCCAGGTCTAACAAATTCAAGGGCATCGTCATAGCCTGCATTGGGCATTTGTAGAATTTTAAGATTGGTCATCTTTCTTGTCAGTTCTAGCGTTGGACGCCCACCCATATATTGAGGAACGTAGAAAGTAATTGTCGAAAGATCTGACGTCTCTATCGGAGTATTTTTCGGAGACAGTTTTGTGATTGACGCAGGAACAAGTAAGTCATCCCACTGAGTCCATACGACGTGTTCCACAGTCTCCCCCTCATCGCTTTCAACTCGGTAATACTAACTGCGCTAGCACTCAATTGGACCCAGTTCTCAGAAAAACTTCTCGGTACTGAGTTCTATAATGAAGCTATGGCAACTCAAAATTGGAAAACATGGACTCTGCGCGATTGTGCGCGATATATACAAGTTCCATCTGTCGATGACCATAAGTATTCTCGTGGAGTTTTAGGGATTATCAGTGGCTCTAAGCAATATCCCGGGGCAAGTGTTCTCAATTGCGAAGGTGCCATGCGCACAGGTATCGGTATGGTGCGATATTTCGGTCCACGTTTTGCTCAACTTCTTGTCTTACATCAACGTCCAGAAGTTGTTATTGCAAACGGTAAAACTAATGCATGGTTAATTGGTTCGGGCATTGATTCACAAAAATTATCTTGGAAGCGAAAACGGGAAATCATGGGGGCACTTGGTCAAGGGAAGCCAACAGTTTTAGATGCTGGCGCACTCCGCTTAGTTCAATATTCCAAAGGGGTAACACTCATTACTCCTCATTACGCCGAGCTTGCCACTCTTTTATCAGCGCGAAATATCAGTGTGACAGCAACTGCAATAGAAGGCGATCCAAAGAAGTGGGCCGCCATTGCAAGTGCAGAATTAGGTGTTACTGTCCTTTTGAAAGGCAACGTCAGTGTTGTCGCTTCGAGCGGAAAACAGATTCAACTTCCGGCATCACCTACCTGGTTAGCAACAGCAGGAACCGGTGATGTACTCGCTGGAATTATCGGAGCTTTACTTGCAACACATTGGCGTGAGATCGAAGATAACAAAGATTTAATTGCATCTATTGCTGCAACTGGTGCATTTATTCATTCTCGCGCAGGTGAGATTGCATCTGCTGGTGGACCTATCACGGCACTTGATATTGCGCGTGAAGTTCCTAAAATAATTTCTAAATTAGTTTCCTAAATGTTAATTAAGTAAAAAGTATTTGTTATCAACGCTTTTCTACTAGGGAATTCCCCAGTAAATGTATTTAAATTTTCAGTTAATCAGCGGGCAGAGAATCAATTACTGCGCTACCGTGACTTATGCCTTCAAGAGTATTACTCATTAATGACGATGCGTTTGAACTCGTCACCCTTGCTGGGTCAATGAGATTACATGGCGTGAATGTTGTTGGTGAAGCGCATGATGATGCAACTGCTGAAAATATTTTTAAGAAATTACTTCCAGATGTTGTTGTAATTGATGTTCAGTTTAATTCTCAAGGTGGTGTTCCACTAGCGAAAAGCTTGCGCAAAATATCGCCAGAAGTTGGAATAGTACTTATTACCGCTTGTCCCGATCTTCGGTTGCTCGGCCTTAAAGAAAAAGATTTACCTACTGGAACACAAATAGTCTTGAAAAGATCTGTCGGCGATCTCGATGTTATTTGCGATGCAATCCCCGAGTCCCTAAAAGCACTTAAGGGAAAGAAACTCGTTAGCTGGATGAATGATCACGGCTCGATTCACCCCCACGCATTCACATCTATTTTGCATAAATTTACTGATATTCAAATCGAAACCCTTCGCCTCGTTGCCATAGGTATGAGCAACGCAGAAATCGGTCGGACAAGATTTGTTAGCGAGAAATCAGTAGAGCAGATTGTCGCTCGAATTGCGCAACACCTCGGATTAGCAGCAGATAGAAAGCAGAACCTGAGAGTTCTCATAACGGGAGAATATTTCAAATGGATAGGCGCTCCACGCCACTAGCAGTAACCCAAGAATTGGAGCTGATTCAGGTATCGTCACCGCTGTGGAAATCAATCAAATCCGTCAAAGCTGGGTTGAAATTCTTTATGTGCTTGAAAGAAAAAACCATATTGCGTGGTTAGTATTTTTTGATGCTCGTCTCGCTGAATTCAATAACTCCACTTTGACGTTAGATTTCTCAGATAGTCGCAAATTTGCATCGGCCCACGAATATGGAAATATTCGAAGTGATCATGTCAAAGCACTCGAAGCCGCAATCAAAGAAGTCTTAGGTGCTGATATCCAGGTGGTCGAAAAGCAATGAAAGCTCGCCTCATCACATTGCTCATATCTTCAACTCTCATCAGCGTAGCCCTTGCCTCTATTAACCTCTCACCAGCACTTGGCGTCACAAGCACTCTCTCACTCGCTGTTCAACAAACCCCTAATTCAGAGCAACCCACAATTTCTTTATACGGCGCTCTTAAACCCAAGCAATCTGGGGTGAAGATTTCTATCCAAGTTGAAATCGATAATCAATGGCAATCAACGATTCTTACGACAAAAACCACATCAAGCGGAGCCTGGCGTATTGAAGGAACAGCAACTGCACTCAACGCGGCAGTTCGTTATAGAGCGCGTGCAATTGTAAATAAAAAGTTTATTTATTCAGTACCTCGGACTATTACAGTCAAAGAAATCCCAGAAATTAGTGTGGCTGACACAGCAACCATCATCGATCAGACTGGCCCTGGTGGATATATCCATGGGATGGACGTCAGTCGTTGGCAACATCCAAATGATCAACCTATTGATTTTGTTAAGGCGTACTCCGGCGGCCTTCGATTTGTGATGATAAAAGCATCTGATACCCGCGACATTGCAGATGCGCAAGCACTCAAATACCTAGTCATGGATCATAACGCTGCACAGTCTGCTGGTCTTTATACGGGTTTTTATCATTATGCGATTTTGCCTGATTCCACCGATACAAACGTCATCGTGGCTGATGCAAAAGCGCAAGCACAAAAAGCTTTATGGCGCTTAGCAAGTCTTGGTGGTTACACAGAAAAAGATCTGTCATACGCCTTAGATATTGAAAATAATTGTGTGAGGGTTTCAAGTAGTGGCGCTTGTGCCAAGTCTGCGACAAGAACAGCAGTCACGCTATGGGCCACAACATGGTTGGCAACAGTTGCTGAAAAAACCAATCGGTTACCGATTCTTTATTCTTATCCAACGTTTCTTGAGGGATCAATGATGAGGAGCGCTGAATTACTGAAGTACCCACTATGGGTCGCTCACTATGCAATAAATCCCGCAGATCCACTTGCTAAACCTGGGCAGAAAAGCGGCGGATGTTTTGTGCATTCCTGGACTTCTTCAACGTGTGAAACTATTTGGACTTTTTGGCAATACACATCGTGTGGAATTGCTAAAAAATATGGAGTGCCAGGAACTCGAGTTGATCTCAATGTATTCCGCGGACCGGCAAGTGCGTTCTTGAATTTAGTAAAAGGGGCGTGGGTTCCTCAAATTTCGGACCTGATGCCAAAAAATGAACTAAGTGAGACTCGCGTAGAATCGATAACTGCAAGTACAACGAATAAACCTGTTGTCTTTAGTGTCATGGTCGCTCGACCAACTGGAACTCCTGTAGTTACTGGGACCGTTCGCTATTTTGCAGATAAAGATGCCAACCTCTTGCTGACACCACAACAATCAGTCGTTCGGTTATCAAGTGGAAGTTGGATTTTGACTGTAAAAGGAATTCCTGCAGGTACATGGCCTGGAAGAATTAAATACACAGATATTTCTGGGACACATGCAATTAGCGATGCGCCAGTTGTTTTCACTGTTGAGCAAGGACCAACGAGCACTCCATCGCCGAGCACATCCCCTAAGCCTCCGCTCACTCCAAAGCCCGCTGTAGACGGGTGTGCCAATCAGATTAAGAATTAGTTTCAAGCTCGTAAGGTAGAGTTGACACACTATGTCGCAGAGCAAAAAGTTATCAGCGGGAGTCACGCGAACTGATAAAACAATGTCTGATGGCCGAACAATCCGCTACTACGACAACGATGGCGCTCAAAGAAATGCACTCGATCAGCGCCCTAAAGAAGATCAACCTGGCATAGGTGAGTTGCGTTTTGATTCTCTAGTAAGCGAGTGGGTAGCTATGTCACCGCACCGCCAAACGCGAGCATTTTTGCCACCTAAAGAATTGTGTCCGCTGTGCCCAACGGTCGGAGAACTGCTGACAGAAATTCCTGAAGCCACTTATAACGTTGCGGTATTTGATAATCGCTCTCCATCACTACGACCACCAGAGCCTTCATGGACACTGCCACAAGTACAAGGTCCTGCCACTCCTAACGCCCCTGCTGCTGGCGTGTGTGAAGTTGTTTGCTACACATCCGATCATGGAAAATCATTTAGAGATCTCTCCCCTGCGCAAGTACGCACAGTCCTTGAAGCCTGGCGAGATCGGACCGCAGAGATTTCGCAGTTAGATTTCATTGAGATAATTTTTCCATTTGAAAATCGAGGCGAAGAAGTTGGCGTAACTCTTAGCCATCCGCATGGACAAATTTATGCTTATTCATTTTTGCCGGCCCGTGCTGAAAAAATGCTGGCCGCGGCGCAAGCTCATAAAAAAGCAACTGGGCGAGTCTTATTCGATGACCTTGTAGCGCGAGAAATAAAAGATGAGATTCGCATTGTTGCCCAAAATGCACACTGGGTTGCCTTTGTTCCTTACGCAGCGCGATACCCATTCGAAATACATGTGGCACCGAAAAATCCTGTGCCAGATTTAGCAGCTCTTAGCGAAGAAGCTTGCGATGCGTTCCCATCTATAGCTCTCGAAGTACTCAATCGCTTAGAGGGTGTATTTAATATTCCTATGGCATACATCGCAGGCTGGCATCAGGCACCTGTGCGACATGATCGCGACATTATGAGATTGCATTGGGAGATTACGAGCGTCAGACGTGCGCCTGGGAAATTGAAATATTTGGCAGGTTCAGAATCTTCAATGGGTGCTTTCATTATGGACATGCGCCCAGAGCAATCCGCAGACCAACTCCGAAGCGTAGTTTTAGGAAAGTAATGAGGATTCTCGTCACCGGTGGCGCTGGGTACATCGGTGCAACCGCAGTTGATGTACTTATCTCACAAGGTTTCGCTGTCTCGATCTTGGATGATTTAAGCACCGGACACCTAGACGCCGTACACCCCTCTGCAAGTTTTATTGAAGGGTCTTTGCTCGACAGTTCATCCTTGAGTCGAGCTTTGCGCAATTGCGAGGCAGTAATCCATTTCGGTGGCAAATCACTCGTGGGTGAATCTGTGGAAAAGCCCGATTTATATTGGAACGTTAATGTGCTTGGAACGCGAGCACTCTTGGATGAAATGCAGAAACAATCCATCACTCAGTTAGTTTTCTCATCCTCTGCCGCAACATACGGAGCACCAACCGAAATGCCGATATCTGAATTGGCACAAGCAAAACCAACTAATCCATATGGAGTGACAAAATTAGCCATCGACGAAATGATCGCGCAACAATCAAGTAATTTTGATCTAAGCGCAATTAGTCTTCGATACTTCAACGTAGCCGGAGCGCTTGAAAGTTCACGCGGATGGATCTCCGAAAGACACAATCCAGAGACTCATTTAATTCCAAACCTTTTAAAGAGTACAGATTCGAGCCCAGTAAAAATATTCGGTACAGATTGGCCAACTCCCGACGGCACAGCGATTCGCGATTATGTCCACGTTGTTGATTTGGTAGAGGCACATATAACAGCGCTGAAAGTGCTGGAAAAGGGAAAACATACGATTATTAATTTGGGCAGCGGACGTGGTTATTCAGTGCGTGAAGTTCTTAATTCAGCATCCAGCTATCTAGGTCGTCCGATCCCACATGTCGATACAACCCGGAGGCCAGGAGACCCCGTCTCTTTAATTGCTGATATCTCGCGAGCCAAAGAAGTGCTCGCTTGGGTTCCACGTCGGGATATATCTTCGATGGTTGCTGATACTGCAAAATCGTTTGAGATTGCCTGAAAATTACTTAGTATCAGGACGACGGAGCTGATCCCAAAGTAAGTTTGAATGTCTTTGATGTTCCAGTTGGTAGTTCAACAACAACTGAAACTACAGCTCCTGGTGCGTAAGAACGGATTCGAACGATTGCAGAAACTTGATCAGTAATTCTTACCCCATCGACAGATTTGATAATCGCTCCAACAGGGATACCGTTCTTTTCGGCCGCTTCACCTGGTGAAAGTTGTGAGATTTTCGCACCATCGCCTTTAAATGTTGTATCAAAGATTACGCCAAGGACTGGTCGAGTTGATTTACCAGTTGCAATAATTTCATCAGAGATTCGTTTTGCTTGATTAATTGGTATTGAAAATCCCAAACCAATACTTCCAGCAGCTCCACCAGATGTCAGAGTTGCAATTGCAGAGTTAACGCCAATAATTCGTCCAGAAGAATCAAGTAGAGCGCCTCCTGAGTTTCCAGGGTTGATTGCAGCATCGGTTTGAATTGCATCGATATATGACTCAGAGCCCACGTTTCCTGTCGAAACTGGTCTGTTGAGAGCAGAAACAATTCCGCTCGTGACAGTACTTGCAAGGCTCAGTGGCGATCCAATTGCAACAACAGGGTCACCAATACTCACCTTAGATGAGTCACCAAAAGTAATTACTGGAAGATTCCCCTTTTGTACCTGAACAACAGCCAAGTCGTAATTTGTATCTCGGCCGACGAGTTTTGCATCAATGGTGTCGCCATTGCTGAGTTCAATTTTTACGGTGCCGCCACTTGCGGCTAACTCAACAACGTGATTATTTGTCAAAATATAACTAGAAGTTGAACTTGAGCGAATGATAGATCCCGATCCCGTACCACTCCCGGTTGCACCCGAAACCAAGACTGAAACAACACTCGGTGTAACTGATGCGGCAATTGACTTTACATTCATAGATCCAGCACCAAGATCAACCAAAGTTCGGGATTTTGGGCACGTTCCATCTGTTGATAAATACATCGCTTGCGTGCGAATGTCCGCACAGGCTTTCACTGTTGCAGGAGCTGGAGAAACTGCAGTTGCTACTCCACCTGCGACAAATGCGCCTACTAGAAAACCCATACCAATTTTGAGTGAAGTAGAACGCATGAATGAGCTTTTTATAGTTGCAAGAGATGACTTCATTGATGAGGAACCTTTCTTTGATTCAAACTAGTCAGATCGTGCTGTACTTTTCTGAGAAATTTATTAGAAAACCCTCTGATTCCAATAATAATTAGGCGAGAACAACCCAATCTCCCGAGATCGCTACTTTGATGCTTGCAAGTGGGGTAGTTGCAGGGCCGCTCAGTACTTTGGCGCCGTTGAATGGATCATATGTCGCACCATGACACGGACACATTAGTGTCTTATCTGGGGCCGAATATTGAACGGTGCATCCTTGATGCGTGCAAACTTCAGAGTAAGCAAATACGCCATTTTTTGTTCTGAATAACATCACTGGTTCGCCAGTGCCCAAAGCGAATTCGAAATTCTTTCCAATGGGCAAATCGGCAACTTTAACAATTGCTCCGCTCGGTGCAGAAGCAGATGTACTCGAGGCATTAGTGCTTAGTGCAGAACCAGTACTTCTCTTTTGAAAAACTCGTGCGAGAATTGCGGCAAGAACGGTCACACCTGCAAGTGATCCCACCCGCATTGCACTTCTGCGATCAAGTGAAATATCTACTCTGCGGCGATTGCCAATTAAAACCAGAAAGTACGAAAGCCACATAACCGCATAAACGGTGTCACTACCTAGGAAATATGGTTTTACATGCCACGTCGCAGTGAGCCACAAACCTAGTGACATAGAGAAACCCGCAAATGCAGCCAAAGTTGGTGCTACCCAAAAGAGCGTAGCAAAACCCAACGCAAATTCAATTAATATGACGCCAATTCCGAAAAAAGTTGAATGCTCGAGCATGTGCTTGAACACAAACCCCAGTGGAGATGATGTTTGAAATCCCACTAATTCGCGGGCAAAAGACGTTGTTCCTGTCTTTGAGAGAAAACCAGGATCTACAGCTTTATACCAACCACCGTAAACCCATGTGATTCCGAGCCACAGGCGAATAACTCGCACTGAAATATGCTGGTTGCGCCAAGATGCAGTTACGGCTTTTGTGCGATGAGAAATCATGGCTAAATTCTAAATGTATTACCTGAGAATTGCTCCCTGACTTGGACTCGAACCAAGAACCTGCCGGTTAACAGCCGGCTGCTCTGCCAATTGAGCTATCAGGGATTAGTGGTGCAGGCGCAAACTCTATCGTATGAATTCTCGCTCTTCTAATTAAGCCCTTTTACAGGGTTATAACTCCCCCAGCGCTAAGTCATGGAGAGTTCTACGTGAGGTTTCCAGTGCCACGAGCTCTGTAAATAAGGCAGTGTGCTCGGCTTCATTTGTCACGGGATTGAGGCGTTGAAGTGTTGATTTCAATTCTTCGATCGCGCGTTTTACAGTCACTTCGCGAAGTCTTGCAATGATGCTTTCGACATAGCGTTGTGTAATTTCGCCGTCTGTGCGAATCGGCTCAACGAATAACTCCGCAATAAGAGCTTTCATATGTTCGTCTTCAATATCATCCATACGAACTTTTGCATCAGTGTGGCTATCTACAATCGTTCGCAATTGGCGATAAGCCGGGTGCGTAAATGCATCTGCTTCGATTTCGTTCCAACCGCGCGCTAAATCTGGCATCTGCAACCGTGCCTTCAAAACTTCCCGTTCGAGTGCAAGTCTTGGCTCGTTGGGACTAGGGCGCCATTGTGAATCTTCAACAACAGTTGCAGCCGGAGTTGGCGCTTGTGTGCGTGCACCTTTTGCAACAACTGCAGAAACTGTTTCAACTTCAACACCTAGCCATCCAGCTAAAAGTTTGGTGTATTCAGGGCGGAGAGATTTATCTCGAATCTGAGCCACAAGCGGTGCTGCAGAATTGAGCGCATTTACTCGCCCTTCAGCAGTATCCAAATTATGAAGCGCTAATTCACTCTTAATTGCAAACTCAAACAAAGGCACACGCCGAGCAATGAGATCGCGCAAAGCTAAGTCACCTTTTTGTTGGCGCAGATCGCAGGGATCTAGACCATCCGGCTCTACAGCAACAAAAGTTTGTGTAACAAATTTTTGGTCATCACTAAATGCGCGCAGGGCAGCCTTTTGACCTGCTGCATCGCCATCAAATGTAAATATCACTTCGCCACGAAACGCATCGTCATCCATCAATAAATTCCTCAAGATGCGAATGTGATCACTTCCGAAAGCAGTTCCACATGTCGCTACTGCAGTAGGAATTCCTGCTAAGTGAGCAGCCATGACATCTGTATATCCTTCAACAATAACTGCTTGGCGTTTTTTAGCGATTTCTTTCTTTGCTAAATCTAGGCCATAAAGCACTTGACTCTTTTTATAAATTGGAGTTTCAGGAGTGTTGAGATACTTGGGTCCGGTGTCGACGTCATCACTTGCTAATTTACGTGCGCCAAAACCAACAACGTCGCCTCTTACATCACGAATCGGCCACGTTAAACGATTTCGAAAGCGATCAATAGGCCCGCGTTGACCCATTTTAGATAGCCCAGCCGTCTCAAGTTCCTCAAACGTAAAACCTTGCCCACGTAAATGTTTAGTGAGCGCGTCCCATTCATCTGGTGCAAACCCAACTCCAAATGTCGCACATGCATCTTTATCGAAACCACGTTTAGAAAGTAGATCTCGACCAAATTGCGCGCCAGTAGATTCATTGAGTTGGGCTTGATAAAACGCGGAGGCAGCTAAGTTGGCTGCGATAAGTCTTGAACGTTGTCCAGCAGGTGCGGCAGTTCCGCCACTACCTTCTTCGTAATGCAGCGTGTAACCAATACGGTCTGCCAACTTTTCGATAGTTTCAGTAAAAGATAAGTGATCAATTTTCATCACGAAGGCAATGACATCGCCACCTGTTTGGCATCCGAAGCAATGAAAATAGCCTTTGCTTGGCGTGACGTGAAAAGAAGGAGATTTCTCATCATGGAATGGACATAAACCTTTTTTTGCGCCTCCACCGGCGTTTTTTAGTTGTACATAATCACCAACAACTTCATCGATGGGAGCGCGGTCGCGGATGTAGGCAACATCATCATTCTTAATACGACCACTCATGGCACGAAGTCTATCTAGGAGCTCAGACGCGCATGAAGAGCGTAAGCACCCGGGTCGGTCAGGCTAGCAACTTGATCGATGACCACACGCAATTTCTGTGCTTGCGTCGTGGCTCGCTCCCAATCCTTGAGCAGAATTGAATCTAAATTCTTCGGTGCACTCGCTAGAACCATCTCAACCAGCTCTGAAATAACTACCCGCTGCTTTTGATACCTCTCTTGCGCAATTGGGGCGTTGATTAAATAGTGGCCTGCAACGCCTTTGAGAAAACCAACTTCTAATCGTGAATCTCTTGGCACTTCAAGATTTGCACCGTATCGGACTAGTGCTTTAGCACCGTGAATTTTACGAGTCTCTAACTCTGCAGATAAAACAAAGCGGCCAATTAATTGACTTGTGAGATCCTTCAGGCGAGCAAGAGAGGCATGTGTGCCATCGTATTTAGTTGGCCAACATGAAAGTTTCTGTAAGCGGGCAAGAGCCTGAGCACTTTCTTCTTCGGTGATATCCATTCCATAATCACTCACCATCACGTGATGCAATTCGGGTAAGTCCTTCGAAAATCTAGCCACATCAACTTGTCCTGCTACTAGCGCATCTTCTAAATCATGCACAGAGTAAGAAACATCATCTGACCAGTCCATAATTTGGGCCTCTATACAACGTCTTCCATCAGGTGCACCTTGGCGCATCCATTCAAAAACTTCTCGGTCATCCTCATAAAATCCAAACTTCTTACTATTTTTTTCGCTGCCCCATGGATATTTAGTAACAGCGTCAAGTGATGCACGAGTTAAATTGAGTCCCATTGATTTTCCATTGGCATCAACACTTTTAGCTTCAAGCCGCGTCAGTAATCTGAAACTCTGGGCGTTACCTTCAAAACCACCGCAACTCTGTGCAATTTCAGCGAGTGCATCTTCTCCGTTGTGACCAAATGGCGGATGTCCCAAATCATGCGCAAGGCAGGCGGTATCTAATAAATCAGGATCTGCTCCAAGCGAGTCACCAAGTTCACGACCAATTTGAGCTACTTCTAAAGAGTGAGCAAGCCGCGTACGTTGAAAATCGTTTTCCCAAGGCACTGCAACTTGTGTTTTTGCACCAAGGCGACGAAGTGAAGCTGAATGAATTACGCGCGCGCGATCGCGCATAAATTCAGTACGACCAGGTCGCTTTGCTGGCTCAAAATCGAACCGCTCAAGGTCGCTCGCCGTGTAATTCGTGCTCATATCTCTAACTCTATTACTGGTTGAGGTGATCGCTGACATGAATTCCACGTCGCCCTAGCGTGATGTAGGCAAGATACGCCCCGCTTTCACGCAATAGGTAACGCAAATGAGAATGATCTAAAGAATTCGGACCTGTCCTGACCGGAGAGCAATAACTTTTTGCCCCCAAATCGTTAGCCATCGTCATTGCCCGTAAGCAATGGTAAGGATCAGTGACAATGAGGACGCTCACTAATTTCCTTCTTTTCATTTCTTCGACATAACTTTGAGTACTCACCAAAGTATCTCGACCTTTTCCAATCGAAACAATATTTTTAGATTTAACACCATGGGTGCTCAACCAGTATTTGCTCGTTGCTGCCTCAGTCGTACGATCTCCAGGTGCGCCACCACCGACTGTAATAATCATTTTTGCTAGCCCTAAGTCGTAAATTCTTTTCGCTTCAATAACTCTGGCTTTGAGTGCATCACTAGGTCTTCCATCGAATTGCGCTGCTCCTAGAACAACGATTGCATCCGCTGTAGTAATGGTGGTGTTGTGTGCCGATGTCCATGTTTTTCCTATTGCAAAAATAGGGATGACAATGATGAGCAAGACAATTGCTCCCACTATTTTTCTAATAATCTTAAAAAGAAACATTCTCAGCCCCCAGAAAATGCATCTTCGAGTTCGATTGCAGCCATTTCATCAGGATCCCTTAACCAACCATCAGGCAAAGTTACTGGTCTACCATGACTAGTTCGCCCACGCGGCGCATCTCCCACGGCAACGGGATAAGGCTGCTCTTCAAGTTGATCCAATAATGCGCGGAACTCTTTTAGCGATGAAACCAAACCAAATTGGCGACGAAGTGCGCTACTCACTCTAAATCCTTTGAGATACCAAGCCATGTGTTTGCGAAGGTCTCTGCATCCACGATCTTCAGATTCAAAATACTCAACCATTAATTCACCATGGCGGTACATAATTTCGCGAACTTCAAAAAGTGTTGGTAAATGCCTGTTGGTTTCTCCTTTAAAGGAAGCTACAAGATCGGTAAATAACCACGGGCGACCTAGACACCCACGTCCTACAACTACACCAGCGCATCCTGTCTCTTGCGCCATGCGTAGGCCATCATCTCCGCTCCAAATATCCCCGTTACCCAAAACAGGTACACCCGTTGGTTTTAAATGCTCTACTAAGCGAGTTATCGCACCCCAGTCAGATTTTCCTTCATACATTTGCTGTGCAGTGCGCGCATGTAACGCAACCCAACTGACGCCCAAATTGGCTGCAGACATTGCTGCTTCTAAATATGTTTCGTGATCGCTATCAATACCAATGCGCATTTTCACAGTGACAGGGATCCCAAATGGCTTAGCGGCTTCGACAGCTGCTTGCACAATTGAAGTAAAGAGTCGACGCTTGTAAGGAAGTGCTGCGCCACCACCTTTTCTCGTAACTTTTGGTACAGGGCAACCAAAATTCATGTCAATATGATCAGCAAGATTTTCTTTGCCTAACATCGTTACTGCTGATTTCATGGCAGCAGCATCCACGCTATATAACTGAACAGATCTTGGCCATTCACCTTTACCCGGAACAATCATGCGCAGTGTTTCGGTTCGTCTTTCAATGAGTGCTCGAGCAGTCACCATCTCTGAAACAAATAAACCGGCTCCTTGTTCACGACAGAGCGTTCGAAAAGGTGCGTTCGTTATTCCTGCCATTGGTGCTAAAACAACTGGCGGGTCAATGATGTGGTCGCCACTTGCCAGTGGCAAAGTGAGCGTTTTTATGATCCCAGAAGGCGAGGCGCTAACCATGCCTCAACCTGATCTAATGCGATGCGCTCTTGCCCCATTGTGTCGCGATCGCGAATGGTTACGGCTTGGTCTTCGAGAGTATCGAAATCAATAGTGATGCAATACGGGGTTCCGATTTCGTCTTGACGACGGTAACGACGACCAATTGCTCCTGCATCATCAAAATCAATATTCCAATTCTTACGAAGTTGCACAGCCAAGTCTCGTGCTTTAGGAGATAGGTCGGCATTTCGCGACAACGGAAGCACTGCAACTTTGACTGGTGCTAAACGGTGATCAATTTTGAGCACTGCACGCTTTTCCATTTCACCCTTTGCATTAGGTGCCTCATCTTCGATAAAGGCATCCATTAAGAAGGTGAGTGTGCAACGATCAACTCCTGCTGCAGGTTCGATGACGTATGGCGTCCAACGCTCATTCTTTTCTTGATCAAACCACGAAAGATCTTTGCCAGATGCTTGTGAATGCGCTTTCAAATCGAAATCGGTGCGGTTAGCAATTCCTTCTAGCTCGCCCCACTCGGTACCTGCAAATTCGAATTTATATTCAATATCTGCGGTGCGCTTTGAATAATGAGAGAGTTTTTCTTTTGGATGATCGTAAATGCGCAAACGATCTGGATTGATTCCCAAATCTTTATACCAAGCAAGGCGGGTATCGATCCAATATTGGTGCCAATCTTCATCAGTTCCTGGGACTACGAAAAATTCCATTTCCATTTGCTCGAATTCGCGAGTACGGAAAATAAAGTTTCCAGGCGTAATTTCGTTGCGGAAAGATTTACCAATTTGGCCAATACCAAAAGGTGGCTTCTTGCGAGACGTTGTTGCTACGTTATCGAAGTTAATAAAGATTCCTTGGGCGGTTTCTGGGCGCAAATAAGCAAGACCAGACTCATCTTCAACTGGCCCTAGGTAAGTTTTTAATAAACCTGAAAATTGTTTTGGTGTTGTGAACTGGCCCTTATTGCCACATGCAGGGCAATTGACCTCTGCAAGTGATTCTGGCTTTCGCTTATTTTTTGCCTCGAAAGCTTCTTCAAGATGATCTGCGCGATAGCGCTTGTGGCAAGAAGTACATTCAGTAAGCGGATCAGAAAATGTTGCAACGTGTCCTGATGCTTCCCATACTTCGCGAGCCAAAATTACACATGAATCAATTCCGACAATATCTTCGCGGCCAGAAACCATGGACTTCCACCATTGGCGTTTAACGTTATTTTTTAATTCAACTCCAAGTGGGCCGTAATCCCAAGAAGCGCGAAGGCCTCCGTAAATATCACTGGATGGATAAACAAAACCTCGGCGCTTAGCTAAGCTAACAATATTT
Source organism: Actinomycetota bacterium (assembly GCA_009699375.1). Taxonomy (GTDB): domain Bacteria; phylum Actinomycetota; class Actinomycetes; order Nanopelagicales; family Nanopelagicaceae; genus QYPT01. The sequence continues at coordinate 15,714 of WLOF01000017.1, forward strand.
TCTAAACGATCTATCGCCATTGCAATCTCCATCCGGCCTATCTATCGGCCAGATTGCGAAATCGCTCCGGCTGGCTGTCGGCGGTTCACAACGTTCGTTGCAACCAGTGCAAAGTTTACTCGCTTGTAAGAATTTCGAATGCACCTGGTTCATCGATTGCTTGAGCAAGCAGGGGTACAGCCTGCATTTTCACAACCGTAGAACTTAAAGCCCTGCGATATGAACCCACATTGAGCCAGGTCGTTGTTAAAACCCAAAGCCCACGGTCATCAAGATTTTGCCCAATCGCACCATCTATATAGCCATTGCATGTAGCTAGCGCTTGATGGGCCGCAGCAATATCGACCTTAAATTGATCGGCGTTACCAAGGGGAACTCTAAAGCGGGCGATTGCGAGCATGGGCTGAGCCTAGCCCACGGGAAAATGAAAATCATTTTCATTTCTGTTAGCCTCCAGAGGTGAATATCGCCATTGCCTTGGCCGCAATAACAGCCATATCAACAGGAGCCGGTGGCTATCTGGCTATACGTTCAAAAGATCGACTGCATCTCACACTTGGCCTTTCAGCAGGATTCTTATTAGGACTTGTTGCCTTTGATTTACTGCCAGAAGTCTTTGCGCTTAATAAAGACTCCTTTGGTGGAGTGCCAGCTGTTTCAATCGCATTTGTTGTCGGGTTCTTAGGTCTGCACTTTGCTGAACAGATATTTGGTTCACACGAACCTGCCGAATCAGATTACGGTCACGAACATGATCACAGCGCAAACATTGCAGGCACGGTTGGGGCCATTGCTATGGGTGGCCATGTATTTCTAGATGGCGTTGCACTCGGAATCGCTTTTCACGTAAGTACACACCTTGGGATTGCAGTTTTCATTGCAATCTTGGCACA
>WLOF01000018.1 GCA_009699375.1 Actinomycetota bacterium
TAAAACTCTTATGCGTGAACTCTACTCAGCATGAGATTTAACCACTAATGGAATTGCTTATTACCTCTATTAACTGCTAAAAACACCTATGGAATTAGCTCCCGAACTTCGAAAATTTCTTGATGCAGGTGCCGCGCTTGGACTTCCAGAAGCATGGGAAGCTCCTTTAGATGTCATTCGAGCGAACCGCTATCGCTTCTTACAGATCTCGGGCCCTGCACGCAATATTTATTCCATTACTAATCGCTTTATTCCAGGGCCAACTGGAGATCTTCCCATTCGAATCTACCGTCCAAGCGATGAGAAGAACTTACCGGCGTTGGTTTATTTTCACGGTGGCGGATGGGTTTTAAATTTCGTGGATATCTACGACTCCACATTGAGTGCCTTCGCTGAAGAAATAGGTTGTGTCGTTATTGCGGTCAATTATCAAAAGGCTCCAGAACATCCATTCCCGACTCCGATGGATGATTGTTACGCGACTTTAGAGTGGGTTCACGCTAATGCCGCCGACTTAGGAATTGATGCCACGAAGATTGGCATCGGAGGCGACAGTGCCGGTGCAAATTTATCTTCTGGTGTGGCGCTCAGAGCGCGGGATGAAAAGGGTCCTTCAATTGCCTACCAACTTCTTATCTATCCATGCAACGGATTGGATTTTGAAACATCCTCCTACAAAGAATTTGCGACCGGCTACGGCTTGTCACGACAAGGAATGCAATGGTTCTGGGGCAAGTATCTGTCACAAGAAATCGATAGATCTAATCCTTATGCGGTACCGATGGTTGCCAAGGATTTCACTGGATTACCGCCAGCCATAGTAATTACTGCAGGATTTGACCCGCTTAAAGATGATGGAATTCGTTATGAAGCCCTTCTGAAAAATGCAGGGGTTCAAACCATCTACAAAGACTACCCAGCAATGATTCATGGATTCTTTAACTTAGGCACTGTAACTAAGACCACTGCCCAGGCAATTACAGATTGCACTCAATTTATTCGTGGAATCCTAAAGATTTAGTTTGTGTATTAATGTCACGTAAGAACTGGATTCTTTTCTCAATAGTGGGAATCCTATGGGGAACACCATATCTCCTCATAAGAATTGCGGTTCGTGACTTTAGTCCTGCAACTGTGGTGTGCATTCGAGTAACCATGGGCGCATTAATTCTGATTCCTATCGCTATCAAACAAAAAACAATTTCGGCAGCATTCCGTGGTATCAAATACATCATTCCTTACGCAATAGCGGAAATGTTGATCCCTCTCATGCTCATCGCAAAAGCTGAAACAAGTATTTCCTCTGGCTTAACCGGAATTTTGATTGCGACAGTACCTATTTGGGCTTCAATTTTTGCCTCACTTCACGGGGATAAAACAGTTTGGCATCACACTCGATTAATCGGACTTGTAGTCGGGTTCGTAGGAATATTCTTATTGGTCGGAATCGAAAGCTTGACGGGCCATAGTGCACTGTGGGCAATTGCATTCGTCATATTTGCCTCAGCTAGTTACGCCTTTGCCGTAAATATGATCACTCGCAAACTCCCTGACGTATCTGGCATCGCGTTTAACGGAATCGCCATGGCAATCACTGCTCTCATAACAGCGCCCTTTGCAATCTCTCAATGGCCAAAACAGGCCGTTCCTACTGCTGCAATTTTTTCGGTAATTTCTCTAGGGCTTTTCTGTACAGCGCTGGCGTTCATTCTTTTCTTTATTGTTATCAAAGAAATTGGCCCTGCAAGAGCTTCGCTGACTACCTATCTCAATACTGCAGTTGCAGTTTTACTCGGAGTATTGATTCTGCGCGAACCATTTACTCTTGGAATTGCTATTGGATTACCCCTTGTGCTTTACGGCTCCTACTTAGCAGGTCGGAAAACTTCTCAACTCTAGTTTTCTCCAAAGCCCAATCGTTCTAGAAGTTTTGGATCACGTTGCCATTCTTTTGAAACTTTTATGTGTAAACCTAAAAACACGCGAGCCCCAAGAATTCTTTCAATATCCGCACGTGCGCGAGTCCCAATATCCTTCAGACGCTCCCCTTGATGTCCAAGCAAAATTCCACGTTGAGAATCACGCTCGATATGGATCGTGGCATGAATGTCAAAAAATGATTGATCTTCGACTGCATCACGTTGAGACATTTCATCAATGGTTACGGTGATGGAGTGAGGTAATTCTTGACGAGCGTCACGCAGAGCAGCTTCACGAATTAACTCACATATCCATTTCTCTTGTCCTTGATCACTCACCATATCTTTGGGATAGAACTCGGGCCCCGGCGTGAGCAGTGCACCAATCAAACTGGTCAGTAGTTCGACCTGGTCGTGTATGACAGCTGAGACCGGAACAATTTCATCCCAAGTGAAATCTTTTGCTAACGCTGAAATACTCATGAGCTTCTCTGCTAACTCGGCTTTATTTACCAAGTCAGTCTTTGTCACAACTGCAATTTTCTTACTTCGAGGATGTTTAGCAATCTGAGCAATAATAAAATCATCACCTGTTCCAAAACTTTCATCTGCAGGCATACACATTAAAATGACATCTACAGAATCCATGCTCTCGCCAACCACAGCGTTAAGTCGATGCCCTAAGAGTGTTTTGGGTTTATGAATACCGGGAGTGTCCACCAAAATTGCTTGGTAATTAGGCCCGTTAACAATTCCACGAATCGCATGGCGAGTGGTGTTTGGGTGCGGAGATGTAATTGCGATTTTGCTTCCAACGAGAGCATTCACGAGCGTGGACTTACCTGTATTAGGTCGTCCAACAATGGCAACAAAGCCAGATAGAAATTCACTCACAAGGCAAGTCTCTCATCTAAAAGCAGAGACAAACTCCATTGCATCAGCAACGGAAGTAACAACTTCTGCCGAACGCTCTCCGATGAGTCGATGACAGCCTTCACTTGTGGGTGAAGTTATCGGACCAGGAATAGCCATGACCGGCCTCATCAACTCGGCTGCATCCCGGGCAGTTCGCAAGGAACCACTTCTGAACGCAGCTTCAACAACCACAGTTGCACGAGAAATGGCAGCGATGAGTCGATTGCGCGTAAGAAATCTGGCAGGTATCGCATGTACTCCCGGCATCACTTCGCTGACAAGTGCACCAATCTCTGTGATTTCTGCAAAGAGTCTGGCATTCCCTGCGGGGTAATGAATATCGACACCTGTTGCAAGAACAGCAATGGTAATTCCTTCTGCAATCAGCGCGCCTTTATGTGCTGCTGAATCAATTCCGTATGCCCCGCCACTTATTACTGCCCACTCGCGATCTGCAAACCCCGATGCGAATTCACCGGCAATACGAACACCATAGTTTGTGGGATTACGGGTACCAACTATCGCAATCGAAGATGACGAGAGAGCACTGGCATTGCCCTTAATAACTAACCCGATTGGTGGAGTTGATAAGTCACTTACTGATATTGGCCAATCAGCAGATTCTGGAGTGATAAATAGTGCATCAACTGCTCGAATCGAATCCAAAATACTTTCCGGGTTGGCATTTTTAATAACGGATAGCGTTCTTTCATGTTTGCCATCACTGTAACCGTTACCCCTTATTTTCTGGACAACTTCCATGACGCCTAAAGCCTCAATTTCGCGGCTCCAAAAAACGCTTCCCGGTTCGACGGCAGAAAATAAAAGCGCTCTCGCTTCGATTGCATTCATGCGCCAACTCCTTCCCGCAATGTAAATGCTCGCTCGGTATCTTCCAACGTTGGACGCTCGTGTGAAGCGAGATCAGCAATGCTCCAAGCAGTTCGCATAATTTTGTGAAGCCCGCGTGCTGAAATATTTTCCTGATCCAGCTCTGAATGTAAAAAAGTCATAGCTTTGCGCTCTGGCTGGTATTGAGTTCGAAGAGCTCGACTAGGAATCTGTGAATTGAGTTTCCATGGGTCGAGAGAAAATCTTTGTCTGGCAATATCACGTGCCCGAACAACCCTTTTTCTTATATCTGCACTCGAATTGTTTAGTTCACTTTCCATGAGTTGAACTCTGCCCAATGGTTCAACTTCTACTCGCAAATCGATTCGATCCATGAGAGGACCGGAAAGTTTGCTTAAGTAACGCCTGACTTGTTGTGATGAGCAGGTGCAATTGCGACCCCGGCCAGAAAACATTCCACATGGACAAGGGTTGGCTGCCAAAATCAAAAGAAATTGAGCCGGATATGCAACGCTTCCTACACTTCGTGCAATGGTGATGGACCCAGATTCAAGGGGTTGCCGAAGAGAATCGAGTACACCAACTCCACACTCTGGGGCTTCATCAATAAATAACACGCCGCGATGCGCCAGCGAACACGCACCGGGGCGAATTTGATGTGAACCTCCACCCACCATTGCAACTCGAGTTGCAGTGTGATGCGGCGATATAAACGGTGCTGTTGTTGAAAGTGGTGAACGAGAACTCAGCGATCCCGCAATGGAATGTAGTGCAGTGACTTCAAGTGACTCCTCGCGCGTCAGTGGAGGAAGAATTCCAGGAAGTCTTTGAGCAATCATTGTTTTGCCTGTACCAGGAGGTCCAATGAGCAAGAGATGATGCCCGCCTACTGCAGAAACTTCTGCTGCAAATCGTGCTGCGTCCTGCCCTGCGACATCGCAAAAATCTAACGAATCATCTGGCGAACTGTCTTCGAGTGGCAACTCTTGAACGTGCGAACGTTCTCCCGTACGCAACCAATGCAATAGTGAGGCGATGTTATCCATACCGATTACAGTCATTTCTGACATCAAAGTAGCCTCTGCCAAATTTGCATCAGGTACCACCGCAATCCGAATTCCGTTTTTATGTGCGGCGATGAGTGAGGGAAGTACTCCTCGAATCCCCCGAATTCGTCCGTCGAGTGCAAGTTCTCCCAAATACATGGTGTGTGCACTTCTCGACTCTGGAATCTTTCCTGAAGCAGCTAATAGTGCAATTGCAATAGGAAGATCGAATCCTGAACCACTCTTATGCATCCAGGCAGGCGAGAGAGAAACCGTAACTTTTTTATTTGGCCAGACTTCGCCACTGTTTACAAGTGCAGAACGAACGCGGTCGCGGGATTCCATAAGAGCAGCATCTGGTAAACCAAGTAACGAATAACCCGGAAGTCCATCTGCAATGTCTACTTCTACGCTGATGACATGTCCAGTAAGTCCCACAAGTGCGATAGATAAACTCTGGCCAAGGCTCATAAAACGTTTGCCCGATATTCAATGATGTAGGAGCCATCGTGTTGCATTAAGACCCCAACGCAATCAATTTGAAAGCTCCCCCAGCGTCGTGCGTGACATGCTCGCCAGGCCAAACTCAGCCGTTGAAGTCGTGCAGCTTTAGCTGGAGTAATTGCTTCTAGAGGTTCCCCAAACGCTAACGAAGACCGCGTTTTTACTTCAACAAATGCAAGAGTGCCATTTGGATACAGCGCGACGATATCAATCTCGCCCTCCTTTATTCGCCAATTGCGTTCAAGTATGCGAACTCCACGAAGTTCAAGAAACTTTACGACCATATCTTCGCCAAATTGTCCGAGAATGAGTTTTTTACTGTCTGGAATTTTTATATCTGCCATAGTTTCGGCAGGTTACTTTCACCCTGTATGCCTTGAGATTGTGATGGAGTTAGTTTGTGGACAGTTTTCCTATGTTCGCAAGTTCAGCAATATTAGAAAAAGAGCGACGGTGCTCATCACACGGACCTAATTCGCGTAGTGCTCGTGTATGAGCAGCAGTGATATATCCCTTGTGTCGAGAGAAGCCATAACCTGGGTAGCGACCATCAAGGTTGCGCATAATCCGATCTCGACTCACTTTGGCAATAATCGATGCTGCGCTAATGGAAAGTACTACTTGATCTCCTTTCCATACAGCTAATGCGGGCACGCCAAGTCCAGGAATTTCATATCCATCGGTAAGAACATATCGTGGAGAAATTTCTAGCGCTTGTACTGCCCGACGCATTCCATCGAGATTTGCTGCATGCACTCCTCGCGCATCTACTTCTTCGGAAGGTATTTCAATAACGGAGATTGCAAGTGCATGCTCCTGTATGAGATCAAATAATTCCTCACGTTTAGACTCACTTAACTCTTTGGAATCTCGAATAGGAGTGAGCTCTAGCGCAAAGGGATCTTTCAGCATCACACTTGCAACAAGTAAGGGCCCTGCACATGCTCCACGTCCGGCTTCATCTACTCCGGCAATTGGTGATATGCCAGCTTCAAATAGCGCGCGCTCGATAACTTTCATGGCGCATTAAGAATTAGTGGTTCTTAACTACATCGATGCGATGAATAATCGTTGCATTTTTTGCTGGCCAAATAACTGCAACAACGCGACCAACTATTGTCTTGACTGGCACGAATCCTCTATTGATGTCATCCGAGTGATATCTAGAATCTGCGCTTGCTGAGCGATGATCACCCATCACCCAAACCTTGCCCGCAGGTACTGTGACATCAAATTCGGTATCACTTGGGTCATCGCCTTTAATAATGTACGGCTCGGTGACAGATACTCCATTAATAATTAAGTGCTTTGTTTTGTCACAGCAGACGATGTGATCGCCAGCTATTCCGATTACCCGTTTGACTAAATGTTGCTTTGCTGGGTTGGGCAAAATGCCAACTGCGATGAGACCTTCGCGAGCTTTAGCAATCAAGAAAGGTTCAACGCTTTGAGGCGCCTCTCCAAGCCAATTGGAGGGATCATGAAAAACGATGACATCTCCGCGCTTGATACTTTTGGAAATAAATGGAACTTTGTTAACCGCCACGCGATCTTGAATTTGGAGAGTCGTTTCCATGGATCCAGAAGGAATGAAGAAAAATTGAACAAAGAAGGTTTTAATCAGAAGTGAGACGAGAAGTGCAACAAGAACGAGTATGGGAAACTCGCGAAGGACTGATCCTTTGCGTGGCATTTCCTGAAGTTACGCCTGCTCGGCGGAAACTTCTGCAGTCTGCTCAGTAACTTCCTCAACGATAGGTTCAGCAACAGCTTCTTGTACATATTCTGGAGTTGAAAGAATCTCGTCGCCGGCCCCACGCTTTTCGCGAATCTTGGCAGCTTTTCCACGTAGGTCGCGGAGGTAGTACAACTTCGCACGACGGACATCGCCTTTACGAACAACTTCAATTTTTTCAATAACAGGTGTGTGTACTGGGAATGTGCGCTCTACGCCAACACCGTAGGAAACTTTACGAATCGTGAATGTCTCGCGAACGCCATCTCCTTGGCGACGGATAACAATTCCTTGGAAAACCTGAATACGGCTCTTGCTACCTTCAATAACGCGAACGTGAACCTTGAGTTCATCACCTGCACGGAATGTCGGAATATCCTTGCGAAGGGAGAGAGCATCTACAGCATCAAGCACGTTCATTTCTTGTCCTCATCATCGATCATGGCGATCTATATCGCGAACGCCAAGTTAGGTGTAACTGGCGTAGGGCGCTTATCTTGCCACAGCACCCCTCATACCGCTAAATCGTGATTAACCTGTGAGCGCCTCAACGAGGGCTGGATGTAGGGCGGGTCCTGCACAAATGGTGATTCCAGCCTCATTAGTGGTGACTAGCGCTCCCGCCTCTGTGGCGACAAGTCCCCCAGCCGCACTATCCCATTCCTTAAGTCCTGATTCATAAAATCCATCGAACGCCCCCATTGCGACATAACATAAATCAACCGCCGCAGAACCCATGCGACGTAAGTCGCGAATCAGTGGAAGTAAATGCGCAACAACTCTTCCTTGCTCGATGCGTTTATCAACGTCATATTCAAATCCAGTTCCGATAAGAGCGCGATCAAGAGTTACGGGATCGTTGCACGCTATTGCAACTCCATTAAAAAATGCGCCACCACCGCGAATTGCAGTCCACGTTGAATTAAGTGTTGGCGCATGCACAACGCCAACAAGTGGACCTTGACCATCACGTGCACCAATGCTGATATTCCAACCTGGTAGCGCGTAAAGATAATTCACTGTTCCATCAATGGGATCAATCACCCAAGTTATTCCTGAAGTCGAAGGTCTCGATGCTCCTTCTTCACCAACGATTCCATCGGTAGGTCTGGCTTGCAACAGTGATTCGACAATCAAAGTTTCGCTGTCTGTATCCATTTGCGTCGCAAAATCTAAAGCAGAAGTCTTTGTAGATATATCAAAAGCTAACGGTCGCTTCATCAACAGCTCGCCCGCTTCGCGCGCGACTTGCAAGGCCAGTGCCAACAAATCTTCACCGTGGTTTTTTCCGTGCGAATGTGGCATATGGGCACTCTAACAAGTTATAGGCTTCGGAACATGTTTACGCCTTACCGCGAACTTTTTCGTACACCTGGCGGGCTGCGCTTTTCTTTAGCCGGGTTTATTGGACGTATGCCTATTTCCATGGACTCGCTGGCGCTGATTTTCATCGTTGTTCATGCAAGTGGTTCATACACGCTAGCCGGCGCACTCGCTGCCGTTGGCTCTGTTGTTGTTGCTATTGCAATGCCGTTATGGTCTCGAACTGCAGATCGAGTTGGCCAAAAACGAACTCTCTTGTTTGCAATCCCCATTCGAATCGGATTCTTAACGCTATTTATAGCCTTAGTGAATTTCAATGCTCCTATATGGAGCTGGTTTGTCTCCATCATTGCCGCTGAAGCTACGGTGATCAACGCAGGCGGAATGGTACGGCGACGCTGGCTTTGGGCCCTGGGAGAAAATCGAACCCTCATCAATACGGCCTACTCCTATGAAAGTTTGATGGATGAATTTGTTTTCATTCTCGGACCTGTGATTGCAACTTTTTGCGCCACATCCATTGCGCCTTCCGCCGCGTTGATAGTCGGATTAGTTTTTATGTTAATTGGTACCACCTCCTTTGCACTTCAAACCAAGACAGAACCCCCTCCCCATCCACGAGATAACTTTGCACCACATCCAGCAGTAATGAGGAACCCAGCAGTTCAGGCAGTTGTCGTGCCCGCAATTTTCATTGGTGGTTTTTTCAGTGCAATCGCAATTGTGGTTGTTGCCTTTGCGCAAGAGCGAGGATCTCCGTCAAGTACTGGATTACTTTTAGCAATTTGGGCCGCAGGTAGTGGTGTATCTGCAATTTTTCATGGAGTTATAAAATGGAAAATTAATCACGCCACACGATTCATAATTTTCATGGCGGCTCTGACGGCGTTATCTTTCCCACTCATTTTTGCCACCAACTTTACTTTCTTATCCATTGCACTCTTCTGTAACGGCTTTGCAATATCTCCACTTATCGTTTCTGCATACGGGGTCGCAGAAACTGCTGTTCCTCCTGGGCAAATTACGGAAACTCTGGCCTGGGTTATTGCTGGGATGCCACTGGGTGGAGCCGTTGCCAGCGCAATTACAGGATGGGTCATTGATCAACATGGTGCGCATGACGCATTTTGGGTTCCGTTTGGGTGCATGGTCATAGGAATGCTCCTAGTTCTTGCCTACTTTCGGACCTGGAATAGATTACGCTCAGCCGCGTGACTGAACTCCGACTTACTGGAAAATCCGCTGACGGTACTCATCTGACGTTAGTCGATACCACTGATAACGAATTTACTGTGCGCATTAGCGATACCTTGCGAGCAACAGTGAATCAACCTCGGTTGGCAGCGGTAGTTGAAAACGACTCTGAAACTATTTCAGTTCGCGAAATCCAAGCACGCCTGCGATCTGGCGAACCTATGGAAACTATCGCGCGAGATGCCCGTTGCGAAATTGAAAAAATTGAACGCTTCTCAGGACCAATATTGCAAGAGCGCACGTACATCATTGATCTTGCTCAAGCAGTAGTGATGCGAAAAGAAAGCGGACGCGAACCTGTCACTTTCTCTGATGTCATTATTTCTCGGCTCGCTCCCCGACAAGTGGATATGAACGCAGTCGAATGGTCTACATGGCGACTAGAAGATGGAACCTGGATTCTTAGAATTAGTTATCCCAACCGTGATGGAATCGGAACTGCAGACTGGAGTTTTGATGTCGCGCGTAAAGCACTTGTCGCGCTAGATGATGATGCTAAATGGATGCTTGGCGAAGAAGTTGCTCCAGTGCGAAATACTGACCATGGTTTAGTTTATGGAAATCACCCAACACAAACTCGCACTCCTGAACCAACAATCGGCAGAGAAGGCCCTCGTTTAGTTGCAATTCGCGAAACACCTGATTCTGAAGCAGCAAAGGATGGCGTTACAGGTAGAGCAAAAGTTCCATCCTGGGATGAGATTATGTTTGGATCATCCAAAAAGAACGAAGAGGAAACGGATCTTTAATTTACTTCGCAGGAAAAAAGCGGAATAAGTTTTTCAGTATCACTTAATCCGCCATGATGGCCCACCATATTTGACTCTTGTTCTTTTCTTTCTGCTTCGATTAAAACCGTATTACCCCTTGCGATAGCCAGTACATCTCCTATGCGATCTCGCGAATCTTCAGTCACGACTTCGCCAAAATAACCAGCATCAATCACTTCTTGCCGAGTGTAAATATCAGCTCGCTCACCAAGGAAATCTCTCCAGGATCGTGCAACCTCATCTGCACGATCTGCTTGATCTGCGGGTAAATACAGATGCCTAGCCCTTGGCTCCCCTGCAACAGTCTCCACTGAGTCAAGAAGTGGATTATTTTCACCGATAACGATTTTTTCTTCTGCATTAATCATTCCGTGATCAGCGGTAATCCAAAAACGTGTTCCTCTTGGAAGTCTTGCTATGAGTGATTCTGCGACTGAGTCAACGAAAGTGAGGGCAGCTAGCCATTTCTCGGAACCAACTCCGTCGCTATGCCCAGCCACATCAACATCATTGACATAGACATACGCAAAGGAGGGAGAACTGGTGAGCGCTTTTTTCGCCTCATTCACAAGGTCAGAGAGAATATTTGCGCCTTTGTACTCCGCGCCGCGAAAAGCTGCACGAGTAAAGCCAGAATTTTCATAACGTTTTGCAGCGATGTGCGAAACGGTGACGCCGCTGCTTTGAGCTATTTCAAATAAAGTGGGAACGGGTTGCCACATTAAGGGATCAACTCTTTCGTCCCACTTAAGAGCGTTAAGAATTCGCCCACCACTTCTAGGTACGCGCACCGTGTATCCCAACATCCCATGCGCACCGGGTAATTGACCAGTTGTTAAGGTAGTTAAGGCAGTTGCAGTTGTACTAGGAAATGAAGTCTGAAGTGAACCATACGAAAGCATCGCGGAAATATTGGGAAGTAAATCCCCATAATCTTTTATTGCGGATGCGCCTAGGCCATCAATCAAAAAGAGGCACTCGCGGCCGGTAGGGCTCGGAGCAATATCCATTCGATTTTGCGAATCAGGTACACCCAATGTAGAAAAAATAGAGGGTGCTATGTCGGCTAAATGCACAGTGTCATCCTCTCATTAAATCCAGTATCGTAAGCCCGTGAGTGAAAAATTTCCTGCGTGTAAATTCTCAACAGAAGTGCTTGAAGCACGACGAGCAGGGACTCCTATAGTTGCCCTGGAGTCCACAATCATCAGCCATGGCTTACCACGTCCTATCAATCTTGATGTTGCGCAAGAAGTTGAAGAAATTGTGCGAATGCACGGTGCTGCACCCGCAACAATTGCAGTTTTGGACGGTGTCGTGCATATTGGATTATCTAGCGTACAACTCCGAGATATCGCAAATAGAGAAGACATCGTCAAGGCTTCAAGTCGAGATCTTGCAATCACGGTAGCAAAGAAAAATAGCGCTGCAACAACGGTCGCAGCTACTGCTCATCTCGCTGTTCTTTCGGGAATCCATACTTTTGCAACAGGTGGACTTGGTGGGGTTCACCGAGGTGCTAACCAATCCTTCGATGAATCCGCAGATCTCACAGCGCTCTCTACATTGGATATAACGGTTGTATGTGCCGGTGTTAAATCTATCCTCGATGTCGGAGCAACACTTGAGCGAATGGAGACCCTTGCAATCGGTTTAGTTGGGTATAGAACTCAATCTTTTCCTGGGTTCTATTTGACGGATTCTGGTTTCTCGCTAGAACACCAAGTAAATGATGCTAAGGAAATAGCCTCAATCCTTTCTGCACGTCGCGTCTTAGGCACGAATCGTTCGGCGCTGATTGTGGCAAATCCAGTTCTTCAGCAAATGGACCGCACTTTGCATGACAAAGTTTTGGCCTCCGGGCTGGCTTTGGCCTCAGAACAACACATTATCGGTAAAGAAGTGACTCCATTCTTGCTCGAACATTTTCACTCACATAGTGATGGCGAATCGCTTCGGGTCAATATTGAGATTATTAAATCAAATGCAGCTCTCGCTGCAGACATCGCAGTAGCCAGCGCGCATTAATTTCGCATGCCAAAATTATTGTGCGTAGGCGATGTCATGTTAGATGTCGTTGCGATAATTCCGTCAGAAATTAATTACGGTAGTGACACGCCTTCTAAGATCTCAACTCATGGCGGTGGTGCTGCCGGAAATGTTGCATCATGGGCTCAAGTCTCTGGTGCTCAAACCCACATCATTGCCCGCGTCGGTAATGACTCTGCCGGTACCGCCGTTTTATCTGAATTTGATCAACTTGGTATTACATATTCTGACCCCATTGTCCCTGGCGCTAGAACGGGAGTAGTGGTCATCCTTGTTGATCGCAGCGGCGAACGTACGATGTTCCCTGAAACGGGAGCTAATTCAGGAATTACATTAAGTGACCTCCCAAAAATAGATAATTTTGATGCTGTCTACATTTCGGGGTACGCACTCCACAATGCGAAGTCGAGACCTGGTGTTCTTGAAATTATCCACGCCATTCGCAAAAAGAACATTCCTATTTTTTTCGATCCTGCGACAGTAGGTGGCATGAGCGGGGTCGATATTGAAGAAATTCGATCATGGTTACCACTAATGTCCGCAATCATTCTCAATGAAGAGGAAGCCGCTTTCATCACGAAAGAATCGCAAATTAGCGCTTCACTTGATGCGCTATTGCGGTTTACTCCAATGGTTGTTATCAAACGAGGATCCAATGGGTCGATTGGCAAAAAAAATGATGGTGAAATTCTTACCGTTGAAGCGATTACAACTTCGATGATAGATACAACCGGTGCCGGAGATTCTTATGCAGGTGGATTTATTGCTTCTTGGCTAGGTAATCCTGATCTTTTTCAATCTATGAAGGCAGGTTCTCTGGTTGCCAGTAAGTGTGTGGCAATAGTTGGGGCTCGTCCGCAGGTCACTACCGAGATTTAACCCCTCTAGTTGGCATAATCACCGCCATGGCAACTACTAAGACTCCAGCAACTAAAGGCAAGAAACCCATCGGACCAAAGCCAGGTGAATACCCCGGCAAAATTGTAGATATCGATGTCTCATCCGAAATGTCTGAGTCCTTCCTTGAGTATGCCTATTCTGTTATTTATTCACGCGCACTTCCTGATGCACGTGATGGATTAAAACCTGTACATCGTCGCATCTTGCACCAGATGGCAGATATGGGTCTGCGTCCTGAACGCGGTCACGTAAAGAGCGCTCGAGTTGTTGGTGAAGTAATGGGTAAATTGCACCCACACGGTGATGGTGCAATTTATGATGCACTCGTTCGTATGGCGCAATCTTTTTCTATGCGTTTGCCACTGATTGACGGACACGGAAACTTTGGTTCACTCGATGCAGGCCCTGCAGCAATGCGTTATACAGAAGCTCGCCTTGCCCTTGCTGCAATGGCAATGGTTGCAGAAGCAGATGAAGACACAGTTGATTTTGGTTCCAACTATGACGGTCAAATACTTGAACCACTTGTGCTTCCTGCTGCCTATCCAAATTTATTAGTCAATGGTGGATCTGGTATTGCTGTAGGTATGGCAACAAATATGGCACCTCATAATCTTGGTGAAGTTATTGCAGCAACTAAGCATCTCATTGAAAACCCATCTGCAACTCTGAAAGCACTCATGAAATTTGTTCCCGGTCCAGATTTCCCAACTGGTGGAGAACTTGTAGGGAGTGAAGGCGTGCGCGAGGCCTATGCCACAGGTAAAGGCAGTTTCAAAGTACGTGCCACTGTCGAAGTCAGCAAGATTTCTTCACGAAAAATGGCTCTTGTCATCAAGGAATTGCCTTTCACAATTGGACCAGAAAAGGTTGTTGAGCGAATAGCTGACCTTGCTAAAGCTAAAAAGATTTCTGGTATTTCAGACATCATTGATCTCACGGACGGTCAAACAGGCACCAACGTCGTTATCGAGCTGAAAAACGGTTTTGAGCCAGACCAAGTGCTAGAACAGCTTTTTAAGCTCACTCCCCTAGAGGATGCATTTGCAATCAATGCCGTCGCCCTCGTCAAAGGAAAGCCACAAACTCTTGGACTCAAAGAACTTCTTCAGGTGTTCATAAGTCACCGCATTGAAGTTGTACGACGTAGAAGTGAGTTTAGAAAAGCAAAAGCAACTGCGCGATTGACGCTAGTCGATGGTTTATTAAAAGCCATTATCGATATTGATAAAGTCATTAAGATTATTCGCGGAAGTGATGATGCAACTGAAGCCAAAGCTGCCCTCATCAAGGGTTTTAAACTCAATGACGAGCAAGCCACATACATTCTGGATATGCCACTTCGTCGCCTCACCAAAATGTCCAAGCTTGAACTTGAATCCGAGCAAAAAGAGCTCAAAAATGTGATTGCCGCCCTCGCTACGCTCCTCAAGAGTGAAGAGAACATCAAGAAACAAGTTTCAGATGAGCTGACCGAAGTCAGTAAATCATTTGCCACCCCTCGCAAAACCAAGATTCTTGCCGAGTAGTCTTACGCCATGAGAAGTGCAAGTTGGTACGGCGGAGAAGATCGTGATTCTTATATTCATCGCGCATGGATGAGACGTGGCAATCCCGACTCCGCATTCGATGGTCGCCCACAGATAGCGCTCGTTAATACTGCCTCCGATTTAGCGCCATGTAATTCGCACTTAACTGAAGTTGCTCAAAGTGTGAAAAATGGTGTTTGGGAAGCGGGTGGAGTTCCATTACATCTGCCCATGATTTCGATAGGCGAAACACTTGTCCGCCCCACGTCGATGCTCTGGCGCAATATGGTTGCAATGGCAACTGAAGAATTGATACGAGCAAATCCAATTGACGGAGTGGTTCTCTTGGGAGGTTGCGACAAAACAATTCCCGCTTTGTTGATGGGCGCTGCATCAGTTGATTTACCTGCAGTAGTTATTTCAGGTGGACCGATGCTGACCGGAACATTTGAAGGTTCTCCTTTGGGCTGCGGAACAGATGTGTGGAAAAGAAGTGAAGAAATGCGTGCAGGCCTGCTCAGCAAAGCTAAATTCTTGTCATCAGAAAGCGCCATGATTCGAAGTAAGGGTCATTGCAACACTATGGGAACAGCATCCACGATGAGCTTTATGGCAGAAGCTCTTGGTATGACTGCGCCAGGTATTACTGGCATACCAGCGCCAGATTCCAGATTATTAGCGGCCTCGCATGACACGGGCCGACTCATTGTTGACATGGTTAAGGCAGATCGCAAACCAAGTGATGTGATGACGAAAGCATCCTTTATTAATGCAATCATCACTTTGGCTGGCATCGGTGGTTCTACCAACGCAGTTGTGCACCTTCTCGCAATTGCAGGTCGATTAGGTGTTGACCTGACTTTGGACGATTTCGATAAGTACGGTGCGCACATTCCTCTCCTTGTAAATTTGCAGCCTGCGGGGACCTATTTGATGGAAGACCTTCACCGTGCTGGCGGACTCCATGCAGTGCTGCGAGAATTAAAAAACCATCTAGAACCCAGTGCAATCACTGTGACAGGTAAGCCTTTCATTCAACCTCTTGATGAAGCAGAA
>WLOF01000019.1 GCA_009699375.1 Actinomycetota bacterium
TAAGAGCCGGTTCTTTTGGAGGTTGGGGCGAAGCAGTTGCATCCCCAGTGACTTCGATTGCCAGTTGGATTGCTCCAATGTCACACAGTGGATGCCACCCAGTAATTGATTCCGTGATGGGCGAAACTCTCGATTCCCCAAGCGATATCGCACGTATCGCCCGCAAAGTCCGCTCAAGTTCATTTTATGGAATTATTCAAAGTGACTTAACTTTTTCTGGAATCGAAATTGCGCTGTGGGATCTACTTGGCCACGCCAAAGAAGAACCGATTTACAAACTTTTAGGTTACAAAAAAGCTGAACGCAAATTGCCTTACGCATCTGTTCTGTTTGGTGATACTCCTGAAGAAACAAAGCAGAAGGCAGTCACAATGCGAGGCCGAGGATTCTCTGCAATCAAATTTGGATGGGGACCGTATGGTCGTACAACTGTTGAAGTTGATGCATCCCACGTGCATGCCGCCAGAGAAGGTATCGGTGCAGATGGTCATTTAATGATCGACGCAGGTACCGTTTTTGGAGAAGATGTGGATGCTGCTGCGCTTCGAATTCCAGCGCTGGCTGAAGCCAATGTGAAGTGGTACGAAGAACCTGTTGAAGCTGCTGCATTTTCACTCTACAAAAAACTTTCATTAGTCAATCCAAAAGTTCTTATTGCCGGTGGAGAAGGTGCACATAACTTCCTTCAGGCACAGAACCTCATCGATCATGGTGGAGTTGGCTTTATTCAAATTGATACAGGTTATGTGGGTGGAATCGGCTCTGCGTATCGCGTAGCGCAATATGCCCAAAGTCGCGGAATCCAATACATCAACCACACTTTCACCTCACAATCGGCGCTAGCTGCATCCCTGCACCCATTTGCTGGGCTGAAGGATTCATGGATGGCCGAATATCCAATGGAGCCAAAAACTCTCTGTCAGGAACTCACTGTCAACAACATCCCTATTGATAGCGACGGAATGATTAGCGTTAATGAATCTCCTGGTCTTGGAATTCAGTTCAATACTGCGACTGTAAAGAAATATCTTGTTGACGTCGAAATTAAGGTAGAGAATAAAGTTCTTTACAAAACTCCGGCTGTTTAATCAAGAATTAAAGAGAAGAGCCACAATCCGATGAAAGATTTTGTTGGCTTATCAGCAATTGTTACTGGTGGTTCTAGCGGGATTGGCCATGCCACTGTAAAAGCACTGCACGAACGTGGTGCAAAAGTGTGCGTTCTGGATTTACAGAGTCCGCTTTCAGCAGTTGATGGAGTTACATATTTAACATGTGATATTCAAAGTCGTACTGCAGTTACTGCCTCCATTAATGAAGCTGCAGCCAAAATGGGTGGAATCGATGTCGTCATCAATAATGCCGGAATCGGATCTACCGGAAGTGTTGCAGATGGTGACGATGCAGAATGGCATCGAGTGCTAGACATAAATGTCGTCGGAACTGCACGCGTTTCATCTGCATCATTGCCGTACTTAAGAAAATCAGAACATGCCTCAATTGTTAACGTGAGCTCACTTGTTGCGATGGTTGGCCTCCCACAACGTGCAATTTATTCTGCGAGCAAGGGTGCAATTTATTCACTCACTCTTGCGATGGCTTCGGATCATGTTCGCGAAGGAATCAGAGTGAACTGTGTTCTACCAGGAACTGCAGATACTCCTTGGGTTGGTCGGTTGCTTGCAAACTCTGCTGACCCTGCTGCAACAGAAAAAGCACTCAAGGCTCGTCAACCTATGGGGCGACTTGTTTCAGCTGACGAAGTTGCATTCGCCATCTGTTACTTAGCAAGCCCATTGGCATCTTCCACAACGGGCACCGCACTTGGTGTTGACGGTGGAAGCGTAGGACTTCGAGTTCCTCAAGCCTAAACAATCAATTGCGTCGAGCGAACCTCACTGAAATCCGAGGGGTGTTGCTCGGTTAAATGCACTCTAAAGAGTTATCGTTTTACTATGAGCGCAATAAGTACTTTCAATAAGAAATTAGCAAGCGCTGTCACAGGCATAGTGAGCACTATGTGGTGTGCTTACATTTTTGCGGCGATTGCCCTAATTTCACTTCCCAGCGCCATCAAATCTGGCGACATCATCGTCATTGTTGCCTGGGTTGCCCAAACTTTCTTGCAACTCGTTTTGCTCTCAATCATCATGGTTGGCCAGAACGTCCAAAGCCAAGAAGTTGCGCAGAAGATTGATGAAACTCACTTCGCAAGCTTGAGCGAGTTTGAACTGGCAAAAGAAGCTAGATCACTTGCAAAGCAGGAGTTGTTAGAACTCAAAGCTATTTCTCTTGAGGTTCATCAATTGGTCCGCGATCTTGAAGGTAAAATCCAAAAATCCTAAATCTGAAACTCTCACAAGAATATGGCAGACTGCGCACATGGTTTCGTTAACTACATGGTTTATCACAATTGGGGTCTTGGTATTGGTCATTGCCTTTGACCTTGCCTTAGCTGTAGCACGACGGAATAAAGAGACATCTCTTTTTGAAGCTGCTTTTTGGACTACTTTTTACATCGGAGCAGCAATAGTTTTTGGGTTTCTGCTACCTCGCTGGTCCGAGCCACTTGCGCAAAAGGAATTCTTCGCAGGTTGGCTCACTGAATATGCGCTCTCAGTAGATAATATTTTCGTTTTCATCATTATTCTGGGGCACTTGCACGTGAAGAAAGAGAAGCAACAACTTGTTCTCTTGCTTGGAATTATGCTCACAATTGCCATGCGCGGAGCGCTCATCCCCATCGGAGCGGCTCTCATTGCCCGCTTTTCGAGCATCTTCTTTCTTTTCGGAGCATTCCTTATCTATACCGCTTACACATTGGCTAAAGAAAGTGGCGATGAGAGCGAATGGAAAGAGGGGCGAATTGTTGCCGCAATGAAGAAACGTGGAATCAGCACATTTGCAATTGCACTTGTAGCTCTTGGTTTAACAAATTTGGTTTTTTCACTTGATTCAATTCCTGCAATATTTGGCTTAACTAAAAATGCTTACATTGTCACAACAGCAAATATTTTTGCCCTTATGGGGTTGCGTCAGTTGTATTTCCTGCTTGAAGGTCTGCTCAAGCGATTAATTTTCCTCTCGAAAGGTTTATCAATCATCCTTGCCTTCATAGGTATCAAGATGATCTTCGAGGCGCTCCACGGTGTCGGCGTGCATGAGATTGCGGGAGTCCACGTTCCGGAAGTATCACTCGAAGTGAGTTTAGGATCAATTGTTGCAGCTTTGATCATTACAACTGTTGCGAGCTTAACTGCAACGCGTGGTATTGCCGGCGCTGAGTAAAACTTAAGTATTACTTATCGCTTCCTTACGGAAGTTCGATCAAAATCTTTGCTCTTTTCATGAATTTTCCGGAGCTGCAGTTCAAAGTTCGCAATTCCATTATCAAATGCAGCGACATCATTAAATCCCGTGGCCTCAGCTCTCACGAGTGGCCCGGCACCGCGCGCGGTCAGAATAACTCTGTGAGAATTTTTACCTTGACTTGGGTTTGCTTCGTGAATGATTTCTACTTCGACTCTTTCCATGAGGACATGAAATCGATCCATTGACTTGAGTTTTTCTACAACGATGGATTTAAAATCTTCTGCAAGTTGAGCTTGACGGGCGTGAATTATTATTTCCATTTTCTATAGCCTTTCGTCAGTGCAACAGTCTCACACAATGCTCAACTGCGATAGTCATAAACGATTTCTTTTGCTGTGAAATCCCCAACTCGCTGTACAAAAAACCTATCGGAAACCTAGCGCTAGAGGGGTAGTGCTACAACGACCAGCGTTATTGCTAATGCTAGAAATAAGCTCTGTCCTAAAATTTTGAGGGCAGTTTTGCGGTCTGCTAATTTGCTTGCCGAATCACTGACTCGGGAAATTTGGCCCAGTTTTCCAAAATTGAATGTGCCCATGAATCCGTAAGCCAAGCAAAATTTCTTACGAGACTGCACCCAACCAATTGAAGCAATAGCCAAGGGGGCGATAATTCCAAAACGTGCACTTCTTGGGGCACTTGAAGTGATCATGCCAATTAACGTTACTAACGATAGGACTGCTCCGATTAATGCAACTATCTGTCTGCGACGGATTTCTCCCGTGCCAATGTTGCACGTTCCTGGAATGTAATCAGGCATCTTCAAATTCATCATCATCTACCCAAACATTCTGGGGGCCATCTTCTTGTTTCTCTACCCAAGAAAGAAAAGAGGCGACAGCACGGAATGACAAAATGGCTAGTCCAACCACTGTCACTATGCGCCGGATGAGTTTAAACATGCCCCTAAAATACTCTATTTTTTACAAATTTGCAGAACTTTAAAGTCGCGTTGATTCTTACCCTGCGTTTTTGAAGGCTCGTTCAATGTCGGACCAAAGATCGTCAATGTTTTCACAGCCAACGGAAACCCGTATCAAGCTCTCTGGCACGCTCGCGCTTTCACCCGACCATCGTCTTCGCCGTTCCCACAACGTTTCGACTCCGCCCAAACTCGTGGCATTGGCAATAAGAAGAGAAGATGAACAGAGGGTGTCGGCTTGTTGTGCGCCACCATGTAACTCGAAAGATAAGACCGCTCCAAACCCTTTCATAAAGGATTTAGCTAAATTGTGGTGTGGGTCGGTGGGTAAACCTGGGTAATGAACCCGAGAAACTCCAGGATGCGCAGAAAGACGCTTAGCTAATTCGAGCGCATTACTTTGACCTCGTTCGAGTCGCACGCCAAGTGTTCTGAGTCCGCGTAATGCCAGCCACGATTCGAAAGGTCCAGGGATGGCGCCGTTAAATTTACGCGCTTCTTCAAGCCGGCTAAAAAGTGCCTCATCATTTGTCGAAAGAGATCCCATTAAAATGTCACTATGTCCTGAAATAAATTTCGTTACTGAATGCATAACGATGTCAGCGCCCATAGAAAGCGGATTTTGATTCAATGGAGTTGCAAAAGTATTGTCAACGCCAACACCAATACCAGCCTTTTTCGCAGAGCTAATAAGTTTCGGCAAATCTGCAACATCAAGCATGGGATTTGTAGGAGATTCAAGCCATAAAAGAGAAGTTCCGGGGAGCGCTTCCAACACTTCTTGCGTATTGGTTACATTGACAAATCGAACGTCAATCCGACCCATTGCATCTAGATTTTTCAGCAGAGTCATAACTCCGCTGTATCCGTGATGGGAAGCAGAAATGACGCTCCCTGTTGGTAGAAGCGAAAATACTGCACTTATCGCTGCCATACCTGATGAGAAAACTAAAGTTTTTCCACCTTCAAGTGAAGAAATAGCGGTTTCGAGCGCACTCCAATTTTCATTGCCATAGCGTCCGTAACCAACAGGACCACCTGCATGACGAGTGGCGTTCAATGAAATTGAAACATTAACACCTGCATCATCTGCAATTGGTGGGCGCCCTGCACTTACTACTAACGTTTCAGGGGTGAGTTCGCTACCGGTCATACGATAAGCCTATTAGGAAATTACAGCGCTTGCACCATTCGATCGACTGCTTGAGTGAGAACGTTTTGACTAGTCGCAAAATTGAGGCGAGTGAACTGCCCTGTATGTGGGCCAAAAGTATGCCCTGGATTAAAGGAAACTTTGCCCTTCTCTAAAAGAACTTTCGTTGGGTTCTCCCCAAGGTTGAGTGACGCCAAATCTATCCATGCCAAATAACTGCACTCTGGAATTTCGTAGCGCACCGTTGGCAATTTCTCATTCAATATCTTCTTGAGAAAGCGACGGTTGCTGTCGAGTTTTTCTAAAACAGCATCGAGCCAAGGTTCGCAATCTGCGAATGCGGTAGCTGTTGCGAATGCACCGAGTAATGAAGCACGGTAATGAGTTGCGGGTGGAAGTGCCGAAATTCTCTTGCTCATGGCATCGTTTTGCGTGACAACAATTGCACACTTAAGTCCAGCAATATTCCACGCCTTACTTGCCGCAGTAATTGTGACACCAACTCCTTGCGCAACGGGACCAAGAGATAAAAATGGAATGAACGTAGATTCTGCAAAAGTTAGAGGTGCATGGATTTCATCACTGATTACTACAACACCATGCTCATGTGCCAACTGTGCTATCTGTAAGAGCTCGTCTTTAAGGTAAACACGACCTATTGGATTATGCGGACTGCATAGTATGTGAACCTTAATTCCAGACTTATAAGCTTGCTTAATCCCGTCAAAATCGATTTCCCAGCCATTTTTGTTTTGCAAAAATGGAACATCTACTTTTTCAACTCCGGTTTCATTTACCCAGGTGTAAAAATTATGATAGACCGGTGAACTTATCAGGACCTTATCCCCTGGCTTTGTAAATAACCGCAATACTTCAACAACTCCGACGCCGACATCAGTAACAGTATGGATTTGTTCTGGATCTAAAGTCCATTGCCACCTATTTTTTGCAAACTTCGCAAATGAAATTCCTAACTCAGGAATAGGTCCCAAGTAACCCAAATCAGAACGCTGCACCATTTCTATCAATAGATTCCGAATCGGCTCGGCAATTTCGAAATCCATTTCAGCTACCGGCAATGGAAGTACGTCGGCGGGAGCATCTCGCCATTTTTCGCTTCTGTGATGGCGCATCTCTGCTGGCGTGAATTCGCGTACTTCAACTTTGGCCATGTGCAAAGTATTCCATAGTTATCAATGGCTTAATCGTCGACTTGAGCACAGCAATTCAGAGGCTAAAAGTGTAATCTGCCTCGCATGGCCATCTCGTCTGCGAAAATGAAGAAGATTGCAGAAGCCATTATTGAAGCTGACCCTAAGTTCACTTCCATAATTGAACAGAGCCCACTGTGCACCATTGGTAGGAAAAATAGCGATGAGTCGCATTTCGAATCACTCGTGAGTTCTGTAATCTCACAACAACTAGCGGGTAAAGCGGCCGAAACTATTCATGGGCGCGTGCATGCGCTCGTTTCTGGGAAAATTACTCCAGCAAGAATTGTTGAGTTAAAAGAAATTGATTTACGTGCAGTTGGTGTTTCAGGAGCGAAAGCAAAGACGATTCTGGGGTTGGGCAATGCGGCACTCAATGGTGAAGTCAAGATTAACGACCTTCACCTTATTGATGATGATCAATTGATTTACAAACAATTAACCTCTCTTTGGGGTATCGGCCCATGGACTGTAGACATGTTTCTTATGTTTCAACTTGGGCGATTAAATGTTTGGCCCACTGGGGATTTAGGTGTGAGGCGTGGCTGGGAGAAGATTCATAAACTTAAAGAAGAGATAAAACCAAAGAAATTAGAAATCAGAGGAGAAAAATTTCACCCTCATCGAAGTGTTGTCGCTTGGTATTGCTGGAGAGCTGCTGATAGCAAGTAATAATTACTTGGTTTCTAAAATGAGTGATACAGAGTTGATGCACCATCGTTGGTCTGTTGGAACGTCATAACCTTCACCCTCGAAAACGTGGCCAAGATGAGAGTCGCATGCGGCACAACGAACTTCTGTTCTGACGCGCGGCGCTAGTGAGCGGTCTTCAATCAGTAAAACTGCATCATCTTTAGTAGGAGCATAAAAAGAAGGCCAGCCACATCCCGAATGAAACTTTGTTTCACTTCTAAAGAGTTCTGCCGAACACGCTTTACATTTATAAATTCCAACAGTTTCTGTATCAACATACTCGCCTGTAAATGGCCGTTCGGTCGCACCGCGGCGCAGTACGTCAAAGGAGAGCGGATCTAGACGTGACTTTAATTCATCTTCGTTAATCATTGGCTGAGTACAACGCTCTTAGGAAATGCAATCCCAGTTGAGGAGTGGCAATCGTATCCATTTGGATTTTTCGCGAGATATTTTTGGTGGTACTCCTCAGCAGGCCAATAAGTGACTCCTGCTGCCGGAAGAATTTCAGTGACAATCGGATCAAATCCCGATTGAGTGATTTCCTTTTGGTAAATAGCCTTGGACTTTAGCGCTTGCTCCATTTGCTCAGAGGTGGTGGTGAAAATAGCGCTTCTGTATTGAGTTCCGATATCGTTTCCTTGCGAATTGAGCGTTGTTGGATCATGCATCGTCCAAAACTCTTCAAGCAAGCGCTGATATGAAATAATTTTAGGATCGAAAGTGAGTGAAACTATTTCTGCATGGCCAGTGACACCCGTACACACTTGCTCATATGAAGGTTGCGGACGTGTGCCACCCATATAACCAACACTTGTTTCTGTTACGCCATCCAATTGCCAAAATCGCCGCTCGGCTCCCCAAAAACAACCCGTAGCAAAATATGCGCTCTCCGTCATGTATCTATTCTGATACCTCAAGCCTAAACTCGCCACTCGCTGATAGATTAACGAAGTGCGCCCCCGTAGCTCAGGGGATAGAGCACCGCCCTCCGGAGGCGGGTGCGCAGGTTCGATTCCTGCCGGGGGCACAAGCGGGTTAGCGCTAGTTAGTTGCATGAATTCGGTAAGTAAGGGTCTCAAAGTTTAAAAATGAAAGAACAAATGAGTGGTGAGCGAGGTAAATCACTTAAGTAATCGCAAACTACCGGCAATTGTCCTTGTTTAAGCAATCAATAGCAGGGAGAATAATGCCCTTGGAACGCTCACATAATCATTACGAGTGACCATACATACGTGAGCACGCAATGTCATGTACATGAAGAGTTTCGCGAGAAAGGGTGGGTACCTCATGGATTGGCGACATCAATCTGCCTGCAGAGATGAAGATCCTGAACTCTTTTTCCCTGTTGGAAATACCGGACCTGCCATTACACAAATTGAAGAGGCAAAAAAAGTTTGTCAGCGTTGCATCGTTAAAGATCCTTGCTTAGCATGGGCGTTAGAAAGTGGACAAGACGCTGGCGTGTGGGGCGGGCTTTCAGAAGATGAGCGACGCGCACTCAAACGACGTGCTGCGAGAAATCGTGCTCGTCTGATGGAACAAAATCAAAACAATTTTTAAATAGGAAAACTTACCGAAGCGCTCGTCCCTGCAACTTTTGACACAATCTGTAACTCACCTTGCAACTCATTTTGCGTGAGGGTTCTAACGATTTGAAGTCCAAGATTTGACGAGGTATTTAACTCAAATCCAGTAGGCAATCCAACTCCATTATCTTCAACAAATAATGTACAGGTCTGCGCATCCCTCTTCGCAATTATTCGCATCTGACTCCCCTGAGTGGCGAGCCCATGTTCGAGGGCATTATGAATCAACTCCGTGACGATAAGTGCCAAAGGAGTAGCAAGGCGAGGTTCTAACGTGCCGATCAAACCTTCCCTTTCAATTCCAATTTCACTCATTCTCGGACTGAGTTCTAATGCATTTGCGAGCAAGCGGTCAAGGACATCATCAAATTCAACCGACTCTTCTGAGCTGTTAGATAACGTTTCATGAACGATGGCAATGGAAGCGATTCTGCGAACTGCTTCATCGAGTGCATCGCGTGCAGAACTGTCATCTATCCTGCGAGATTGAAGTCGAAGTAGAGCAGAGACTGTCTGGAGATTGTTTTTTACTCTATGGTGAATCTCTCTAATGGTTGCATTCTTCGTTACCAATTCTCGTTCTCTTCGACGAAGCTCTGTGACGTTGTGCAGCAAAACTATTGCGCCAATTCGGTCAACACCATGAACAATAGGCATCACTAATAAATCTATGGTTCCGCCAGCATTTTCACATTCGACTCGTTGCAATGTCTTACCGCTGAGTGAACTGCGAAGTCCTTCTTCATGTGGATCTTGCCTCGTTTTTGCTAGCGACTCAGCAACTTCACCGAGAGAACTGCTCTCTAATTCACTCCCCCAGCCGAGTCTGCTAAATGCAGACCGCGCGTTAGGACTTGCATACGAGATGACGCCATTGTTATCTAATCGAATCAAACCATCTCCAACTCTTGGGAGCGGATCGAAAAGTGGAATTGCATCAGGGAAAGGAAAAGTTCCTTCGGCAACCATCCGATACAAACTATGTGCAATTTCTCGATAATTTAACTCAAGACGACTTGGTGATCGCATCAAATCCGCATTGCGATGACGAGATATCACAGCAATTGTTTGACCTTGGAAAGTTACAGGAATAGTTTCTTCCTTAATAAGAAGATCTCCAATTTGCTCTGGTTCAGAATCTCTAACAATTTCACCATCAGAAAGCGCGCTATCAATTCGAGCTTGCTCACCCCAAGCAATTTCCTGACCAATTACGTCGTGAGCAAAAACAGTTGCAGTAGTAGTGGGACGAATATGTGCGACCGCAATATGTCCAGTTGGCCAGCTCTTGGCATCTGTACGAATGGGAACCCAGAGGATCAAATCAGCAAAGGAGAGATCAGAAAGAAGTTGCCAATCGGCAATTACCTCATGAAGTCTATGACTCTGTTCAACTGTAAGTGGATTCTTCTTTGCGAGTAGTTTTTCAAGAGTAGGCATGACTTAGATATCCTTCAAAATAAGGGATTTCATTTACTTCACCCATTGGGGTAATACGTCAGCAATTTCTTGAGTGGCATACCAAGTTAATTCTGGCTCTAGCGTTTCAGCAACCAACAACGCCTCCACTTGTGTCCAAGAAATCGGGGCTAATAAAAGAACTTGGCTTCCGTCCTCTGCACCTGTTTGTGCCGACTTTAAGTCAACTGCAATGGTTAAACCCACTCGCGCCTGTGTTCCCTGTAAAGCCCTTGATTCATCGGCTGCAAGACAAGAGAGATCAAATTCTCGTTCTTCTTCATCAACTTCTGAATTACTTTCAAAAAAAGCTTGCGTTGTTATAAAAGCGCGTTCAAATCTTGACTCACCATCTACCAAAAAAGTAGCCAACTCCTTGGGGGTAAGTGCAATATAACCGCGCATGGGATAAGCGTATAAGAGATTACCCGGCCATCTCGACCGCAATTTTGGATATAGCTTTACGCAAGATCCCACGCTCATCAATGTCTATCAGAGTCGAACTCTCGTTTTGAGCCCTTTCCACAGAACGGGAATCCCGTGGCAGGGTAAATATTCTGGAAGGTTTGAATGGCGCAAGTGCTGAAAGAAATGAGCTCTCTTGCTCTGCTGATTTTCTATTCTTAGATTTGAAGTTGAGTAATACATTGATTTTGGCAGGAATAGTTAAAAGTGAAAAAGTCTTAGCCACATTCATCATTCGATGAATTCCTAAGTTGTCAGCGCTTCCCGCAAAGATTAGATCATCGGCATTGTCACACGACCAATGAATAGCGCTAGATGTCCATCGCCTATCGGTGAGAGAGTCCGATATCTTCTCTATGGACCCAAGGTCGGTAATTACGAAATCAAAGCTAGAAACAGCAGAGTCCATATATGAATCAAAATGAGCAATATGTTCGCGTGTTATTTCGCCTACACTCAAATCTTTAGCAATAGTTAACCACTTGTCCTCACTTTGCAGATTGCGTAGTGCAAGGAGGAATGCGATGGCGGGCCTCTTCACATCGGCATCGAGAAGAAGAACTTGCTTTCCTAGAACGCTCAGTTCCATCGCTAAATTGATTGCAAAAGTTGTCGCTCCGACAGCGGACGACGTGGAACCGATCCCAATAACTTTGGCACGTCTATGAGTTTTGGGGAGTCCAAACATGGGGCGAACCATCGGTGCCCTTACAAATCCTCGCACTATCGAAACAAGTTCATTTGCGTTTTCGGGTAGCTTGAGCAATTCACTAAAGCCATCTTGATTCTTAGATTCTGCGCTGAACCCAATCATTTGCCTAAGCGAACCAGATAGTTGTTCAATCGATTCTGTATTCAATCCCGGTAAATCTGGTGTGTAGATGAGTAAAGCGTTTTGTGCAATGGCAGGATTATTAGAGACAAACGCCTCTATCGAATCAAGATCGAGCCCACGATAAATAATGCTCCACCCTTGACTATAAAGTGTGCCCGCAACGAATCCTTCAAACTCTGAATTTGCAATTGCAGTAATTATGGAAGGTAAAGATATTTCTACGTTGTTTTTCATTGCTAACTATGCGCCCGGACAATAACTATGCGTCCTGTTGATGTTGCATCTAGTATCGAGGTGGTTTGTTCTGATTGAAGTGAAATGGTTACCGAAAGATCGCCACCAAGATTCTGACCCTTGGAATTGATTCCAACTATGAATGCGCCTCGAATGAGAAGTTCTGCAGGTGCGACGTCACTTGAAACTTTTGGATCCCCAACATGATAGAGACTGACTTTCTCTCCGACGGCAATGTCTGCTGGGACATCATATGAATGAACGCTGATCGGCACGGTGCTATTTAATTGAGTTGACTCGGCAAAGGAAATTGCGGAAGTAGGAATCAACTCTCCCGCATTTACTTGCTTAAGGACAACACTTCCAACTATGTTGCGATTATTTAGAAAGTAACGATTTTGTCCTGTACCCAACGCGACATCTACCGCTAATACGTCAGAGGAAAGTACGGTGTGACCAGGAATCAGAGTGACTCTGGCACTTAAGGCTGGTGAGCTGCGATTTGCCATGAAACTTAAAATGAACGCAGAACAGAATGAGGCGACAATCAAACTCACTGCGGTGATCAATCTTGCCCGACTTCTTTTTTGATAGTTACTCATGCGGGTCACTTAAGGACATCACCCGACATATTGTTCGCTTGCATCCACAGTCATACTTTGGGATGACTTGGCTTTCAGCCTTTAAGTGGGAGTAATTTCTTTTTGATCACGAGATTGTCTCCTCATGTCAATCCTTCAAGTTCAAGCGCCACATCACTCTCCTCAAAAGCCATTTCTCTACTCAACGCCATCACATTTCGGCGAAGAGTTTGATCCCGATTTTGCCCCAACTCCGACATCGGCAAGCGAGCTACCTAATTTAGATATCTGGACCCTTAAATTTGGAATAAGTGTTTTAGAAATATTGGCCTCGCGTCGTTCTCCCGCTCAACTTTCTCGTTGGTGCCATCAATCTATTTATGCGGAACTAGTAAAAAAAGTTGGAAGTGTCAGCGAAGTGGGAAGAGTTCGTAAGGTTTATAGGTGTGAACCTTTAGATGGAATTAGCGAATCAACCATTACCGTTAAATTTGAAAAACGCGTAAGGGCGCTCGTTATGCGATTCGAAGGTGTCGATAAGAGATGGCTTTGTACTTCGTTAACCCTGCTTTAAGAAATTAGCTTTCTCCGTGGCATCTCTTGTACTTTTTACCTGAACCACAAGGGCAAGGTGCGTTTCTTGATATTCCTGACGATTGCACAACTCCAGATTCGTCAGCAGCAGAATAGAGAAGTTGGGTCGGAGCTTGGGGAGTATTCAAGCCCTTTGCGCTCAACTCTTGACCCGAATCTTCAACACTAACTTCTACATTGAAAAGATAACCGGCAATTTCTTCCTTAATTGCATCCATCATTGCCGAGAATAAGTCATAACCTTCTTTTTGATATTCAACAAGTGGATCGCGTTGTGCCATGGCACGCAAGCCAATGCCCTCTTGCAAATAATCCATTTCATAAAGATGCTCACGCCATTTGCGATCGAAAACACTCAGTAAAACTTTTCGCTCTAGCTCACGCATAACTTCTGAACCTAAAGATTCTTCTCGCTGTGCATACGCGGCAATCGCGTCATCGATTACTCGTTGCGATAAATAATCAGAATCTAATCCAGCGCGCCCGCCAAGCTCTTTTTCGAGATCCTCAATTGTGAAGGAAACTGGATAAATAGCTTTAAGCGCAGTCCAAAGAACTTCTAAATCCCAATCTTCGGCATAACCTTCAGCTGTTGCAGCCATAACGTAAGCATCAAGTGTGTCGTGCATGAAGTCAGCAACTTGTTCTTGAATATCTTCACCCTCTAAGACAAGGCGACGTTCGCCGTAAACAACCTGCCGTTGACGGTTAAGGACGTCGTCATATTTCAAAACATTTTTGCGAATCTCAAAGTTCTGGGATTCCACCTGAGTTTGTGCTGAGCGGATAGCGTTACTCACCATTTTGGATTCGATTGGAGTGTCTTCCGGAATCCCCGCAGCAGATAGGAAGCGTTCAACTAGTCCAGAATTAAATCGACGCATCAAATCATCTTGTAGAGAGAGATAAAAACGTGACTCTCCTGGATCGCCTTGGCGTCCGGAACGACCACGCAACTGATTGTCGATACGACGTGACTCGTGGCGTTCGGTACCTAAAACGTAAAGGCCACCGAGTGCTACAACTTCGTCGTGTTCTTTAGAAATTGTTTCTTTTTGTTTTGCAATCTCGATTGGCCAAGCACTTTCATATTCTTCAGGTGTATCAACTGGTGATAGTCCACGGCGTTGAAGTTCAAAATCTGCCATAAATTCTGGGTTGCCGCCAAGCATGATGTCGGTTCCACGGCCAGCCATGTTGGTAGCAACTGTAACTGCACCTAAAGTTCCGGCACGCGCCACGATAAGAGCTTCGCGCTCGTGATGCTTAGCATTGAGGACTTCGTGAGGAATTCCATTTTTCTTGAGTACAGCAGAAAGTTCTTCAGATTTTTCAACGCTCACGGTACCAACAAGAACAGGTTGACCTTTGCGGTGCCTTTCAACAATATCTTGAGCGACAGCAGTAAATTTTCCGGCTTCTGATTTATAGACTAAATCTGGTAGATCCTTGCGAACCATTTCGCGATTAGTCGGAATTGGTACAACACCTAACTTATAAATTTGATGAAATTCAGATGCTTCAGTCATTGCAGTACCAGTCATGCCTGAAATTTTTCCGTATAAGCGGAAATAATTCTGAAGAGTAATTGTTGCCAAGGTTTGGTTCTCGTCTTTAATCTCAATGCGTTCTTTTGCTTCTAGAGCTTGGTGCATACCTTCGCTGTATCTCCTGCCAGCAAGAACACGACCCGTGTGCTCATCAACGATCAGGAGTTCGCCATTCATGACTACATA
>WLOF01000002.1 GCA_009699375.1 Actinomycetota bacterium
GGTGCGCAAGGCCGTCTTGAAAGAATTGACGTGGGGCAGAACTTTTTAACTTTTGTGGATTATGCACATACGCCGGATGCAGTGAGTCGAGTATTGGAAACTTGTCGTGCCATGACTCAAGGAAAAGTAATTGGCGTACTTGGCTGTGGCGGAGATAGAGACCCGTCCAAGCGCCCTCTTATGGGTAAGGCGCTTGTAGAGGGGAGCGATATCGCGATATTCACGAGCGATAATCCTCGTTCGGAAAATCCTGAAACAATCTTGCTTCAGATGGTTGGAAGCTTGAAGATTGCTCCGCCGCATACAGTAATTTCAGATAGGCGTGGCGCTATTTCTCAGGCAATTGATTTTGCGTCGGGCGGTGATGTCGTAGTTGTCATGGGGAAAGGCCACGAAACTGGACAAGAAATTTCTGGAGTTGTGCTCCCATTTGATGATCGCTTAATCCTCGCCTCAGCGATTGAGGGGAAAGCATGATTGACCTTACTGCCGGAGAGATTTCCACAATCGTTGAGGGAACGCTACATGGCGACCCCGCGATACGTATTACTGAACCTGCGGTATTTGATTCACGACTTGCAACTCAAGGATCTCTTTTCATTGCGCTCAAAGGCGACATTAGAGACGGACATGATTTTGCTAAAGATGCACTGTCTAAGGGAGCTAATTTAGTTTTAGCATCACAGTTGATAGATGGACCTTGTGTGGTTGTGTCTGACGTTCGAATTGCAATCGGAAAACTTGCTCAACATGTCCGTCAAGCGCTTCCTCATTTGACGGTTATTGGAATTACTGGCTCACAAGGGAAAACCACCTCGAAAGACTTACTCTCCTGGGTTCTTAGCATGAATGGCCAAACCGTATCGGCAGAAGGTTCTTTCAATAATGAACTTGGCGTTCCTTTAACCCTTCTCCGTTGCACGCCCCAGACTCGTTATTGTGTTTTGGAAATGGGCGCACGCCATAAAGGAGATATCGCTCAACTTTGTGAAATTGCTTCTCCAGATATTGGAGTAGTTTTGAAAGTTGGAAACGCACATGTTGGGGAGTTCGGTTCACGAGAAATTATCGCTAAAACGAAAGCAGAGTTAATAAACTCCCTACCCGAAACTGGGACTGCAATACTGGGACTTTATGATGAATACACCCCTTTGATGGCAAAAGGACGTACTTTAAGAACGCTGACATTCGGTGAAACACATGACGCTGATGTTCGAGCAACTGATGTTGATATTCGAGAAGGACGTGCACATTTTGACTTGGTGACACCCCAAGGAAGATCTGCAGTGGGATTGAGATTAATTGGAACGCACCAAATCTCTAACGCGCTAGCGGTTGCTTCTGTGGCAACCGCTTTGGAAATTCCTTTAGACGTTATTGCTGTTGGCCTTTCCACTGCAGACGTGGTGAGTAAGTGGAGAATGGAACTTCATGAACTAGACGGTGTACTTCTCATTAATGATGCCTATAACGCAAATCCAGATTCCACAGCAGCGGCACTTCGCTCGCTTGCTCTTTTTGCGCAAGAGCGCGGTGGTCAATCATGGGCATTCTTGGGGAAAATGCACGAACTCGGGGAAGAATCAGCGAGAGATCATGCAAACATTGGAACTCTTGCCCAATCACTCGGTATTGATCATCTAGTCGCGGTCGGAGCACATGAATATGGAGCGGATGTCATGCCTGAATCTGCAATGCGCGTGCACCTATGCTCAGACCAGCTACAGGCTCAAGAATTTGTTCAACACATTCAGGAAGGCGACGTGCTTCTCTTCAAAGCTTCAAGAGCCGAAAAATTCGAAGAACTCGTTAAAAGCGTAGAACAATTGTGGAGTGAAAAGTTAGGGGATGAAGCATGAGAGAAATCCTTCTCGCAGGGGGCGTGGCACTTTTCGTCAGCCTATTCGGAACTCCAATCCTTATTCGATTCCTCGCAAAGCGCGGTTATGGACAAATAATTCGCGATGATGGACCGAAGAGTCACCACACAAAAAGAGGAACGCCCACGATGGGTGGGTTAGTTATAATTTTTGCAGTCGTATGTGGGTATTTTCTCTCTCATGCCTTGACGCGCGTAGATGTAAGCGCATCAGCTATTTTAGTAATCGGCCTAGTTTGCTCACTTGGATTTGTTGGATTTTTAGACGATTGGCTAAAAGTTTCACGGCAACAATCATTGGGTCTTACTGGCATACAAAAAATCTTAGGCCAAGGTGTACTCGCAGCAGGTTTTGCTGTCATGGGGATTCGATTTACAGATCATGATGGATATACGCCAGTTTCACTTTATCTTTCTACAGTCCGAGATACTTCACTCAAACTTGGCGCAGTAGTGGTTGTCCTCTGGATAGTGTTTATGGTTATTGGAACGAGTAACGCAGTTAATCTCACGGACGGTCTAGACGGATTAGCAACTGGTGCTTCAGTCATGACTTTTTTGGCATTTATTTTGATTGGCGTATGGGAGTTTGGCCAAGGATGCGCAGTTGCCCCAGGCCTCAATTGTTACGCAGTGCGAGATCCACTTG
The DNA here is from genome assembly GCA_009699375.1 of Actinomycetota bacterium. Lineage (GTDB taxonomy): Bacteria > Actinomycetota > Actinomycetes > Nanopelagicales > Nanopelagicaceae > QYPT01. The sequence goes on from WLOF01000002.1 coordinate 2,529, forward strand.
ATCTAGCAGTACTTGCTGCAGCATTTGCTGGTTCTTGTACGGGATTCCTTTGGTGGAACGCATCACCGGCAAAGATTTTTATGGGAGATACAGGATCGCTTGCATTGGGCGGTGCACTTGCAGGCCTAGCAGCAACTTTACGAACAGAACTATTGTTGGTCCCACTTGGGGGACTATTTGTCATCATCACATTGTCAGTAATCATCCAACGTCTATATTTCAAAATGTCAGGTGGCAAGCGCGTATTCAAAATGGCCCCATTGCAACACCATTTTGAATTGCTTGGCTGGGGTGAAGTTACAATTGTTTTGCGATTTTGGATAATTGCTGGGCTGTCTGTGGCCGTTGGTCTTGGATTGTTCTATGCACAATGGGTGGCGAAATAATTGTGAAAATAAGCGAACTTCTTGGCTCGAAAGTACTTGTCATTGGTGCTGGAGTTACAGGAAAAGCTGTCGCTAGAGAATTAGAGAAGTTTGGTGCGGCCGTGACTGTCACTGATGAAAATCTGTCTTCGAGTGCGGGTGACTCCATTTCTACAGACGAAGCGCTCACTCAACAATGGAGCTTTGCCGTTGTATCTCCTGGTTGGCGAATCGATCATCCGTTTCTTGAAAAAATGCGCAAAAAAGGTCTCCGATTAATGAGTGAAGTAGATCTAGCGTGGGATTTGAAATGTGAGATCCGTCCTTCTCAAAAATGGATTGGAATCACTGGAACGAATGGAAAAACTACAACAGTTGAATTGGCATCGGCCATGCTCAAAGCTGGTGGCTTAAAGGTGACCGCGTGCGGCAATGTTGGAGATACCGTCATTGAGGCAGTGTGTAGTGGGCTTTCTTTCGATTGGTTAGTTGTTGAACTTTCGTCGTTCCAATTGGAATGGAGCCAAACGCCACATTTCCATTCAGTTGCAATTCTCAATGTCGCAGATGACCATACGGACTGGCACGGAAACTTTAAGAATTATATGTCTGCTAAATTAAAAATATTGGATCGTGCTGATGAGGCTATTGTGAACGCTGATGACGGGGGATTGGTCGTTGCCACACAGTCTTGGCACGGGAAGAAAACATATTTCACTTTGAATTCTCCAAAACCCGGCGAGTTAGGTTTAGTGGAGAATCTGTTGATTGATAGAGCATTTGTAGCAGATGCAGAAGAAGCAAGTGTTATCGCCGAACTTTTAGATGTATCTCCAAGCGCTCCACATAGCGTTTCCAATACTTTTGCTGCCGCTGGATTAGCGCTCAGTGCGGGAGTCTCACATGACGATATTCGAACAGCTGTTAAAAATTTTTCCCCAGGTAGGCATCGAATTGAAACCGTTTTGGAAAGTGACGGAATTACTTGGATAGATGATTCAAAAGCTACAAATCCCCATGCGGCGCAGGCATCGCTCATGTCGCAAACTTCAGTGGTGTGGATTGCTGGTGGCCTTGCTAAAGGCGCGAATATGTCAGAACTCGTAGCAAAAACGAAAAACCGCATCAAAGTTGCAATCTTGATTGGAACAGATAGGGAAATGATTGCAAAAGAACTCATGGAGCAAGGACCGGAAATTAAGATTATTCGAGTGGATGGGACTCAAACTGATTCTTTAATGGAGAGAGTCGTCAAAATTGCACAAGTCGAAGCAAAATCTGGAGATTGTGTATTGCTAGCCCCTGCCTGCGCATCCATGGATCAATTCATCTCATATGCAGACCGCGGCGATCAATTTGTCCAAGCTGTTCGGTCGTTAGTTGGACAATCGTGAGAACTCAAAATTTTCTTTCTAAACCGATTAGTTCCTATTATCTCTTGCTAGTTAGTACTGTCTCGTTAACCAGTTTGGGTCTAGTAATGGTTCTTTCGGCTTCCTCTATACATTCCTTGGAAGCGAATGGTTCTTCATTTGCGATTGTTGCGCGTCAGTTGGTTTTTTTGATTTTGGCATTACCAGTAGGTTATGTCGCATCTCGCTTACCTTTAGAGCGGTGGCTTTCTATCTCACGATATTCACTCATCGGTTCCGCTTTGGTTCTCATGATTGTTCAGATTCCAGGAATTGGACATTCCGTCGGTGGAAATCGAAATTGGGTTGGTTACGGCCCAGTCGTTATTCAACCCAGTGAGTTTGTGAAATTTTTTCTCGTACTTTGGGCTGGATATATGTTGTCACGCTACGAATCCAAAGGGACGGGTTCAGGCAACGTAATAAAACTTCTTTTGCCAGCGTTCTTGGCGATCATGCTCTTGATTTTGCTTGGTAGGGATTTAGGGACTGCAGCGGTATTCGGAGCGATTTTAGTTGGATTACTTTTTGTTTCAGGAATTAAACTCCGATTATTGGGAATCACTTCTATTATCGGGGTCAGTGCAATTGTTGGCATGATCATTACAGTTCCTCAAAGAATGAGTCGGTTACTTGCTGTGCTTAAGCCATTTTCTCCCGAGTATTACAAATTGGCGGGGTGGCAACCTGCACACAGCATTATGGGATTAGCAAGTGGTGGGCTTTACGGCGTAGGCCTTGGCGCTAGTCGGCAAAAATGGGGCAACCTTGCAGAAGCGCATACCGATTTTATTTTTTCTGTCATCGGGGAAGAACTGGGATTGCTCGGAACTTTGGCAGTTCTTTTGCTTTTATCTGCGTTAATTTATTCCATATTTAAGATTGCTATTCGAGCACAAGATCCGATGACACGTTATGTGTGTGCTGGAATTGGTTGCTGGATTTTGATCCAAACGGTTATGAACATTGGTTCCGCTACAAGTGTTCTTCCCGTGGTTGGCGTAACACTGCCCCTCGTCTCTTACGGTGGTTCGTCACTTTTCGCTACGATTTTGGCGTTAGGTTTTGTTTTAGGTGCAGCGAGAAGAGATCCAGCGATAAGTGAAGTTCTGAAAAGTGGCCGCTCATGAGCCCAAGAAAAATAGTTTTTGCCGCAGGTGGAACCGCTGGACACATTGAACCCGCCCTAGCTGTTGCTAAAGAGTGGAGACGTCGTTTCCCTTCGGATGAGTGCATATTCATGGGAACGCCAGAAGGATTAGAGAATTCACTTGTTCCGGAATCTGGTTTTGCGCTGGAAAATGTTTCTAAAGTTCCTATGCCTCGCCGATTAGATTCACATGTATTCCGATTTCCTTTGCGCATGTGGAATTCTGTGCAACAAGCAGAAGCCATAGTTAATCGAGCATCACTCGTTGTAGGTTTTGGAGGTTACGTTTCGGCATCCGCATACATGGCAGCTAAAAAGTTACGTATTCCATTGGTAATTCACGATGCAAATGCGAAAATAGGTTGGGCCAATCGCCTTGGTTCTTATTTCACAGAAAACTTAGCAGTTTCACGCCCCGTCCAAACTTCTAGATTTTCTCGTGCAACGGTTACGGGGACTCCTTTACGTCAAGATGTCCATGAGGCTTTAACACTTGCCTCATCGGATTGGAGCAGCGCACGCGCAGCAGCAAAAAAATCGATGGGATGGGATTTATCTGTACCGTCAATTTTGATTCTCGGAGGATCTCAAGGCTCGATGTGGTTAAACAACGAGATTGCTTCAGTGCTACCCGCGCTGCAAGCCATGAATGTTTCGATACTGCATGCTGTAGGAAACAAGAATGTCGTCCCGTTGAATTCAGGTAATTATCGAGCAACGCCCTACATCACCGATATGGCAACTGCATATTTGGCAGCAGATTTAGTGATTTCCCGAAGCGGAGCAATTACATGTTCCGAACTTGAAGCACTCGGACGATTTTCCTTATTCATTCCGTTACCTTTCGGAAACGGTGAGCAAGCGCTCAATGCTCAAAATTTAGTGAACGCAGAGCGCGCTGTCATAGTGACACAGAAAACCTTTTCAGGAAGTTGGTTAATTTCTCACTTGCCTGCGCTTGTAATCCAAGCGTTGAACACTCCACTCAATGGACTTGTCGACGATCGGGATGCTGCACGTAAAATTGCGAACATGATGGAAAGCGTCATGAAGAGGGAGGGGATGTGAGAATTTCCCTTTCTGATTTTTTTGGAAAACGAGTGCATTTTGTCGGTATCGGTGGAACTGGAATGAGCGGTCTTGCTCGCATTATGTCTACATATTCCATCGAAGTAAGTGGTTCGGATATGAAAGAGTCTTCTGTTCTTACTGGGCTGAGAGCCATTGGGGCAAAAGTTTCTAGTAACCATGACAGTAAAAACGCGGACGGCGCAGATTTCCTCGTTTTCTCCAGTGCAATTTCTGACTCAAATCCTGAAATGAAGCGAGCTAGAGAGCTAAAAATCCCAATTCTTTCTCGTGCACAAGCACTCAGTGCTTTGATGTCAGAGTCAACGGCAGTGGCTGTAGCTGGAACACACGGTAAGACCACTACGACATCAATGTTGACGGTAGCGGTGCAAAGCTGTGGCGAAGATCCATCGTTTGCAATCGGTGGGACTTTGAGCGCTTCGGGCTCAAACGCACATAGAGGTACTGGTGATTTTTTTATTGCCGAAGCAGATGAATCCGATGGATCTTTTGTCGAATATCAACCATACGGTGCAGTGATAACAAACATTGAACATGACCATGTTGACTACTTCAAGACCCCAGAATCCGTGATGGAAGCGTTCGAATCTTTTGTTGGAACAATTGCGTCTGACGGATTCCTTGTTTACTGCGCGGATGACGCGGGTTCACAAGCCTTAGGGAGTTCTGTCAAAAACATTCGAAAGATTTCCTATGGGACGCATGCAGATTCTGATTTGAGGATTGATTCGATAGAGCTATTGCCTCAAGGTTCTAAAGCTCGAGCGTTGTGGAATGGAAAATCTATAGGAACATTAGATTTGCAAGTGCCGGGCCATCACAACATACTCAACGCAAGCGCTGCCCTTGCCGGGGGATTAGCGCTGGGCTTACCTAGTTCGCAATTGATTGCCGGGCTTGCCACGTTTCGAGGTACTGGACGCAGGTTTGAATTGAAAGGGCAAGTGCAAGGAATCAGAGTTATAGATGATTATGGGCACCATCCAACTGAAATTCGAGTAACTCTCGCGACAGCTAAACGTTACGCAACCGATGGACGAGTGCTTGTCGTTTTTCAACCCCATAGATATTCCAGGACGCAAGCTTTTATTCCGGAATTTGCAGAAGCACTCGATATTGCTGATCAAGCTTGGGTTCTTGAAGTGTATGGCGCGAGTGAAGAACCTATTGCTGGAGTAAGCGCAGAATCAATTACTAAACGTATGAACCACGGAGTATTTGAGCCGAACTTTTTGACTGCGACTGAGGCAGTTGTGGCGTATGCGCGACCAGGTGACGTCATTCTCACTTTAGGCGCTGGCGATGTTAGTTCCTTAGCTCCAATTATTGTGGAAGCGTTGGCAAAAAAATTTCCGCAGTAATAGCCCCACGAAGAAAGCGCAGGTCTCACAAGTCACTATTGCGTCTTCTTGTTGCCGCCATAGTTCTCGGTTGCCTTGCCTACGTTCTCGGATGGTCATCGTTATTAACTGTTCAGGATGTGAAAGTTTTTGGAGCCCCAAATGAAAAGAGCGCAATAGCACTCAAGGTCCAATCTTCAATTGTGAGCGGTCAAAAGCTTGCGCGGTTAGAACCTAGAGTCATTACGCAGAAATTACAAAAAATTGATTGGATCGAGAATGTAAAAGTGAGTCGAAATTGGATTAATAGAAAAGTGGAGATTCGCATCACTGCTAGATTACCTATTGCATCATTAGGCAGTCGTTTCATCGACATCAACGGCAAGATTTTCTCACTCGAATCTGCACCATCACGGACACTTCCGGTCTTAAAATCATCCACGCCCGAGGCTGCGAAATTTGCTATTTCTTTATTGGTGGCCCTTCCAAGCGAGATTCGAAGTGAACTTCGAGGGCTTGAAGCACTTAATCAAAATTCTGCCACGTTAATTCTGCATAATTCGCGAACCGGAAGACCTAGAACATTTGCAGTGATTTGGGGAGATGAAAATTCCATGGACTTTAAGGTTAAAGTCTATAAAGCACTCATTGCCCTTCCGGAAAATAGGAATATTTCTGAGATTGATCTCTCGGCACCTCATGCACCGATTGTGAAGTAGTCGAACCTTCGTTGTAAAAAGCAATTAACTCAATCATTTTCACGAAATACTTCACTACGTGCGCGCTTTTTATTGCTTTTCTCGGGGAAAATCTTTAAAGAATGAGTTGAGGTATCTCTTCGTGTCGGTGTTTGATTCGCTTTCTCACCCCCTCTACGGTCGCCACACACAGAGAATGAACGCTAAATCTCAACTTGAGGGTTGGTAGTTCTTGAGGAGGATACACAGTGGCTTCACCGCAAAATTATTTGGCAGTCATCAAAGTTGTTGGAGTTGGTGGCGGTGGAGTTAATGCTGTAAACCGAATGATTGACGTCGGACTCAAAGGCGTTGAGTTCATTGCAGTCAATACCGATGCACAACATTTATTGATGAGTGATGCTGATGTGAAGTTAGATATTGGTCGTAAATCAACGCGAGGACTTGGTGCTGGTGCATCACCTGCGCGGGGACGCGAAGCTGTGCTCGATCATGTAGATGAAATTGAAGAAATTTTACGTGGCGCAGATATGGTTTTTGTTACTGCAGGCGAAGGTGGCGGAACAGGAACTGGCGCAGCTCCGATCATTGCAAAGATTGCTCGTGAATTGGGCGCACTCACTATTGGTGTTGTTACCAGACCATTTTCTCATGAAGGAAAAATCCGTACCAAGCAAGCTGAAGAAGGTATAGAAGAATTACGCGCCCATGTTGACACTCTGATTGTTATTCCTAACGATCGACTATTGGCAATCTCGGATCACTCAATAACATTAGTAGAAGCGTTCAAGAGCGCAGATCAAGTTTTGCTTTCTGGAGTACAAGGCATCACCGAAATTATTACCCAACCGGGCTTAATCAACCTTGACTTTGCTGATGTTAAGAGTGTGATGACCGATGCTGGATCAGCACTTATGGGAATTGGATCTGCTCGTGGTGAAAATCGTGCCTTGCGTGCAGCTGAATTAGCAATTTCATCTCCATTGCTTGAGGCCTCAATAGATGGCGCAATGGGTGTTCTGCTTTCAATTGCTGGCGGATCAGATCTTGGTTTGTTTGAAATAAATGAAGCGTGCGAATTAGTTCAAGCTGCTGCGCACCCAGAAGCCAATCTGATTTTTGGAACCACTATTGATGATGCCCTGGGTGATGAAGTTCGCATCACTGTTATTGCCGCAGGATTTGAAGGTGGTTCACCGAAGAAAGTTTCGATGCCGGTAATTGATAAGGCAACTTTGGGGGGACAAGCCGACCCCATTGCAACAAATGATCCATTGGCTGTCGCCCTCGAATTACCCGATGAATCGTATTCGCGTAAGCGCGTGACATTTGAAGAACTCGTTTCCGAGGACGAAATTGATGTCCCTGACTTCATGAAGTAAGAATTTTGGTTTCAACCTTTTTTACCAGCAGGAGCGCCTACGAACTCGGGTCTTCATCCTCAAACCACGGCGGGAGTGTGCATCCCTATAACTCCTTGAATCTAGCGTTGCACGTCGGAGATGATGCCAACGTTGTATTGCAGAACAGAAAATCTCTCAAAGAGCAGTTATCAACTGCATCTGGCCTGCCTCACATGGCGCCGATGTTTATGAATCAAACCCATGGAGCAAATGTTTTCGTGGTGGATGGAGTCACGGATATTGAACCGAGTGCGGACGCACTCATTACGCAATTGCCGGGTATTGCGCTGTGTGTATTAGTTGCAGATTGCATTCCTTTGCTTATGTGGGACCAGCAGGTCAATGTGATTGCTGCAGTGCATGTTGGAAGAAGAGGCCTTCTCAACGGTATTAGTGCCAAAGTTGTTGACCTGATGAGAATGATGGGTGCCCAACAGATACAAGCGCAGATTGGTCCATCAATTTGTGGCCTTTGTTATGAAGTGGGAGAAGACGTATATTCCGAAGTAGTAGCTCAACATCCATCAACTAGATCACAAACTGCTCTTGGTAAACCAGCTTTGGATTTGCGCTCCGGTTTGGAGGAACTCCTCTCTACGCTAGAAGTTCCAACTGAAGTTGTGCCAGGGTGTACTGCCGAAGATCTGGGCCTTTTTTCTTTTCGACGTGATGGAATTACGGGCAGGCAAGCAGGTGTGATTTGGAATTAGATGATCGTCAGATACAAATCTCTGAGAACTTAGAGAAAGTTCGGGAGAAAGTTCGCGTTGCGTGCGAAAAAGCGGGCCGCTCTGCAACTGAAATCACCTTAATCGCTGTGACAAAAACGTACCCACTTTCAGATATTTCGGCGCTAGTGCACCTGGGAGTCCATGAATTTGGCGAAAATCGAAGTGCAGAAGGCGAAGAGAAGGCAAAAGAAATATCGGGCACATGGCATTTTCAAGGCCAAATGCAAAGTAATAAAATTAAGCAGATAGTCCAGTGGGCTAATGTCATACATTCACTCGATGATCTCAGACATATTCCTTTTATTAAGAAAAGTCTGCCCGATGGGAAAGTAATTTCAGTTTTCCTACAAGTAGCACTGGATGAAAATCTACATCGGGGTGGGGCCCCTGAGGAATTGTTGCCAGTTTTAGCAGAAAAGGTTCTTTCAACGCAAGGTTTGCAGCTGGAAGGCCTCATGGCCGTGGCTCCATTAGATCAAGATCCGCATCGTGGGTTTTCCCATTTAGAACGAATTCATAGTGAATTTAGCCAACAATTTCCTATGTCCAAAAACCTTTCTGCTGGCATGAGTAATGACTTTGAGGTGGCAATCCAATACGGCGCGACACATATTCGAGTAGGCAGTTCAATACTCGGAGTTCGGACAGGCCCCCTGTAAAATTTCGACATGGCTAATGCATTGAGAAAAGTAGCGAACTACCTCGGGCTCATGGAAGACCTTGAGATGGATTCTGCTCAAGAAGTTCAACAACGTCCGGTAAGTGTTCCTGATGTAAAGATTCGTACACGCGATCCTCGGACCTCTACTGTGTCAGCCGCACCAGCGATGGAATTAGATTTACCAGTTCTAGATCGCATCGTGACTTTGCATCCTCGTTTTTACAATGAGGCTCGAACAATTGGTGAGCATTACAGACTTGGTAATCCTGTCATTATGAATTTAACGGACATGGAAGAGAATGAACGTAAGCGCTTGGTTGATTTCGCGAGTGGATTAGTATTCGGCCACAATGGAACAATCGAACGAGTGACATCTAAGGTGTTCCTTCTCTCTCCTGCAAATGTCAGAGTGAGCAGCGAAGATAAAACTGCTGCTGCAGAAGCAAGTTTCTTTAACCAAAGCTGAGTCAATGCCAGGCATTGGTGAACTTCTAGTAACAATTCTGCGGTTATTTCTCTTTGCGCTTTTCGGACGGTTGATTCTTGATTACATACGAATGTTTGCAAGTTCTTGGCAACCGAAAGGTGTTTTTCTCTTTCTTGCAGAGGCGATTTATTCAATCACGGACAAGCCAACTGCTCTGGTTCGCAAGTTTGTACCGCCGTTGCGCTTAGGTTCTGTGAGTTTAGATCTTTCATTTCTGGTTTTGTTTTTCGGAGTTCAACTTCTTATCCCATTGGTAGGACGTCTTTAATATTTCTTGATTTCTAGTTTTCTCTTAATTCTTAGAAATATGTGCGTTGAAGCCCAATTCGTTATCTCCCAGCTGAATTTTCTCATCTCTTGCCATTGATGTTGCAAGCACTTCGCCAGAAATATCAGGCGTTCCTGAAACGATTGCAGCGACGACCTCAGGATGTGCGTTCCAGGCCACAGTAATTCTGTCGCTAATATCGAAGCCATCGCTCTTTCTTTTCTCCTGCAGGAATCGAATCGCTTCGCGTACGTGACCTTTAGCGATAAGGGCAGGTGATAGTTCGAGATCAATCGCGACGCTTTCAGCCTCGTGGCTAGCAACTGTCCAGCCTGTTTTTGGAACTTCAGTAACAATCACGTCGTTAATATCTATTTCCCACGTTTCAGATTCGAAGGCAATCGTGGTGGATTTCTTTGTGCGCAACGTATGTACTAATTCAGCGGCAGGCGAAAGCGCAATAGCTTTAGCAATTTCTTGAACTTTTGCACCATATTTAGTTCCAAGAGACTTGAAGTTCGCTTTGATACTGACATCAACTAAATCACCGTGAGCACCAGCGATATCCTCAAGTTCCACAACATTGAGTTCTTCTGCGATTTGATCTTTCATTTCCAAAGGAAGTTCTGACCATCCAGCGGCGGCGATGAGTGCGCGTTGTAAGGGTTGGCGAATTTTCACACCAGACTCTGCGCGCGCAGCTCTTCCTAATTCAACAATCCGGCGCGTAAGTGCCACATTTGCTGAGAGCGTTGCATCGATTGCAGATTGTTGAGCAATGGGGAAATCGGCTAGGTGTACTGAGTGTGGTGCGTTTTCTTCAACTGGTGCAATCAATTCCTGCCAAACATGTTCAGTGATAAATGGAACCATCGGTGCGAGTAGCAAGGTGAGTGTTCGGAGCGCTTCATGCAATGTGGCCAATGCGCTTGGGTCGCCATCCCAGAAACGACGTCGTGAACGTCTCACGTACCAATTCGATAGGTCGTCGATAAATGTTGCTAGCGCTTTACCTGCTCGTTGCGTATCGAATTCATTGAACGAAGTATCTACTTCGTTGATGAGAACATTCAGATCAGAAATGATCCAACGATCCATGAGCGGTCGTTCGGACAGGGGAGGAGCGGCGCTGATATCGAAATCTGCGGCCTTTGCATACAGTGCTAAAAATGAAACGGTGTTCCAGTACGTTAATAAAGTTTTACGAACAACATCATTAATGACTTCATGGCCCACTCGTCGCGCAGCCCAAGGCGAGCCTGCTGCCAACATGAACCATCGGACTGCGTCGGCTCCATGTTCATCCATGAGAGCTATGGGTTCGAGAGTGTTTCCTAAGTGCTTACTCATTTTTCTGCCATCTTTATCCAGAATATGGCCAAGACAGAGAACGTTCTTATAAGAACTCTCGTCAAATACCAACGTTCCAATTGTCATCAGCGTATAAAACCAACCACGAGTTTGATCGATTGCTTCGCAAATAAAATCTGCAGGGTAAGCAGCTTTGAATTTTTCGACCGAACCCTCTTGATGTGGATAGCCCCACTGTGCAAAGGGCATAGCTCCTGAGTCGTACCAGCAGTCGATTACTTCATTGACGCGGATCATTGCTGCCCCGCACTGTTCGCACGGCCACGAAATGTCGTCAACAAAAGGCCGGTGAGGATCTAGCGCCGAGAGTTCTGCACCAGCTAATTTTCCTAATTCTTTGAGCGAACCAACACAGATGTCATGTTTATTCTCGCATCGCCAAATAGGTAGCGGAGTTCCCCAATAGCGATTTCTAGAAAGGGCCCAGTCAATATTATTTTTCAACCAGTCTCCATAGCGACCCGTTTTAATTGTTTCAGGGTGCCAATTTGTTTTCTGATTTTCACGAATCAATTCGGACTTGATAGCCGTGGTGCGGATATACCAGGATGGTTGTGCGTAATACATCAACGGAGTGTGACAACGCCAGCAATGAGGATATTGGTGCTCATAAGGGAGGTGTTTGTAGAGAACTCCATTAGCGCGAAGTTGCTTTACTAAAACTTTATCTGCATCTTTAAAAAACATTCCACCAATGAGATCGACATCAGGTCCGAAAGTTCCATCGGCGAGTACTGGATTTACTACAGGCAAACCATATGCTCTGCAAACCTGAAGATCGTCGGCTCCGAAAGCTGGTGATTGATGGACTAATCCGGTTCCGTCTTCCGTTGTTACATAATCGGCTAGAACTGCAAAATGAGCATCTGGAATATCAACCAGATTAAATACAGGCTTATATTTGATGCGTTCAAACTCGGAGCCTTGCATTTTCTTCAAGACTTTTACTTCGCCCTTTAAAATTGCAAGTAGTGGTTCTGCCAACACGAGCACTTCAGAGCCATCTTCTGTCGTTTCTTCAACTACTACATATGTAACAGTGGGGTTGAGTGCAATCGCAGTGTTAGAAACTAGCGTCCACGGGGTTGTTGTCCATACAAGAAAGCTTGCGCCTAACGTGGCAAGTGGACCTGATGTAATAGGGAATCGAACATAAACGGAAGGGTCTGTAACAGTTTCATATCCTTGCGCTAACTCGTGATCTGATAATCCAGTTCCACAACGTGGGCAGTAGGGTGCAACGCGGTGATCTTGAACAAGGAGGCCTTTGTTCCAAATTTGCTGCAAACTCCACCAAACGCTTTCGACGTATTCCGGTGACATCGTCCAATATGCCTTGTCGAAATCCACCCAAAAACCCATGCGATCAGTCATTGTTGTAAAAGCACCAACATGCCTTTGAACGGACTCTTTGCATTTTTCGTTAAATTGAGCGATACCAAATTTTTCAATGTCGCCTTTGCCTGCAAATCCGAGTTCTTTCTCCACAGCAATTTCTACTGGCAGGCCATGACAATCCCATCCCGCTTTCCGCGAAACGTATTTGCCTTTCATCGTGTGATAGCGAGGGAAGACATCCTTAAAAACGCGCGCTTCAATGTGGTGAGTCCCGGGAGCACCATTTGCGGTTGGAGGTCCCTCGTAAAAAGTCCACGTTTCCGACCCGACCCGAGCATCAAGGGAGCGTTCAAAAATCGAATGGGTTCGCCAGAAATCCAAAATAGAGCGTTCTATCGCAGGTAAATCCACCTGGGCGGGTATTGCGCGGTAACTGCTCACCGGTGCACTCTATTCCATCGTGGCGAGAGTGGCATTTCTCTCCATATCGGCATAAGGTGCGCGCCGTGCCCACGAAAACTAAGAAAAAGCCCGCATCAAAGAGCGCTGGCAAAAAAGCGCCAGCTAAAACTGCCGTAAAGAAAAAAACTGCAGCAAAGCCCGCGAAAAAGGTTGCCAAAAAACCAGTGAAAAAAGTGGCTAAAAAAATTGCTAAGAAAGTTGTGAAGAAGGTCGCCAAAAAGGTTGCTAAGGCACCGATTAAAAAAGTAGCGGAGAAAAAACCTGCAGGCCGTCCGTTCCCAACAAAAGCTACTATCGCGCCAGTCTCTACCCCTGCTCCTGTCGCCACAATTCCCGAAGAACGTCGGTTAGTTATGCCACCGCCACCGCGCCCTTCAAAGTCATTGAAAAAAGGCGTCCCACTAAAGCCAATCAAAATCGCCCCTACCCCTGTTGTTGTCTCTGAAAACGAAACTCCATGGACTGCAGCAGAACTGAAAAGTATCCGAGTCGAAATTGCGCAAGACCTTCTTCGTCTTAAGGCAGAGCTTGTCGCTGTCGAAACAGAGATGGATGAACTGATTCGTGATTCAGGTGAAGGCGCTGGCGATGACCAAGCTGATGCTGGAACTAAAACCTTTGAACGTGAGCATGAAATGTCCCTTGTAATTAATGCTCGAGACATGGTGTTACAAACTGAAAGAGCGCTTGAACGTATCGACGAAAAACGTTACGGACAGTGTGAAGAATGTGGAAATTCCATAGGTAAAGCGAGATTGCAAGTTTTCCCTCGCGCGACCCTATGCATGATCTGCAAACAGAAGGAAGAACGGCGCTAATTTTGGGCGCCTCGTGGCCCATCGTGCGCAGAGTCGCAATTACTGCGTGGGTTATCTGGATACTGGATCTCCTGAGCAAAACTCTTGTAGCACATTATCTAGAAGGCAAGAATTCCGTTCGAGTCATTGGCAATTTTTTGCAACTGAACCTCACTCGAAACTCAGGAGCAGCATTTAGTTTCGCACCTGGTGGGACAGTCTTCTTAACAAGTTTCGGCCTTGTGGTTGTTGCTGTAATCATTTTTACCATGGGAAAAGTAAAGTCTCATTGGTGGGCAATTACCTTGGGATTTGTACTAGGAGGAACCCTTGGGAATCTCACCGATCGAATTTTTCGCGGAAGTTCACTTAAAGGCGAAGTAATTGACTGGATTCAACTGCCAATGTGGCCGATTTTTAACTTGGCAGATTCGGCTATTGTTCTTGCTGCGGGGTTTGCAGTAATTCTGACAGTGAAAAATATTTCTCCTACTGCGCCACCCACCGTGAAAGACGATGAAAAAGAGAGCCATGATGGCGCGTGAATTAAGAACTTTAGTTGTACCTGAAGGGGTAGAGGGTGAGCGCGTTGATAGCGCCCTCACTCGCGTCTTAGGTTTATCTCGAACTGCCGTTGTTCGCCTTTTAGAAAACGGTGAGATAACTTCACGGGGACTAGCTATGACTAAGTCAGATCGAGTTCTCGGCGGGCAAGTACTTGAGATTTTGATGCCCGATACAACTGTGCAAGAAGCAGTGCCTGCTACACCGCTTGCGGGCCTTTCTATAATTTATGATGACGATGCCATTGTCGTTATTGATAAGCCTGTTGGTTGCGCTGCGCATCCCAGTCCTGGTTGGACAGGGCCCACAGTTATTGGAGCGCTCTCTGCTGCGGGATATTCAATTTCAACAAGTGGTGCTCCCGAGAGGGCTGGGATTGTTCATCGTCTCGATGTTGGAACGACTGGCTTGATGATCGTCGCAAAAACAGATCGCGCATACACGGTCCTCAAAGATGCTTTCCGCAATAGAGAAGTGGAAAAGGTGTATCACGCACTCGTACAAGGACATATGGATCCTTCGAGTGGAACTATTGATGCGCCGATTGACCGTCATCCCAAAGAAGATTATCGATTTGCCGTTGTAGCGGATGGCAAGATGAGTATCACCCACTATGAAGTGATCGAGTATTACCGAGGTGTGTCATTGGTAAAAGTAGAGTTAGAGACAGGACGCACTCATCAAATTCGCGTACATTTTTCAGCACTGCGCCACCCACTCGTAGGGGACATGACTTATGGTGCTGATCCAACGCTTGCAGCAAAGTTAGAGATATCCCGCCCCTGGCTGCACGCTCTTGAACTGCGATTTAAACATCCCATTACTGGTGATTTGCTAGATCTTCGAACCCCTTACCCAGCTGACTTGCTTCGCGCCCTGGCGTTGCTTAACTCCGCAGTCCTGCCATAAGGACTAGTCTCACCAGCCGTGGCCTCTTTTGCGCATTTACATGTACACACCGAGTATTCGATGCTCGACGGTGCCGCGCGCGTTGGAGATTTAGTAGCGGAAGTAGCTAGGCAAGAAATGCCCGCTATTGCCATGACAGATCACGGAAATGTATTTGGTGCATTTGATTTCTATAAGCAGGCCAAGAAAGCTGGCGTCAAACCGATCATCGGTATTGAAGCGTACGTTGCGCCAGAATCTAGATTTGAAAAGCGTCGAGTTAAATGGGCGCAAGGCGGAGATGATGATGTCTCTGGCGGTGGTGCTTACACGCACATGACCTTGCTTGCGGAGAACAACGAAGGCTTAGGTAATTTATTTAGACTATCTTCCTTGGCATCGCTCGAAGGTTACTACTACAAACCTCGAATGGATCGCGAACTTTTGTCTCAGTACAGCAAAGGAATTATTGCGACAACGGGTTGTCCCGGCGGAGAAGTGCAGACGCGCTTACGCATGGGTGCTTACAAAGAAGCAGTGCGTGCTGCTAGCGAATTACGAGATATTTTTGGCCCGGAAAATTTCTATCTAGAAATAATGGATCACGGAATCGAAATAGAAAGCCGAGTAAAAGCAGATTTACTCAAGTTGGGAAAAGAACTTAACCTTCCTTTGCTAGCCACAAATGACTTGCACTATACCTATCTCGAAGATGCTGCCGCTCACGAAGTGCTTTTGTGTGTTCAATCTGGATCAATTTTGGCGGATCCAAAGCGATTTAAATTTGAGAACAACCAGTTTTATTTAAAGTCTGCTGCAGAAATGCGGGAGCTTTTTAAGGAAATCCCTGAAAGTTGCGACAATACGTTGCTGGTAGCAGAGCGATGCAACGTAACTCTACGTGAAGGTGAGAATTTACTTCCTAAGTTCACCGTCCCCGAATCAGAAACCGAGGACAGCTGGTTGCGCAAAGAGGCGCAAAGAGGATTAGCTGAAAAAATCTCTGGATCGATTCCTGCGCAGTACCAAGAGCGCTTGTCGTATGAACTCGATGTCATGATTAAAATGGGATTTCCTGGTTATTTTCTCGTGGTGGCAGATTTAGTAAGCCATGCAAAGCGACAAGGAATTCGAGTAGGTCCAGGTCGTGGCTCTGCCGCCGGCTCTCTCGTTTCGTATGCACTTGGAATTACAGCATTAGATCCTTTAGAGCATGGCTTGCTCTTCGAACGTTTCCTTAATCCAGAGCGTATTTCTATGCCTGATATTGATCTAGATTTCGACGAGCGTCGCCGAAGCGAAATGATTCGTTATGCGACAGAAAAATATGGCGAAGACCGTGTGGCGCAAATTATTACCTACGGAACCATCAAATCTAAGCAGTCGATTAAAGATTCCACGCGCGTTCTTGGTTATCCGTATGCAATTGGAGAAAAATTAACTAAAGCGTTACCCCCTTCAATTATGGGTAAAGATATTTCTCTTTCCGGCATTTTCGATACTAAAAATGAGCGATACGACGAAGCTAGTGAATTTAGAACGCTGTACGAAACAGATCCAGATTCTAAAAAAGTTGTAGATACAGCCCGTGGACTTGAAGGCTTGAAGCGTCAATGGGGAGTCCATGCAGCGGGTGTAATCCTGTCTAAGGAACCGCTTTTAGATGTTATTCCGATTCATCGTCGGGAAGCAGATGGCGCAATAATTACCCAGTTTGATATGGGTGCTTGCGAAGCCATCGGTTTATTGAAAATGGATTTCCTCGGACTTCGAAATCTTTCGGTTCTTGATGATTGTCTTCTTAATATCACAGCTAATTGCAACGAAAATGTTGTCTTAGAAACGTTAACCTTGGATGATCCAAAAACTTTTGCTCTTCTGGGTCGAGGGGATACTTTAGGAGTCTTCCAGCTCGATGGTGGCCCTATGCGCGCACTATTGCGCTCTATGGTTCCGGATTCTTTTGCAGATATCTCCGCAGTTATTGCGCTTTATCGTCCTGGTCCTATGGGTGAAAACGCACACAACAACTATGCCGATCGTAAGAATAATCGCAAACCTGTTGTTCCTATTCACCCAGAGCTTTCAGTTCCGCTTCAGGAAATCTTGGGTGATACATATGGCCTCATTGTTTATCAAGAACAAGTTATGGCTATCGCGCAAAAAGTCGCTGGATTCTCACTCGGGCGTGCAGATTTATTAAGAAAAGCTATGGGTAAGAAAGACCGTGAAATTCTTGATAAGGAATACGTTCATTTCGAGGCTGGAATGAAGCAGAATAATTTTAGTGATGCTGCGATTGCTGAATTATGGAAAACCCTTATTCCCTTTTCGGACTATGCCTTCAATAGAGCCCATAGCGCTGGGTATGGCGTGGTTTCTTATTGGACTGCTTATCTCAAAGCGAATTATCCCACCGAATATATGGCAGCACTGCTGACTAGTGTTCGAGATGACAAAGATAAATCTGCGCTCTACTTGAGCGAAAGTCGCCGTATGGGCATTCGTGTTTTACCGCCAGATGTAAATGAATCTGATGCTGAATACACCCCTCGCGGAAAAGATATTCGTTTTGGGCTGGCAGCAATTCGAAATGTTGGAGAGGGAGTGGTTGCTTCCATAAAGAAGTCTCGGATAGAGAAAGGAAACTTCACATCCTTTGGAGACTTTCTTGCGAAAGTAGATGTACAAGTGTGTAATAAAAAAACTATTGAGTCACTGATCAAGGCGGGAGCATTTGATTCATTCGATGTTTCTCGCAAAGGTCTTATGGCCGTTCATCTTGAAGCCATTGATTCGATTATAGAAACTAAGCGAGCAGAGGCCGTAGGACAATTTGATCTCTTTGGGGGAGAAGAAATCACATCGATCTCTGGTCTCGATATTGAAATCCCGCCGGGCGAATGGGAAAAAGCTCTTTTGTTGAGTTATGAAAGAGAGATGTTGGGTCTCTACGTATCGGACCATCCGCTTCTCGGAGTCGAGCATGTATTGCGTTCAGCAACTGACATGACAATCAGCGAACTCGTCGATGACGATTCACCAACAGAGAAGATCGTCACAATCGGTGGCTTGATCACATCCATTCAGCGAAAAGTGACAAGACAAGGAGCCTCGTGGGCCATTGTCACTGTGGAAGATTTAGAAGGTTCTCTCGAAGTGCTTTTCTTCTCGAATACATATGTGCAGCATGCACTCTCACTCACAGAAGACCGAGTGGTTGTCATTAGAGGGCGAGCAGACCGACGTGAAGATAAATTGCGTTTTACTGCCCTTGAGATGACTTTTCCTGATATTTCCAAAGGTCCAGTTGGTCCATTGGTTGTAACAATTCCTATCTCGCAATGCACTCCACCCATCGTTGATCGCTTGAAGGAAATACTGAGAACGCATCCTGGACAACGAGAAGTTCACTTAGCCATTGATGACATGGGCAAAGTCACATTAATGAAATTGGAACCGCGAGTTACCGCTTCTCCAAGTCTGAGCGCAGACCTTAAATCAATCCTTGGAGCCGGCTGCCTGGCATAAAACGAGCTTCCGTTACTCGATTAATTGTAAGCCTCGAAGGCTTGTGCAACCTCTAGACTTTGGACTCCGGAACCTGCGACAGATGTGGATAATTGACGATGATTCGTACCGTTGATTTTCGCGGTAAAGCGCTCACAAAGTCTCAATATCGAAATGAACTCCCTCGAGCTCAATTAGATGTTGCAAGCGCAATGGAAAAAATACAACCGATTCTCAAGCGAGTTCAAAATGGTACCGAAGCAGACCTTTTAGATTTAGCACGTGAATTTGATGGCGTTACCCCAGAGCGAATAAAAGTTTCTCAGAAGGATATTGATTCTGCTCTCCAAAATTTAGATCCTGCAGTGCGCAGTGCTCTCGAACTTTCAATCAAGCGAATAGTTCTTGTGCATAACGATCAAATTCGAGCAACGAAAACAACGACCGTGGTTGACGGTGGAACAATCACTGAGAAATGGATTCCGGTAGATCGCGTTGGTTTATATGTCCCGGGAGGGCGCGCTGTTTATCCAAGCAGCGTCATGATGAATGTTATTCCTGCTCAAATTGCTAAAGTTCCAAGCATTGCAGTGGCATCTCCGCCACAACCTGAATTTAATGGGCTTCCACACCCGACTATCTTGGCAACGTGTGCACTTCTTGGTGTGACTGAGGTGTATGCAATTGGAGGAGCTCAAGCAGTCGCTCTTTTTGCATATGGCATGGAAGGTGTTTGCGAAAAGGTAGACATGGTTACAGGACCGGGAAATATTTATGTTGCTGCCGCAAAACGTGCGTTGCGTGGTGTGATTGGAATAGATTCTGAAGCCGGACCAACTGAGATTGCAATATTGGCTGATGAAACGGCCAGGCCACATGAAATCGCGGCAGATCTCATTAGCCAAGCAGAACATGACACGATTGCTGCGGCTGTGCTTGTAACCAACAGCTCTGATCTAGCTGACAAAGTAAGAATTCAATTGCAAAAGCGGGTAGCGCTCACTAAACATAGCGAACGCATTTCAACTGCCCTTTCAGGTATTCAATCAGCAATAGTGTTGGTGGATTCCATCTCGCAAGGGCTTGATGTTGTTAATGCCTACGGGGCAGAACACTTAGAAATTCAGACTCAAGCCAGCGCTGAAGATGCACAATTAGTGCGTAATGCTGGAGCAATATTTATTGGCAGATTCTCTCCAGTTTCACTTGGTGATTATTCTGCAGGTTCAAACCACGTTCTACCTACGGGTGGGTGTGCTTGTCATTCCAGTGGTTTAAGTGTTCAAACTTTCTTGCGTGGCGTTCACCAGATTCACTATGGCGAGAAAGCGTTCAATGACATTCTTTCAACTGTAATCACTTTGGCGAATTCCGAAGACTTGCCCGCACACGGTGAAGCAATGTCTGCGCGAAATGAAACTCCATGATGACACATTCCTCACAACAATGGCCGGAGTGGTTACCTATCCGAAGTGATCTGAGTTTGCTGACCCCTTATGGCGCGCCACAATTGGAGAGCAAAGCTCAACTCAACACCAATGAGAATCCATTTCCACCATCTGCCGCCCTTGTCGAAGCAATCGGTCGCAAGGCACGAGAAGTAGGGGAATCCCTCAATAGGTATCCAGATCGCGATGCAGTTGAGCTGAGAAAATTACTGGCAACGTTCATGAGCGAGCGAGGGAAAAGTGATTTTTCTTCAGAAAATATTTGGGCAGCAAATGGAAGTAATGAAGTCATTCAATCAATCTTTTTAGCTTTTGGTGGAAGTGGCGCACTTGGTTTTGTCCCGTCCTATTCAATGCACCCGCTTATCGCTCAAGTAACTTCCACGGACTGGGTGAGCGCTAGTCGCGAAAATGATTTCTCAATTAATGCGTCCAAGGCTTGTGAGGAAATCCGAGCATCAAAGTCGAACTTGATTTTTATTACAACACCGAATAATCCAACTGGAACTTCTGTTCCTATCAGCGACCTCGAGAGAATTGCACAGGCAGCAGCGGAGATCGGTGCGCTCTTGATAATCGACGAAGCATATGCAGAATTTTCCCAAGAAGATTCAGCAACGACGCTTATCGAAAAATATCCTCACGTAGTTGTTGTACGTACCATGAGTAAGGCCTTTGCATTTGCTGGCGCACGAGTGGGTTATTTAGTAGCCCACCCTAAAGTTGTAGACGCAATGAAAATAGTGAGGTTGCCTTATCACCTGAGCGCCATGACGCAGGCAATTGCGATGGTTGCACTCCAGCATCGAGCAGAGCTGTTGTTAAGCGTTGACTCACTTATAACTTCCAGAAACAAAATGGCCGATGAGCTCGGAAAGCTGGGCTTACCCGTATTGCCTAGTAGTGCAAATTTTCTTCTCTTTGAAGTCAATTCCCCTTCGTTAGTGTGGAAATCTTTGCTAGATGAAGGCGTCTTGATTCGAGATGTGGGATTATCAGGTTATCTTCGAGTCACGATTGGCAATGAAGCCGAAAATGCATTATTCATTTCCGCATTAAAGAAATCACTAGGAGGTCAAAAATGAGAAAAGCACGGGTAGAAAGAAAAACTAAAGAATCTCACGTTATTGTCGAACTCAATCTCGATGGTGACGGAAGCATCGATGTTTCTACAGGCGTTCCATTTTTCGACCACATGCTGGGCCAACTAGGAAAACATTCTGGTTTTAACCTCATGGTGAAAACAACAGGTGATGTGGAAGTTGATTCACACCACAGCGTTGAAGATACGGCCTTGGCTTTTGGACAAGCGCTGAAGGAAGCCCTTGGAGACAAAATAGGAATTCGTCGTTTCGGCGATGCCATGGTTCCGCTCGACGAAGTATTAGTTCAAGCCGCTGTGGATCTTTCTGGGCGTCCATATTTGGTGCACCGCCAACCGGAAATTGTTGAACTAATCGGAACTTTTGATACAACGATGGGTAAACATATTTGGGAGTCGATAGTTGCAGAAGCTCACATAGCTTTACATGTAAGAGTTCTTGAAGGGCGAAACGCTCACCATGTTTTGGAAGCGCAGTTTAAAGCAGTCGCACGTGCACTCCGTGATGCAGTTTCTTTAGACGGCAAAGTTGCTGGTATTCCTTCAACAAAAGGCTCTCTTTGATAGCAATTCTTGATTATGGTTCTGGCAATCTGCGTTCTGCCCAAAGAGCATTTGCACATACGGGTTTAGACGTTCAGGTCACGTCAGATGTACGAACCTGCATTGAATCCGATGGTTTGGTCGTACCTGGTGTTGGAGCATTTCAAAGTTGTATGAACGGCCTTCAAATCGCTCATGGGGATGAAATAATTAAAGAAAGAATTTCTAAATCACGACCCGTGTTAGGCATATGTGTTGGAATGCAAATACTTTTTGCTCGTGGCCTTGAACCATCGAGATCGCAATCTTCAAGTGCGCCTGGATTGGCATATTGGGATTCGCCTGTAAGCAAACTTGGCGCGCCAGTGTTGCCACATATGGGTTGGAACACTGTCCAAGCTGATCCGAATTCAGTCCTCTTTAAAGGTCTATCTGATGAAACGTTTTATTTTGTTCATTCTTATGCCGCTAAGGATTCAGTCGGCGCAATGCAAGCATGGACTACGTACGGAGATACATTTTTGTCCGCAGTAGAAGATGGCCCGCTCAGCGCCACACAATTTCACCCTGAGAAATCTGGAAAAGCAGGACTTGCCTTTATTAGAAATTGGTTAGCCACGCTATGAGGGATACAAAACTGGAATTACTTCCTGCAGTCGATGTCAAAGATGGAAAAGCTGTGCGTTTGGTTCAGGGAGAACTTGCTAAGGAAACTATTTACGGGAATCCACTTGAGGTTGCACTGGAATTTCAAAGCGCAGGTGCCGAATGGATCCATTTAGTGGATTTAGATGCAGCATTTGGTAGGGGAGATAATTCTGCGATATTGGCTGAAGTAGTGGGCCGACTAGACATTAAAATCGAACTTTCTGGCGGAATAAGAGATAGCCAAACTTTAGAACGTGCCCTTGCAACAGGTTGTCAAAGAATTAATTTGGGAACTGCTGCATTAGAAAATCCGCAATGGACCTCTTCTATGATTGCTCAATATGGTGATCGAATTGCTGTTGGGTTAGATGTGAGAGGAAGAACGTTAGCTGCGCGTGGCTGGACTTCTGAAGGTGGCGACTTATACGAAACTTTGGAGCGTTTAGATCGCGATGGATGCGCGCGTTACGTTGTCACAGATGTTGCAAAAGATGGAACGTTAACAGGGCCAAACTTGGAATTACTCGAAAGCGTTTGCAAAGCGACTACCCGCCCCGTTGTTGCCAGCGGTGGAATTTCTTCGTTAGCAGATCTTCAATCGCTCATGAAGATTGTTGGGGTCGAAGGCGCAATTGTTGGCAAAGCACTTTATGCCGGCGCTTTTACTTTGGAGCAAGCGTTAGAAATCACTGCGCAATGACTCTTCGGGTCCGAATTATTCCTTGTCTAGATGTGACAGATGGACGAGTGGTCAAAGGTATTAATTTTAAGAATTTGGTTGACGCGGGTGATCCTGTTGAAATGGCAGGGCTCTATGATTTTGAAGGCGCAGATGAAATTACATTCCTGGATATCTCCGCGAGCAGTTCTGGCAGAGAAACTACTCTCGAGATAGTTCGAAAAACGGCAGAACAAGTTTTCATTCCGCTAACCGTTGGAGGTGGAATACGTAGCGTTGAAGATGTAGATCGACTTTTGCGAGCAGGCGCTGACAAAATTTCCATAAATACTGCAGCCATTGCCAGACCAGAATTGATTGCAGAGATTGCGGATAAATTCGGTTCACAAGTTTTGGTACTTTCTGTAGATGCGCGTCGAGCAAGTACAAAATCTGGTTTTGAAGTGACAACCCACGGTGGACGCGAGGGGACGATGCTTGATGCGTTGGAGTGGGTTGAAAGTGCATGCGATCTTGGTGTTGGGGAGATTTTGCTTAACTCAATGGATGCAGATGGAACACGTGCCGGTTATGACATCGGGATGATTAGCGCAGTGAGGAAAGTTGCCTCAGTCCCACTTATTGCAAGTGGCGGAGCAGGTGCACTATCTGATTTTGCTGGAGCTCTAGATGCAGGAGCTGATGCGCTGTTGGCAGCGAGTGTTTTTCATTTTGGAGTTCATCGAATTGGTGATGTTAAGCGTTATTTGGCGAAAGAGGGTTATTCCATTCGCGAGGAGAGTAATCAATAGGGCAGAATATCCCTATGGATCAGCGCGGACTCAGCCCATCTGTGCAAGAGCTTTTGAAGGATCCTGATTCTCTGATTCCCGCAATTGCACAAGATCATGTCACTGGGAAAATTCTTATGATGGCTTGGATGAATCAAGAGTCGTTAGCGCTCACTCTAGAAACAAGAAAAGCAACGTACTGGAGTCGAAGTCGCAATGAGTTGTGGGTCAAGGGCGCAACTTCCGGACATTTTCAAAGCGTTAAGGATGTTTGGTTAGATTGCGATGGGGATGCACTTCTTATCAGCGTCGAACAAGTGGGTTCTGCTTGCCACACCGGTGAGCAGTCCTGCTTCCATAAGAATTTACTTGAGCTCTCAGAATGAAATTAGAAGCATTTCGCGAATTTGCAAAGAGTTATAACGTCATCCCAGTTTCTCGCACCCTTCTAGCTGATAGCGAAACCCCACTTGGCGTTTACCGCAAACTAGCAAAGAGCGCACCAGGAACATTTCTTTTGGAGTCGGCCGAACATGGTGGCGTCTGGTCTCGATACTCTTTCGTTGGCGTTCATTGCGAAGCAACTCTTAGCGAAAAAGATGGTGTCGCTATTTGGGAAGGAACAATGCCTGCTGGTGCTCCAGTCGGTATTCCTGTTCTAGATGCATTGCGTGTATGTGCAGAGCAACTTAAATCTCCCAAGATTGCGGATTTGCCGCCACTTACGGGTGGATTAGTTGGTTATATGGGATATGACTGTGTACGCGCACTAGAAAAACTCCCGAACTTAACCACAAAAGATGTTCAGATCCCTGATTTAGCTTTTATGTTAACAACAGACTTAGCGGTTCTCGACCACAGCAACGGCACTGTTACTTTGATAGCTAACGCAATTAATTGGGACGGAAGTAATGAACGGGTTGACTTAGCATGGGAATCTGCAATTGCGCGATTAGACAAGATGGAAGCCGATTTATTGCGCGTAGATAAAGGCGAAATTGCGCAAATGGCACCTAAGGCAGAACCAATTTTCACAAGAAATATTGAATCCCATCAGTATTGTGAGAATGTAAAGAAAGCAAAATCAGAAATCACTGCTGGTGAAGCATTTCAAGTGGTGTTGTCTCAGCGTTTTTCCATGGATTGCACCGCGGACGCACTCGAGGTTTACAGGATGTTGCGCGTGCAAAACCCAAGTCCGTATATGTATTTACTCCGATTACGAGATGGTCTTGATGTAGTGGGCTCAAGTCCCGAAGCGCTAGTGAAAGTCACCAATCGAGAAGTTTTAATACACCCGATTGCTGGCACGAGACGACGCTCAGATTCTCCTGAAGAGGACATCGCACTTGGCGAAGAACTTTTAGCAGATCCAAAAGAGCGTGCAGAACATTTAATGCTTGTTGATCTAGGTAGAAATGACATTGGTCGTGTATGTGCACCTGGAACTGTGGAAGTAGTTGAATTTATGCATATTGAAAGGTATTCACACGTTATGCATATTGTTTCGACCGTTACGGGAACTCTTAATGAAAACACGTCTCCCGTAGATGCGCTCTTTAGCGTTTTCCCCGCAGGAACGTTATCCGGCGCACCAAAACCCCGGGCTATGGAGATTATCGAGACCCTAGAAACTACCCGCCGCGGAATCTACGGGGGAGCGGTTGGTTATATTGATTTCACAGGAAACATAGATACATGTATTGCAATTCGAACCGCAGTGATACATAAAGGCAAAGCTTTTGTTCAAGCCGGTGCTGGAATTGTTGCGGACTCAGATCCTGAATCGGAAAATCAAGAATGCATCAATAAGGCTGCCGCAGTGTTGGGCGCAGTGTCTGCAGCAAATGCGTTGCGGAAACTGTGATGACGAAATTACTCATTCTTGCCATTGTCATCATCGTTTCAGGACTACTCATCAGAGCTATTGCTAAATTGCCTTCTAGATATGATCGAAAGCCAAAGGTGCAAAATTCATGGAGTGCGCTTGACAGCGGCATTGATCCAACAGAAAACAAAGCTCCATGAGCGTATTGGATGAAATTATTTTTGGTGTGAGAGAAGATCTCGCTACTCGCAGGAAATCGATGAGTGATGTTCTTGATGCAGTTGCGCAGGCACATCCCGTTAAAGATGCGATCACAGCACTAAAGGGCGACAAAATTTCCGTCATTGCTGAAGTAAAGAGATCTTCACCGAGCAAAGGTGTTCTTGCCCAGATTCCCGATCCTGCACTGTTAGCAAAGTCTTACGAAGCTGCAGGAGCGGGTGCAATTAGCGTGCTCACAGAAGCGCGTCGCTTTGGTGGCTCGCTCAATGATTTAGATGCAGTGCGGGCAGCTGTAAATATTCCGGTCTTGCGTAAAGATTTTATGGTCGATGAGTATCAATTCTACGAAGCAAGAGCGCACGGAGCGGACATAGTTCTACTGATAGTTGCCGCTCTTTCAAAAAACCAACTTCAGGATTTTGCTGAGCTGACGAAATCATTGGGGATGCATGCGCTGATAGAAGTGCATACTGAAGATGAACTCGTTCGTGCCCTCGAAATAGAACCTGCGATGATCGGAGTGAACTCACGTAATTTAAAGACTTTAGAAGTAGATGCGAAGGTATTCAATTCGCTCCTTCCGCAAATTCCAAAGAACATTATCCGAGTTGCTGAATCGGGAATTAGCACCGCCGATGATGTCGGGTTCGCAAAGAAGTGCGGTGCCAACGCAGTGCTTGTGGGTGAAGCGCTTGTGAAGGGGAGTGACGTGACTCTCACAATGCGCACTTTATTGGCTCAAGGGTAGACTTCACATTATGTCTACTACAGAAATCCTCGGGCACTTTGGTCCCTATGGTGGTCGTTTCGTGCCTGAAGCACTTATCGGCGCGTTAGACGAATTAGAAAATGCGCACAAAAGTGCAATTGATGATCCACTCTTTCAAGCAGAGTTAACAGAATTACATAAAACTTACAGTGGTCGTCCTAGCATCATCACTGAAGCAAAGAGATTTTCAGAATATGCAGGTGGTGCGCGAATTCTTCTCAAGCGTGAAGATCTCAATCACACCGGTAGCCACAAAATTAATAACGTTTTAGGTCAAGCGCTTTTAACAAAGCGAATGGGGAAAAAGCGAATCATCGCTGAAACGGGAGCCGGGCAACACGGAGTTGCATCGGCTACCGCAGCTGCACTCTTTGGACTTGAATGCGTTGTGTATATGGGCGAGGAAGATACGCAACGTCAATCACTCAACGTTGCGCGAATGAAATTGCTCGGTGCAGAAGTCGTTCCAGTGACTGCTGGTTCTCGCACTCTAAAAGATGCAATCAATGAGGCCATGCGTGATTGGGTAACAAATGTAGAAACAACACATTATTTACTCGGCACAGTCGCAGGACCGCATCCATTTCCCACAATGGTGCGAGATTTCCAAAAAATAATTGGTCAAGAGGCACGAGAACAGGTATTGGCGCTAACGGGACGTTTGCCTGACGCAGTGCTTGCTTGTGTAGGGGGAGGATCCAACGCGATTGGTATTTTCCATGCCTTTATTCCGGATTCCGATGTACAACTCATCGGATTCGAAGCCGGCGGTGATGGCGTTGAAACAGGACGACATGCCGCAACTATCACCGGAGGATCTCCAGGTGTTTTACATGGCACTCGTTCCTATGTTTTACAAGATGCGAATGGTCAAACCGTAGAATCGCACTCCATTTCAGCTGGTCTTGATTACCCTGGCGTTGGACCAGAGCATGCATTTTTACATGACATTGGGCGCGCTCAATATCGTGCAATCAATGATGTACAAGCCATGCAAGCTTTTAAGTTGATGTGCGAGACAGAGGGAATAATTCCTGCGATTGAAACAGCGCATGCACTTGCTGGAGCGCTCGAAGTTGGAAGAGAGCTTGGCCCCAATTCCATATTATTAATCAACTTTTCAGGACGTGGCGACAAAGATGTACAAACTGCTGCTCAATATTTCGGAATACCTCTTTAATGACGACGCAGCTTGAGGATGCTTTAAAAAGGGCCAAGAGCGAAAATCGCGCTGCTCTCATCGCATATATTCCTGCTGGTTTTCCTTCCTACGAGGGGTGCAAGAAAGTTATTACGGTTTTTCAAGAAGCCGGAGTAGATGTAGTAGAAATCGGATTTCCATATAGCGATCCAGTAATGGATGGGCCGACCATCCAAGAAGCCGCAACAATTTCCCTGCGTGGCCGAACTGGTGCTCCTCAAGTATTTTCGACAGTTAAGCATGCACATAGCGTTGGCTTGGCAACTCTGGTTATGACTTACTGGAATCCAATTGAAAAATATGGAGCGGATGCATTCGCGCAAGAGATTGCCAGTAATGGTGGGTCAGGTGTCATCACACCTGACTTGACTATTGAAGAATCTGCAAAGTGGGAAAGCGCTGTTCTATCTTCACAAATCAATTCGATTTACGTCGTGGCTCCCAGCACAACTAAGGATCGCTTGGCTCGAGTTGCTTCGCATTGTTCTGGATTCGTTTATGCAGCATCTCTTATGGGGGTAACAGGTACGCGCACTTCAGTATCTTCTGGAGCAGAAGATCTCGTTTCTCGTCTTCGGGAGGAAACGACACTGCCCATTTGTGTGGGCTTAGGAGTTTCCACGCGCGAGCAAGCTAAAAGTGTTGCCTCCTATGCAGATGGAGTAATCGTTGGGTCTGCATTTATTAAAATATTGCTTGAAGCTAAGAGCGAAGCTCAAGGTTTAGAAAGCGTGAGAGCGCTAGCAAAAGAACTTGCGTTAGGAGTAAGGGAAGCGCGATGAAAAAATTGAGTCCGTGGCTAGGTTTGGTTTTCCGAGTAGTCGTTGGTGCGGTGCTCCTAGTTGCTGGATATCTCAAAGCGTTCAATCCGAGTAAAGCAAAAATGGCAGTGCGCGCATACGAAGCGCTGCCGATACCTGTCGCAAATATTTTGGGTGTTGCCCTGCCATGGATTGAAATTGGGGCAGGTTTGCTGTTAATTCTTGGTGTAGCCGTTAGGCAGACGGCAATCTTCTCAGGTTTCCTTATGCTTATTTTTATCATCGCAATTGCGCAAGCCTGGGCACGCGGTTTATCAATTGACTGCGGCTGCTTCGGGGGCGGAGGTCAGGTTGACGCCAAGGATACGAAATATGTTCAAGAAATTCTCCGTGATTTTGGTTTAGGCCTCATGAGTTTGTATCTATTTCGGTACCCTAAGAGTCGGTTCGCACTGGAAAGAGAGAAGGAAACACATGAGTAAACAACCAGGTGGAGACAAAGTTACCCGATACATAGTCATCGGGATGGTCGTATTTATTGTCGCTGTTGGAGTGATTTTTTCATTCGTCAGCAGCTCCAGCAAGGCTGCCCCATATCCTTCTATAGTTTCTAAGAGCGAAGGGTACGGAATTGTCTTCAACGGTGATCTGAAAAACGTACCGAAAGTTGATATTTGGGAAGATATGCAATGTCCATATTGCGGACGCTTTGAAGGCGTGAATGGTCCATACATACAAAAATTAATAAAAGAAAAGAAAGCCACAATTGTTTTCCATGTGCTGTCATTTGCGGGACCAGAATCAGTTCTTGCAGCCAACGCGGTAGCGTGTTCAGCGGATGAAGGAAAATTCTTGCAGTATCACGAATACCTATACGCCAACCAATCTCCGACAGAAAATTCAGGAAAATGGTCGACTGAAGGTTTGCTCAGCGCAGGATCTGAAGTGGGTCTTACATCAAGCACATTCAAATCCTGTGTGGCGGATGGAACGTATGGCCAGTGGGTAAAGAATGTTGCTGATGACGGTGCGGCTAAGAATATCAATGCAACTCCAACAGTCTTTAAAGACGGTCAAAAATTGGATGGCAACGTTGTATTTTTTGACCCTGTTGCATTTGCTAAAGCCATCGAGGGTTAGTAACTGTGATGTTGCGGTTCATCCCAACTCCTAGTACTAGTGCTTTCAATATTGGCCCTCTGCAAATTCACTGGTATGCCTTATGCCTGATTGCAGGAATTGCAGTCGCAATTTGGTTGGGAGATAAACGTTATCGGGCACTTGGCGGTGGCAAAAGCATTGTTGCTGATGTAGCAATAGTCGCAGTCCCGTCAGGAATTATTGGAGGACGTCTTTATCACGTTATAACATCACCTGCCAATTACTTCGGGAGTGACGGAGATCTTTCTAGAGCTTTTAAAATTTGGGAAGGTGGTTTGGGAATTTGGGGGGCAATCTCTCTTGGAACACTTTCGGCTTGGATTTATTATCGTAAAGGTTTGAAATCTGATCGCGAAGGCGTTCTGCCTTTCGCGAAGTTTGCAGATGCTCTGGCTCCAGGAATCCTTTTTGCAGAAGCAATAGGTCGTTTCGGAAACTGGTTTAACGGTGAACTTTTTGGCAAACCAACAACGCTGCCGTGGGCGGTAGAAATACCGCCGTACAACAGACCCTACTTATATGGAAATTTCGAAACTTTTCATCCGACTTTTTTATACGAAGCACTCTGGTGCATCCTCATTGCAGTAGTCCTTCTCAAAAAGGGAAAATTATTGAAGCCTGGCCAAGGATTTCTTTTTTACGTAGCAGCGTATTGTTTTGGTAGATTTTTTATCGAAATACTTCGAATTGACTATGCAAGTCACTTTCTAGGTCTCAGAATTAATGTGTGGGTGAGTGCACTGGTGTTCCTTGCAGCTGTGTGGTTCTTTGTACTTCTTGGGCGCCGTCCGCAAGCAGTCCCTACTGCAGAATCGGATAACCTTTAGCCATGTCCCTCGAAGATGTTTATCAAAGAAATCTGCATCACCGTACGCACAGAGCTGGTTGGTTACGAGCTGCAGTGCTTGGTGCGAATGACGGATTAGTTTCTACTGCCTCTCTCATGATTGGCGTTTCTGCAGCAAATGCCGACAGTTTCCTTATCACTGCTGGTATTGCAGGAATAGTTGCAGGCGCGATGTCAATGGCTGTTGGAGAATACGTTTCAGTCAGATCACAAAATGATGTTGAAGAATCTGATCGCATTATGGAGATGGAACATTTAGCGCTAGATCCAGAGGGTGAACTTTTAGAATTGGAACATATCTATATTAAGCGCGGACTTTCACAAGAACTCGCACACCAAGTCGCGGTAGCCATGCATGACAAGGACCCCTTGGCTGCACATCTCAGGGACGAACTGGGTCAACATCCCCATACAAAAGCGCGACCGATGCAGGCAGCACTTGCTTCAGCGGCAAGTTTCACTATGGGTGGATTGATTCCATTTGTTGGTGCGTTTGCTCCAAGTGCAGGTGCAAAAGCGTGGAGTATCGTCCTATTTACTGTTATTGGATTACTAGGCACTGGAATTATTAGCGCACGTACTGCAGGTTCGCGAGTAGTCCCTACAACAATTCGCGTGCTGATAGGTGGAGCGTTAGGTATGGCAATTACGGCTGGAATCGGAAGTTTGGTTCATTTAAGCGGAATCTAGAGGCAAACGAGAGAAGAATTAACTCCGCTGCTTATCAAAATCTTTGGTAGAGTTTGCACAGCAGATTTCAAGGGCCAAAGTTGTCCCTCTACATTTCGGACAACTGGAGCAATTTCGTGACTCTCGCATCAAACTTTCCGCAGAAGCAGGGACTTTATGATCCTGCTTTTGAGCATGATGCCTGCGGTGTTGCCATGGTCGCAACACTCAACAAGATTGCCACACATGAAATTGTTGCAACCGCTCTCACAGCGCTTCGAAATTTAGAACACCGGGGCGCATCTGGCGCAGAGCCAGACAGCGGAGATGGTGCAGGAATTCTTATCCGTATTCCTGACGCGTTTTTACGCGCTGTCACAGGATTCAAACTTCCGCCCGCTGGTCACTACGCAGCTGGTATCGCTTTCATAGCTCAAGGCGCAGATGTGAAATCTGCGATTGAAAAATTAGCAGATGAAGAAGGGCTGACGGTTTTGGGTTGGAGAACTCTTCCGATTAATTCAGCCTCACTCGGCAAAACTGCGACGTCTGTTATGCCGCAATTCGAGCAACTCTTTGTTTCGGGTAAAAAAGATGAATCAGGCATTCATCTTGATCGCTTAACATTTTGCTTGCGGAAACGGGTCGAGCATAGCCTCGAAGTGTATTTCCCATCCTTATCTTCACAAACAATTGTTTATAAGGGAATGTTGACTACCGGTCAGCTAGAAGAGTTCTTCCCGGATTTATCTGACTCACGGGTGATGTCACCGTTAGCGGTTGTTCACTCCCGATTCTCAACAAATACTTTCCCTTCTTGGCCATTAGCGCATCCCTACAGATTCATTGCCCACAATGGTGAGATTAATACAGTGAAGGGCAATAGAAATTGGATGCGGGCCCGCGAAGCACTTTTGAAAAGCGATGTCATTCCTGGAGATATTTCTAGAATTTTCCCGATCATTGATACGCATGGAAGTGACTCTGCTTCATTTGATGAAGTACTCGAACTTCTTTATTTAGGAGGAAGATCGCTGGCACATTCTGTCTTGATGATGATTCCGGAAGCGTGGGAAAATCACGCATCGATGTCTCAATCTCGTCGCGAATTCTATGCTTTCCATTCCTCACTTATGGAGCCTTGGGATGGTCCAGCATGTGTAACTTTTACAGATGGACATCAAGTAGGCGCCGTTCTCGATCGCAACGGTCTACGGCCATCACGTTTTTGGGTGACAAAAGATGGACTCGTTGTACTCGCAAGTGAAGTGGGCGTTTTAGATATTCCAGCAGATCAGATTGCTCGAAAAGGGCGACTTCAGCCCGGAAAAATGTTCTTAGTTGATATTGAAGCGGGCAGAATTATTGAAGATGAAGAAATTAAAAATGATTTGGCCACTTCGGCACCTTACGGAGAATGGCTTCACGCAGGAAAAATTAAGTTGGGGGAGTTGCCCGCAAGAGAACATATTGTCTATCCACATTCATCTGTAATTCGTCGTCAAAGAGCTTTCGGATATACCGAAGAAGATTTACGAATTCTCATTACTCCAATGGCACGCAATGGTGCCGAGCCATTAGGTTCAATGGGTAGCGACTCACCCATTGCTGCACTCTCTAATCGACCAAGACTTTTATTTGATTACTTCACACAATTGTTTGCCCAAGTAACGAATCCTCCACTCGATGCAATCCGCGAAGAACTCGTTACATCTCTAGCCGGCTCAATAGGGCCAGAACATAATCTTTTAGATCCTGGACCCCATTCTTGTAGGCAAATTGACTTAGATTATCCAGTAATCGACAACGACGAACTTGCAAAAATTATTCACGTTAATGCTGATGGCGATCATCCAGGATTTATTACACATGTTGTACGTGGTCTCTTTCCCGTTGCTGGAGAGGGAGCCGGACTGAAAACAAGACTGGATGAAATTCGGGCTGAAGTTTCCGGAGCAATTGCGGAAGGCGCACGACTTATTGTTTTGTCAGATCGAGATGGCGATGCAGATAATGCACCAATCCCATCTCTATTACTTACAGCAGCTGTTCACCACCATTTGATTCGCGAAAAAACTCGCACGAATGTTGGGCTTGTTATTGAAGCAGGCGATGTGCGAGAAGTGCACCACGTAGCACTTCTGATCGGATACGGTGCAGGCGCCGTCAATCCTTATCTTGCGATGGAAAGCGCAGAAGATTTAGTTTTGCAAAGCGTCATTACAGGAATCGGACCCGAGAAAGCGGTACGTAACCTCATTAAGTCTCTGGACAAGGGCGTACTTAAGGTCATGTCAAAGATGGGAATCTCCACGATAGCTTCCTATACAGGAGCACAAGTTTTTGAAGCCATCGGACTCTCAAATGAAATTATCGATGAATATTTTGCAGGGACTACTTCGCGATTGGGCGGAGTCGGACTCGATGTCATTGCTCGAGAAACCATTGCCCGTCATCACATTGCTTATCCTCCCGGAGGAGAAGTTCCTGGAACAAAGCGCCTACCGATTGGTGGCGAATACCAATGGCGCAGAGATGGGGAACCTCATCTATTTGATCCTGAAACTGTGTTCACTCTCCAACATTCAACTCGTAACAAACGATTTGATATTTTCAAGAGATATACAAATAGGGTCAATGATCAAAGCAAAAATGCGATGACTCTGAGAGGGTTATTTGCATTCAAAATCGATGAGAAGAAGTCAATCGATATTGCACAAGTAGAACCTGCGGGAGCAATTTATAAGCGATTCTCGACAGGTGCAATGTCCTACGGTTCGATATCACAAGAGGCTCACGAAACTATGGCAATAGCCATGAACCGTTTGGGCGGTAAATCAAATACCGGCGAGGGCGGCGAAGATCCAGAGCGTTTTACAATGATGGCCAATGGTGATTCGAAACGTTCTGCAATCAAACAAGTAGCTAGTGGACGCTTTGGTGTAACGAGTGATTATTTGGTTAATTCCGATGACATCCAAATAAAAATTGCTCAAGGTGCAAAGCCAGGCGAGGGCGGTCAATTACCAGGTAACAAGGTTTATCCATGGATTGCCAAAGTTCGTTACTCCACCCCTGGCGTAGGTCTTATTTCGCCACCGCCACACCACGATATTTATTCCATTGAAGATTTAGCACAACTGATTCATGACCTTAAGAACGCAAACAAGAACGCGCGAATCCACGTGAAACTTGTTGCTGAAGTTGGCGTCGGAACTGTTGCTGCAGGAGTGAGCAAAGCCCACGCAGATGTTGTTTTGATTTCTGGGCATGATGGCGGAACTGGAGCGTCGCCACTGACTTCCCTAAAACATGCTGGCGCACCTTGGGAGCTTGGCCTTGCTGAAACTCAACAAACCTTGCTGCTTAATGGGTTGCGCGATCGAATTGTCGTACAAGCAGATGGTCAATTGAAAACTGGACGAGATGTCGTCATTGCGGCGCTACTGGGTGCAGAGGAGTTTGGTTTCGCAACTGCGCCATTGGTTGTATCGGGTTGCGTCATGATGAGGGTTTGTCATCTAGATACCTGTCCAGTAGGAGTTGCAACTCAGAATCCAGAACTGCGTAAAAAATTCACAGGGAAACCAGAATTTGTTGAAACATTCTTTGAATACATTGCAGAAGAAGTCCGTGAATATCTTGCACTTCTCGGTCTCCGGACTCTGGAAGAAGCTGTCGGGCGAGTTGATCTTTTGGATACTGCAAAGGCAATCACACATTGGAAAACTTCTGGCTTAGATTTGGCACCCCTGCTTTCTCGACCAGATGTGAAAGGTCCGTTACATCAAACAACATTCCAGGACCACGGTCTCGAGAACGCGCTAGACAACGAATTGATTATCAAAGCAGAGCCTGCGTTATTGCATGGGAAGAAAGTTGAAATTTCTGTTGATGTCAGAAATGTGAATCGCACAGTTGGAACGATGCTAGGTGCTGAGATCACCCGAAAGTATGGTGGCGCTGGACTACCGGCAAATACTGTTGATATCACTTTGCGAGGATCTGCAGGACAATCCTTAGGTGCCTTCATACCAAGTGGTCTCACTTTGCGACTTTACGGAGATTCCAATGATTATGTTGCTAAGGGTATTTCTGGCGGACGCGTCATAGTCCAGCCCGACAGGAAATCTACTTTCCCATCACAAGAAAATGTGGTTGCTGGAAACGTCATTGGTTACGGTGCCACTTCAGGTGAAATATTTATTAGAGGCGTCGTTGGTGAAAGATTTTGCGTGCGAAACTCTGGGGCAGTTGCCGTGGCAGAGGGAATCGGCGATCACGGTTGCGAATACATGACGGGTGGCACTGTTCTCGTTCTTGGCAAAACAGGCAGAAATTTTGCTGCAGGAATGTCTGGTGGCAGAGCATTTGTTCTTGATTTGGAACCAGCGAATGTTAATCCTGAAATGGTCGACATTATGTCTGTTCCAGTCGACGAACGAGATTCTCTTAAAGAATTAGTTTCTTCGTTTGCGAAAGAAACACAATCAGCTGTTGCGCAATCGCTGCTGGACGATTGGGATTCATCGGTTACAAGAATTTCATTGGTTATGCCTCGCGACTATGCCAGAGTCTTGCGCGCTATGGATAAAGCGCTTCGAGAAGGACTGCCTGCTGACCAATATGTCATGGAGGTGGCAAATGGGTGATCCAAGAGGTTTTTTGACGACTCCTCGAGAAGTTCCAAAGAGGAGACCTGTTGATATTCGTATTCGCGATTGGAAAGAAGTTTACGAACCGCAAGAGTTTAGCGCTCTTCAAAAACAAGCTGGTCGATGCATGGATTGCGGAATCCCTTTCTGCCATCAAGGGTGTCCTTTAGGAAACCTCATCCCAGAATGGAATGACTTAATTTTTAGAGGTGACAAAGATGAGGCAATCGATCGCTTACATGCAACAAACAATTTCCCTGAATTCACTGGGCGACTTTGTCCCGCTCCATGTGAAACCGCATGCGTAGTCGCAATCAACGCAGATGCTGTAACCATCAAGCAAGTAGAACTCCGAACCATCGAAGAAGCTTTTGATAATGGGAAAGTTATCCCATTGCAACCCGATCGTCTTTCTGGAAAAACCGTTGCTGTTGTTGGTTCCGGACCCGCTGGCTTGGCTGTTGCTCAGCAATTAACTCGCGCTGGTCATACCGTTGCCGTTTATGAAAGAGCCGAAAAAATTGGTGGCTTACTACGTTACGGAATTCCAGAATTCAAGATGGAGAAATCAATTCTTGATCGCAGACTCACACAGATGAGCGCAGAAGGAACGCGGTTCCGACCAGGTGTTGATGTAGGTGTAGAAGTAACAGGCCATCAACTTCGCTCACGTTACGATGCAGTTGTACTTGCAGTGGGTGCCACAGATTGGCGCGAACTGCCTATTCCTGGACGCGACTTGCGTGGCATTCATCAAGCTATGGAATATCTACCTTGGGGGAATAAGCAAGCGCTTGGCGAAATTGAAATCTCACCTATCAATGTCGAAGGAAAGCACGTAGTCATTCTTGGTGGGGGAGATACGGGTGCAGATTGCTTGGGAACAGCCACGCGACAAGGTGCAGCAAGTGTGACCCAGTTGGAAATTTTGCCACGACCAACAGAAGAACGTCCTTCTGCGCAGCCTTGGCCGATGTATCCAATGATATTCAGAGTTTCGAGTGCTCACGAAGAAAATGATCATCGAATTTTTTCTGTATCTACTGAGAAATTTATTGGGGATTCTGACGGAAATGTCAAAGCCCTTGTACTAGTTGAAACAGAATTCGTGAATGGCAAATTTACTAGCGTGCCTGGAACCGAAAAGGAAATTCCTGCAGATTTCGTCTTTCTAGCAATGGGATTCACTGGCCCAGAAAAAAGTCCATTGCTCACTCAATTAGAAGTAGAGCTGGACGAGCGCGGGAATATCAAGCGAAATCAACAATATGAAACAAATTCTGAAGGTGTATTTGTTTGTGGAGATGCAGGTAGAGGGCAATCACTCATTGTTTGGGCTATTGCCGAAGGTCGTAGCGCAGCATCTGCAGTTGACCGATTCTTAACCGGAAGTTCACAGTTACCGTCACCAATTGAGCCGACAGAGCGCCAACTAATGGTTTAGTGTTGAACTATGCGTAGAGCCAAAATAGTTTGCACTCTAGGCCCAGCAGTTTCTAGTCAGAAGCAAGTAAATGCACTCATTGCAGCAGGCATGAACATGGCGAGATTAAATCTTTCTCACGGAAGCCATGAGGATCATAATTCTCACATTGCTTTTATTCGCCAAGGAGCTAAAGAGTTAAACCGCGCAGTTGCAATTCTGGTTGATCTTCAAGGTCCAAAAATTCGACTCACCCGATTTAGTACAGGACCTCACCTCCTGGCTGTCGGCGATATTTTCACCATTACAACTGACGATATTGACGGAACAAAAGAGCGCGCAGGAACAACATATAAAGGCTTACCTGGAGATTGTAAAAAAGGCGATCGAATTCTCATAGACGATGGGAAAGTGACTGTTTCGGTTATTGATGTTTCCAAAACCGAAGTGAAAACAGAAGTAATTGAAGGCGGCATGATCAGTGACAACAAGGGGATTAATTTACCCGGAGTAGCCGTTTCTGTCCCAGCCCTTTCAGTAAAAGATATTGAAGATCTTAAATGGGGCCTCCGTGCTGGCGCAGATTTTATTGCACTCTCGTTTGTCAGAAGTGCGGAGGATTTACAAGATGTTCATAGAATTATGGACGAAATTGGAATTCGTGTTCCAGTTATTGCAAAAATTGAGAAACCCCAAGCAGTTGCTAATATCGACAGCATTGTCGCTGCCTTTGACGGAATAATGGTTGCACGTGGAGATCTTGGAGTTGAACTTCCTATCGAAGAAGTTCCGCTTGTACAGAAGTTATGTGTCGAGAAAGCAAGAGAATCAGCGAAACCTGTGATTGTCGCAACGCAAATGCTTGAATCAATGATGAACAGTTCACGCCCTACGCGCGCTGAAGCAACGGATTGCGCTAATGCCGTATTAGATGGTGCAGACGCTTTGATGCTTTCCGGTGAAACCAGTGTGGGGCAATATCCCATTGAGGCAGTTGCGACTATGGCCCGAATCATCGAAAAAACTGAGGAAGGTGGGCTCCATCGAATTGCGCCATTACAACATTCACCAAAAACAACCGGTGGTGCAATCACGAGGGCAGCAGTAGATGTCGGGCAAACAGTAGGAGCAAAATATTTAGTTGCCTTCACTCAGAGCGGTGACTCGGCAAGAAGAATGTCACGCCTTCGCTCCGGAATTCCTATTTTGGCACTTACTCCAGAATCGGGAACATTCAACAGGTTGGCACTGAGTTGGGGAGTCGAATCTATTTTGGCTCCAACTGTTAACCACACGGATGAAATGGTGAAGCAAGTTGATTCCATACTTATGTCGTCAGGAAGAGCCAGCATTGGCGAACTCATCATGATCGTTGCAGGTTCACCACCAGGAATCCCTGGCTCTACAAATGCAATGCGTGTGCACCGAATTGGTGATGCTGTTGCAGGTGTTGCGCCTGCTTATCGCTGACCAGCGTCTCTCTTTTTAATCAGGTACACTCGCGTGCGCGCCTCGGTACTCCAACGGTAGAGAGGGCAGTCTCAAACACTGCATAGTGTCGGTTCGAATCCGACTCGGGGCACATGAGCACACAAACATCGAATGAATTAAATGTTCCTAGTGCTGGCCTGGCAAGAATCTTGGTCGCAGAAGACGAAACGTTGATTCGTATGGATTTAGTCGAGATGCTCAACGGTGCCGGATATCAAGTTGTGGGCGAAGCAAAAAATGGGGAAGAAGCAATTGCATTAGCGCGTGAGCTCAAACCGGATTTGGCAATTCTTGATGTGAAGATGCCAGTACTGGATGGGATTTCAGCAGCAGAAGAAATTATTTCCATTTCTCCTGTCCTGATGCTTACAGCATTTAGTCAAAAAGAATTAGTAGATCGTGCGCGAGATGCCGGAGTTATGGCGTATGTAGTTAAACCTTTCTCAATTAATGATTTATTGCCGGCAATGGAAATTGCTATGAGCAGGCACAAACAAATGGTTTCTCTTAGCGAAGAAGTTGCAGAGCTTTATGAAAGACTTGAAGTGAGAAAACTTATTGACAAGGCAAAAGGGATTTTAATGGCGGCCCTCAACCTCACAGAACCGCAGGCATTTTCTTGGATACAAAAAGCGGCTATGGATCGGCGACTATCCATGAAGGAGATTGCCAACGCGGTAATTTCCCCTACCGATATCCCCGAGCGGTAACGTGGGCCTGAGGGGCTAGGCCTTAAAAAGAGGCGAACTTTGTGAGGTATTTACTTCGCGCTCTTGTCCAACTATGAGCCAAACCTGTACCCTGACTGCTTCCCTCTCCGGGGACAAGAGCTACAGGAAGGTAGTTTATGAAAATTCGTTTTCGCGTTGTCGGGCTTCTAGCCACCGCAGCACTCGCTGCAGCGACACTGACAGGATGTTCGTCTTCTAACGAACTCATTATTGCAACTGATCTACCGCTACAAGGTGCATCATTTGATTCTAATGATTCAACTAACAAAGCAATCGAACTGTATTTGAAGCAGAACGATTACATGGCCGGCGAGTACAAGGTGAAGTTGAAGATTTATGACAACGCCACAGCTGCCAAGGGTTCATGGGATGATGCCAAGTGCGCCCAGAACGCCCAAGATCACGTAGCAAATAAGAAAGAAATCGCAGTCATGGGTACATACAACTCAGGTTGCGCAAAAATCATTGTCCCAATTATTAACCAGGCACCAGGTGGAGCCATCTTGATGATTTCAGATGCAAACACCAACCCTGGTCTAACTAAGGCATGGGAACCAGGCGAGCCAGATATCTATTACCCATCTGGAGTTCGCAACTATGCACGTGTATGTACTACAGATGACAACCAAGGATCTGCTGCAGCTCAATTCGCACAGTCAATTGGCGTAAAGAGCATCTTCGTACTCAATGACAACCAGACTTACGGTCAAGGTGTTGGAACTGCTGTTACAGCCGAAGCTAACAAGCTAGGTCTCAAAGTTCTTTCTAGCGGAACAAGCGGAGAAGCTTGGGATGCAAAGCAAGCTTCATACGAAGCTCTCTTTACAAAGATCAAGGCTCTCAAGCCAGACATGATCTACATCGCTGGAATCTTTGACAACAATGGTGGACAGCTCATCAAAGACAAGGTCAAAGTTCTTGGCGATAACACCAAGGTAAAGATCATGGCACCAGACGGATTCACTGGATACCCAGACTTCGTCAAGATGCCAGAAGCTGATGGCGCATACTTAACATTCGCTGGTCTTTCAACTGATTTGCTTCTTGCTAACGCACCAGATGGTGCCGGCGCAAAGTTTGTTTCAGACTACAAGGCTGAATACGGTACTGATCCAGTCGGTTCATACCCACTTTATGGCGTTTCTGCTGTTCAGGTCATTATGGCTGCAATTGCTGCCTCTGACGGAACACGCGAAGGCGTACGTAACGCCGTCTTCTCCGGAAGCGGAATCACAATCCCTGCTGACAAATCAGTACTTGGTAAGTCAATCACTATCGATCCTGCAACTGGAGACGTCGATGCTATCGATATCACAGTTGAGATCGTAAAGGGTGGAGCAGAGACAACACTTCAAGCTTGGGTTCTTAAATAAACTCAAGTAGATATTAATAAGAGAACGGGGTGGGCCTAGTGC
Organism: Actinomycetota bacterium; assembly: GCA_009699375.1. Classification (GTDB taxonomy): domain Bacteria; phylum Actinomycetota; class Actinomycetes; order Nanopelagicales; family Nanopelagicaceae; genus QYPT01. The sequence goes on from WLOF01000002.1 coordinate 43,429, forward strand.
TCGCCCCGTTCTCTTTAATATATCTTTGCTTCAATTTCTAGATTAGTATCAGCACAAGAAGTTTGGTGTATCAGTTCACAGCGCAATGGGAGATTACGTGTCAATATTTGCAAAGGGATATCAGGCGAGAAAGATTCGTCGTCGCTATCTCGAACGGACCTTGGGTTCTATTGCATCCGTGCTCATCATTTTTTGGCTAACAATAAATTTCATCAAATCTCCATCGCAGTTCTTTCAAGCATCGATTATTGGCCTCAGCAATGGAGTCCTTTATGCACTGATTGCTTTGGGTTACACACTGGTTTATGGAATTATTGAACTCATTAATTTTGCCCATGGAGATCTCTTCATGCTTGGCGCAGTATTTTCAGCGAACTTCATCGCTATTTGGTTTGGAAAAAGTTCATCCAGCCCTGGAGCGTGGTTGGTTTTCTTCGGATGTTTGATTTGTGTAATGAGTGTGAGTGCAGGCGTTAACGTAGGAATCGAGCGATTTGCATATCGAAAACTTCGAAGAGCGCCAAAATTAGCACCCCTTATTACTGCCGTCGGAGTGTCATTTGTATTGCAATTTATCGGACTACGTTGGAATGGTTCTGGCCCAAAGACTTGGAACAGTGTTTTGCCACCTGGTCAATTTGAAATTTCAGGTGTGACAATCGCGTACACAACGCTTTATGCAATAGCAATTACCCTCCCTTTGCTAATTTTGATGACATGGATTGTCACACGCACACGCCAAGGCAAGGCCATGCGCGCCACTGCCCAAGATCAAGATGCAGCTCGCTTGATGGGTATTAACGTAGATCGCACAATTTCTTTTACTTTTGCACTCGGTGGAGCACTTGCCGGTGCCGCTGGGTTAATTTTCCAACAAACGCGAGGGCTCACTTCCTACAATCTTGGTTACCAACTGGGCTTGATTGCTTTCACTTCCGCCGTTATGGGTGGAATCGGTAGTTTGCAAGGGGCAGTTCTCGGTGCACTCTTAATCGGGTTAATCCAGGGCCTTAACGACGGATTGCCAATCGGCCTCGGGCAACAATGGTCTCAGACAGTAGTCTTTTCAATTCTTATTCTGCTGATGGCTTTCAGACCGACTGGATTGCTTGGCAAGCCAGTAACCGAAAAGGTGTGATGTAACTATGGCGATAAAATTGAGAGTAGGAAAAGCCAAGAAGGAAAAGGCTGTCAAAAAAAGTACGAGTCAAAAGCAATGGACAATTGGTTTCTTGATCGCTGCTGTAATTATTTGGACTTTCTATACCTTCATCATGTATCGATTGCCATTTGATATTCAACAAGTCTTTCAGCACTGGCTACCACCTACAACTGTTAATGAAGCACTTGTGTGGGTAATTTGCGCTTTAGGTCTAAATATTGTTGTCGGCTATGCAGGGTTACTGGATCTGGGCTTCGTTGCTTTTTGGGCAATTGGTGGATATTCGGCAGGTTGGTTTATGTCGTCATTCTTCCGCCAGGTGAATGTTCATGTACTGAGTACAGCTAAAGCTGAATCTCCTGGAATCCACATCAGTTTCTGGGGAGTAATTTTCATAGGCGGTCTTATTTGCGCAGCGTTTGGAATCATTATTGGTGCGCCAACACTGCGGCTTAAGAGCGATTATTTAGCGCTAGTTACGCTGGGTTTTGGAGAAATCATTCCGCAAGTATTTACCAATGGTGAAAATATTGCTGGTTTCAATATGTCTAATGGAACCAAAGGCATTTCCCCGGTCGACAACATTGGGGTTCCTGGCAAAGCGCTAGGACCATTCGATTTCAGTTGGAAGTTCTTTATTTTTGCATTGCTAACTGCCATGATGATTTTCGTTTCCTTGAGATTGCGTAAAGGACGCCTTGGGCGTGCATGGCTTGCCATCCGTGAGGATGAACTCGCTGCCAGCATGATGGGTGTGCCGCTCATGCGAACAAAGCTTGCAGCCTACGCAGTTGGTGCATTCACTGGCGGTATCGGGGGCGTGGCATTTGCAACTCACGTGAATGGCGTCTTCGCAGATCGTTTTAATTTTTCCATATCTATCATCTTGCTCGCGATGGTTGTACTTGGCGGAATGGGAAATGTTTGGGGCGTAATGGTTGGAGCGCTCTTGGTAGCGTGGGTTAACTCGACAGGGCTGCCGTCACTCGGCGAGCTTGTGAACACAACTTTTAATTTAAATATTAATTTCCCTTCGTACAACTTCTTGCTCTTTGGCGGAGTTTTGATTTTGATGATGCTCTTCAAACGAGAAGGCATGATCCCAGAATCGCGATTGAAGGCAATCCTTCATGAAGCAGATGACACATCATCTAACCTGGGAGGTCATCACTGATGTCTAGCGTTTTGGCTGCCGAGAAAATCGTTGTTCAATTTGGTGGATTAGTTGCAGTGAATTCTGTTTCATTTGACATCCCAACCGGGAAAATCGTGAGCCTTATAGGCCCAAATGGTGCCGGTAAAACTACATTCTTCAACGTACTCACTGGTCTGTATAAACCAACTAGTGGTTCAGTGATTTTTGATGGCACCGACATCACTGGAACCCCACCCCACAAGATTGCGTCCGGGGGAGTTGCACGTACATTCCAGAATATTCGCCTTTTCGGATTAATGACTGCTGAAGAAAATGTGATGGTAGCAATGCATTCACATTTGAAAGCTGGGATTTTGGCCACAATTTTTGGCACTCCGGCTCAACGACGAGAAGAGAAACTTGCTCGCGAAGAAGCCCGTGAACTTCTTAATTTCGTAGGCATCGGCAAATGGGCCGGAGAATACGCACGAAATCTTTCCTATGGCGATCAGCGCCGCTTAGAAGTAGCTAGAGCGCTAGCGATTAAACCTAAAGTACTTCTATTGGACGAACCTACTGCGGGAATGAATCCACAAGAATCGTTGACCTTTATTGATTTCGTTTATCGAGTACGTGATGAGCAAGGTGTATCAATTCTTTTGATTGAACACGATATGAGTGTGGTTATGTCTGTGTCAGAGCGTGTAACGGTCCTCGATCAAGGTGAAAAAATTGCTGAGGGAACACCAGCGCAAATTAAATCTAATCAGCGAGTCATCGAGGCCTATCTTGGAAAAGCGAAAGGCGAAAAAGCATGACCGCCATGTTGGAAGTTAAAGATTTACAGGTTGCATATGGAGCAATCTTGGCTGTCAAAAATGTTTCCCTCACCGTAAACCAAGGTGAGATTGTTACGTTGATCGGTTCTAATGGTGCAGGAAAATCGACGACTTTGCGTACAATCTCCGGCTTACTCAAACCCAAGGCCGGAACAATTACATTTTTAGGTGAACGAATTGATGGGAAAGAGGGACACCTCATCGTTCAAAAAGGGCTCTGTCAATCTCCTGAGGGCCGTCGCATTTTTCCTCGCATGTCAGTTCGCGAGAATCTAGAACTGGGAGCATTTCTTCGCAATGATAAAACTGTTATTGCAGAAGATTTTGAGAAAGTTCTAGAACTCTTCCCTCGCCTGCGCGAACGTATCGAGCAGAAAGCCGGAACGATGTCAGGTGGCGAGCAACAAATGCTTGCTGTTGGTCGCGCAATGATGGGAGCACCAAAGTTGCTTCTACTCGATGAACCTTCCATGGGTCTTGCGCCTGTATTAGTTGACATGATTTTTGAAACTATTGTAAAAATTCGTGAACAAGGAATCACGATTTTGTTAATCGAACAAAATGCGTCTGCGGCGTTAGATGTTGCAGATCGCGCCTATGTTCTAGAATCTGGAACTATCAAGATGAGCGGTAAAGCCTCAGATCTTGCTAAAGATGAGGCAGTAACAAAAGCTTATCTAGGCGGTTAACTCGTAGTTATTTTCTCGGAGCAAGAATTAAACATGTAATTCTTGCGGTGCACGTGCGTTGGCCCTCATCATTTGTAATAACAATGTCATAAGAGCACATCGTCTTACCCAACGATAATGCGGTTGCAACAGCTGTAACCTTGCCTTTTGTTGCAGATTTATGATGCGTCGCGTTAATATCAACGCCCACGACTGTTCGATCTGGCCCTGCATGTAATTGAGTCCCAATTGAGCCAAGACTTTCGGCTAAAACTACATTTGCGCCACCATGCAATAGACCGATGGGTTGAGTATTGCCTTCAACTGGCATCGTGGCTACAAGTCGAGTGGGCGATGCTTCAAGAATCTCGATTCCCATTTTCTTATCTAACGCCCCACTGCCACGCTCGCGCAGTTGCTCCATAAAATTTGAATGTGCTTTGTCGTCCATAAGGCTAACTCTATCTTGCTCGCATAGAATGTGGCACATGGCCTCTCGACTACTTTTAATCGACGGTCATTCAATGGCTTATCGCGCTTTTTATGCCCTTCCTGCCGAGAATTTCACAACAGCCACGGGGCAACACACAAATGCCATATATGGATTTGCCACCATGCTGATCTCGTTGCTCAAGGAAGAAAAGCCCACGCACGTCGCTGTTGCTTTTGACGTTTCTCGTAAAACTTTTCGAACTGAGAAATTTCCAGAATACAAGGCCAACCGAGCGAAAACTCCTGATGAATTTCGTTCTCAAATGTCACTGTTGCACGATTTGGTGAAAGGTTTCGGTATTTCACAATTTGAAGTAGAAGGGTTTGAAGCCGACGACATCCTTGCCACTCTGACTTCCCTTGCAGAACGCGAAGGCGTAGATGTGATTATCTGCACGGGGGATAGGGACAGTTTCCAATTAGTGAGTGAGAAAACAACAGTCCTGTATCCAAAACGCGGCGTCAGTGATTTAGCCAGAATGACACCCGAGGCAGTCTTTGAAAAATACGGATTAACTCCGCAGAACTATCCAGATTTTGCAGCGCTACGTGGAGACCCGAGCGATAATTTGCCATCCATTCCGGGGGTTGGTGAAAAGACCGCATCTAAATGGATTATTGAACACGGTTCTTTACAAGCACTTGTTGATGGCGCTGGGAAGATTCCAGGGAAAGTCGGAGAAAGTTTACGAGCCAATATTCAGGTTGCGTTAACAAATAGGGAACTCACGCAATTGATACACGACGTCCCACTCGACGTCAGTATGGAAAGTTTGGCATGGAGTGGTGTTAGCGAATCAGCACTAACGCCGTTATTTGAGAAATTGGAATTTCGAACACTGAAAGAGCGCATTAAACCCATTCTCGCTCAATCTGCAATTGCCCCTGACGATGAGAACCAAGAGGCAATGCTGTTCGTTGATCAAGAATCTGAGGTACTCACACCAGAGGAAGCGGCTGAAAGAATCTCGAACCACATTGGCCCAATTTCTTTCAATGCAGAATTTATCGACGGCGCGCTTCATCGCTATGGCGTAGCTTTGACATCTTCGCAAGCATTCCTTGTTCATTCCTCTCAGGTGGGTGATTGGATAGCCGATTCGAAGATTCCAAAGATTTTGCATGACGCAAAAGCATTTGGGAGAAATCACGTACTTGGTGGGGTTATTTTTGATACCAGCTTGGCAAGTTACTTAGTGAACCCAGGCGCTAGACCACAAGACATAACAGAGTGGGATGGAAATACATTTTTACAAGCCGAAAAACTATTTTCTCTACGAGACTCACTTACAGTTGAACTCACTGACCGGAACCTTTTGGCGCTATTTCATGATTTAGAAATGCCAGTTTCTGAACTTTTGACGGCCATGGAGAGAAGAGGAATTGCAGTTGATGCTGGGGCGCTTACTGAACTTCGTGAATTCTTTGCCTCAGAAGTTGAACGCGAAACGAAAAAAGCACATGAGGAAGCGGGTCGCGAATTCAATGTTGCATCTCCGAAGCAGCTCCAAGTAGTTCTCTTCGACGAGTTAAAACTTCCTAAGACGAAGAAGATAAAAACAGGGTATTCAACGGATGCCGATTCCCTGCAGACGCTTTTCGAGAAAACTCAGCACCCTGTCTTAAACCAGCTACTTCGCATTCGTGAAACAAATAAACTCAAAACCACAATTGATGGGCTTCTCGAGGCAATTGATACTGACGGAAGAATTAGAACTCATTTTCAACAAATGGTTGCAGCAACTGGTCGCTTGTCTTCAACGGGTCCCAATTTGCAGAACATCCCTGTAAGAACCCAAGAAGGTCGCAAGATTCGCGAATGTTTTATTGCCGGAACTGGCTTTCAATCCCTACTGACGGCCGATTACAGCCAAATTGAAATGCGCATCATGGCTCACCTTTCGGATGACCAAAATCTTTTAGATGCCTTCACAAAGGGTGAAGATCTGCATTCCACCATTGCTTCAGAAGTTTTTGGCGTGCCGGCTGGCAGCGTTGATCCAGAAATGCGCAGACAAATTAAAGCAATGTCTTATGGATTGGCATATGGATTATCCGCTTACGGGCTATCTGCACAACTTTCTATTTCCCCACCGCAAGCACAACAGCTCATGGATCGATATTTTGAGCGATTTGGAGGAATTCGCGATTACCTCAGTAGCGTTGTGGAAGAAGCGCGCAAAGTTGGTTACACGGAAACGATTATGGGCAGACGCCGCTACTTACCAGATTTATCAGATGACAATCGCCAACGTCGAGAGATTGCAGAACGTATGGCCCTGAACGCTCCTATCCAGGGCTCTGCTGCAGACATTATTAAACGAGCCATGCTTAATGTGGAATCCGCAATTCAGGGCGAAGGCTTGAAATCGCGATTGCTTTTGCAAGTGCATGATGAACTCATATGTGAAGTTGCGCCGGGGGAGGATGAAGTACTCACCGCGCTGATGCGAAAAGAAATGGGCTCTGCATATCCGTTGAAGGCGCCATTAGCTGTCAGTGTTGGTATTGGAAAGAGTTGGAACGAAGCCGCACATTAGGTAAGTGGGTAAGACTAGATAGCCGGACGCGTGTTGTCCTTCATTGCAAGAAGATCTTGTTCTTCACTTGGCAGCGTATTTGCAGCTGACAATCTGGATTTACCTGCTTGCAAGACAATCCATCCGATAGCAAGAGTGATAGTTGTTATACCCAAGGCATATCGTGGTGAATATTGATTAGAAATCCAACCACCAATTGCTGCACCCAGCGCCATAAATGTTCCTTCTGCAGTCCAC
>WLOF01000020.1 GCA_009699375.1 Actinomycetota bacterium
CCTTTAGTTCTTGGGATTGAAACCTCCTGTGATGAAACGGCAGTGGGCATTGTCCGTGGGCGCACACTACTTGCTAATGTCATTTCATCGAGCGTTGAAGAGCATGCTCGATTTGGGGGAGTAGTACCTGAAATTGCATCACGTGCACACCTTGAGGCGATGGAAGCAATTTTGCATCAAGCGTTAAACGAGGCAAAAATTTCGCTCACAGATATTGATGCAGTTGCTGTTACAGCCGGACCAGGCTTAGTGGGCGCTCTACTCGTAGGAGTTGCATCGGCAAGTGGATTGGCTCTGGGACTTGATAAACCTATTTATGGCGTAAATCATCTTGCTGCACATGTCTCCGTCGATTTGTTGGCACACACGGAAGAAGCGAAACCAACAATTGCACTTCTTGTCAGTGGCGGACACTCATCCCTTTTGCAAGTTGATGACATCACTTCATCTGTAACAAAATTAGGTGAGAGTATGGATGATGCTGCAGGCGAGGCGTTCGACAAAATTGCACGCGTGATGGGACTTGGTTTTCCTGGTGGTCCTGCAATTGATCGAGAAGCACGAAGTGGAAATAAGTCTGCAATTGAATTTCCTCGTGGCTTAACGCAGAGCAGTGATTGGGAAACACGGCCATTTGATTTTTCATTCTCTGGTTTAAAGACAGCGGTAGCAAGATATTTAGAAGCAACACCCAAATATGCACGTGCCGATGTTGCTGCCTCTTTCCAGGAAGCAATCGTTGATGTCTTAATGCAGAAAGCAGTGAGAGCTTGCGCAAGTACTGGCATTGATTCTTTAGTAATTGCTGGCGGAGTTGCTGCAAACTCCAGATTGCGCACCCTTGCGCAAGAACGATGCGATAAGGCCAAAATCTCCCTCAGGATCCCAGCGCCAGGACTCTGTACAGATAACGGAGCGATGGTTGCCTGCCTTGGTTCACTGATGGTCAGCGCGGGGCGCTCGCCCAGCCAGGTCGGTATTGATGCCCAATCCAGCATGAGCGTGACGACTGTGAGCCTGACTTAACCTCAAATTGACCATAGCCAGCGCTCCTCCTAGGCTTGTCGTTAGCACTCAAGGCCCTAGTCTGCTAATTCTTTATTAGCACCGACCCTGAGGAAGACCCAAGCGTTCGTTAACTACAAAGGAGTCAACACATGGCCGTAGCCATTAAGCCACTAGAAGATCGCATCGTTGTTAAAGCAAACGAAGCGGAAACAACAACTGCATCTGGTCTTGTAATCCCAGATACTGCAAAAGAAAAGCCACAAGAAGGCACTGTCATTGCAGTAGGCCCAGGTCGCTTTGATGATGGAGTTCGCGTTCCTATGGACGTCAAAGTTGGCGATGTTGTTCTTTACAGCAAGTACGGCGGAACTGAAGTGAAGTACAACAATGAAGAGTACTTAGTCCTATCAGCTCGCGACATTCTCGCCGTGATTGAGAAGAAGTAAATGGGAAAAATTCTTGAGTTCGATGAGCACGCCCGTCGTGCCATGGAGCGCGGCGTAAATATTTTAGCTGACACGGTAAAAGTAACACTTGGACCTAAGGGTCGAAACGTTGTTATCTCGAAATCATTTGGCGCTCCAACTATTACCAACGATGGTGTCACTATCGCACGTGAAATTGAACTATCTGATCCTGTTGAAAACATGGGCGCTCAGTTAGTTAAAGAGGTAGCAACAAAGACCAACGATGTAGCAGGAGATGGCACAACGACAGCAACTGTCTTGGCACAAGCAATGGTTAAAGAGGGTCTTCGTAACCTTGCAGCTGGTGCACAACCAATGGATATCAAGATTGGTATCGAAGCAGCTGTTGTGGCAATAACTGAGCGTCTTCGCAAGAATGCAACTGTTGTTAAAGATAAGTCGCAAATTGCCGATGTTGCAACAATCTCTGCACAAGACCGTGCCATTGGCGATCTCATCGCTGAGGCAATGGACAAAGTGGGCAAAGATGGCGTCATCACTGTAGAAGAGTCATCAACTACAGGCTTAGAGCTTGAATTTACAGAGGGTATGCAGTTCGACAAGGGTTACATCTCTCCATACTTTGTAACAGACCAAGATCGCATGGAGACTGTCCTTGAAGATGCATATGTGTTGATTTCAGGTAACAAGATCTCAGCGCTGAGCGAACTTCTTCCTATCCTTGAAAAGATTGCTCAAGCTAGCAAGCCACTCTTGATTATTGCCGAAGATGTTGAGGGCGAAGCGCTTTCTACATTGGTCGTTAATAAGATGCGCGGAGTATTTACCTCCGCAGCCGTTAAGGCTCCAGGCTTTGGAGATCGTCGTAAAGCGATGTTGCAAGACATTGCTGTTCTCACAGGCGGTCAAGTGATTTCATCTGAAATCGGAATGAAGTTGGATCAAGTTGGCCTCGATGTACTTGGCCGTGCACGTCGTATTGTGATCACAAAGGACACAACAACGATCGTGGATGGCGCCGGAGATAAGGCAGCAGTTGCTGGTCGCGTTACTGAAATCCGCAACGAACTCGAAAACACTGATTCTGAATGGGATCGCAACAAGCTTCAAGAGCGTGTGGCAAAACTTGCTGGTGGCGTTTGTGTCATCAAAGTAGGAGCACACACTGAAGTTGAATTGAAAGAAAAGAAGCACCGTCTTGAAGATGCAATTTCTGCTACTCGTGCGGCAGTAGAAGAGGGCATTGTTGTTGGCGGTGGCGCAGCACTTGTTCACGCAGCTGATGCTCTAGACGGAGATCTTGGTTTCAGTGGAGACCAAGCAGTCGGAGTTCGTCTGGTGCGTAAAGCATGCGATGAGCCACTTCGCTGGATCGCAGAAAACGCTGGTCTTGAAGGTTATGTTGTTGTAGCAAAAGTTCGCGCGATGAAAGCCCACGAAGGCTTTAACGCAGCAACTGATGTTTATGGCGATCTCACTAAAGATGGCGTAATCGACCCAGTAAAGGTCACTCGTTCAGCACTTGCTAACGCTGCCTCGATTGCAGCAATGTTCATTACAACAGAAGCTGTTGTTTATGAGCGCCCAGCTGATCAAGAGAGCGATGAAGGCGGCAAGGGACATTCACATGGCCCTGGCGGACACAGTCACTAAGCATTAAAAGCAGTAAATAAAAACAGCCTCACTCATACGAGTGGGGCTGTTTTTATTGAAAGACTTTTGCGTAAAACTGTAAAAGTAGGTGGAAAGTATGAGCGAGAAGATTACGAAGCTTCAGAAATACCCGCTGTAATCTTTCTATCCAGGATCATGGTCCGGTCATCTTCACTCAAGCCGCCCCAGATTCCGTAAGGCTCTTGGATGCTCAAGGCTTGATCACGACACTGTTGAATCACAGGGCACGTTGCGCATACAGCTTTGGCGGCGTTTTCACGGTTGCGACGACGCGGTCCGCGCTCGCCTTCTGGATGGAAAAACATCTCGCTCGGAAGGTCTTGGCAGGCACCTTCGTATTGCCACTCCCACAAATCGGCAAGAGGTTTGGGAAGGCGTGACATTTCAGCCATACGTACCCCTTTCCTCGATAGTCCAATCCTACAACCGCGCCATAAGTTGTTCAAGCCTAGGCGCGCCGTATCTCCTTCATTGAAGCGTTTCGAGTGGTGAGTTTGGACATAGAAGGGAAAGATTGCGCTGTGAACGAGTTTTTTACGGTTTCATCTGTTGCCCGCCGCATAGGTGTAGCCCCAGCCACGTTGCGCACCTGGGATCTTCGCTACGGCTTAGGCCCGGAAGATCATGAACCAGGTACCCACCGTCGTTACTCCCTGAAAGATGTTGCGCGATTAACGCATATGCGGAACTTAATATCCTCGGGAGTAAGTGCAGGTGAAGCTGCACAAGGGGCTCTCTCCTTAAAAGTATCGGGAACAGGATCAAAGGCAGGGGCCACCAGTGCGGTAGCCCCGGTTGATGAAGAAATAGTTGTAGCTCTTTACCGGTCGGCGAAATCATTTGACACCGCCTCTCTGCAAAGGATTTTAAGCAATTGCATAAATGAGTTAGGGGTTGTAGATGCATGGCATAGCGTCATTACTCCGTTATTGCATAAAGTCGGGCATCGTTGGGCCGATAACTCTGATGGAATTGAAGTGGAACATTTATTGAGTGAGATCTTAATAAAAGTATTACAAGCGCCAAAAATCGTAAAACCAATTAATCCGCGCCCTGTATTACTGGCATGTGTAGGAGAAGAACTGCATTCATTGGCAATCCATGCTCTTTGCGCAGCACTTGCAGAGCGCAAAATAGAAAGTTACTTTCTTGGCTCTCGTACTCCATTGGAAGCGCTCTCCCAAGTCATTAAACGTTCAGCGCCTCCAGCTATTTTCTTATGGGCACAATTGCCTGAACATGGTGAAGCCAAATATTTTCAGTCACTACCCAAAGTCCGTCCTGCCCCTCGAATCGTGCTGGGTGGGCCCGGCTGGAACCGCGTCGATTATGGCTCTGTAGCCTTTGTCGATGACCTTTACTCTGCGTGCGAGGAGATTTCCAGGGCAGTCGGGGCGTAATTGCACCGATAGACTTCACGCCTTACACCGCTGATTCATATCCATCGTGGATCATTTCATGGTGTCTCTGGCGGGAGGTCTCATGAGCGATAACGACAAAGTCGTAATGCTTGGCCTTACTTATGATGACGTGCTTTTACTGCCCGATGCTTCCGAAGTTGTGCCGAGTGAAGTTAATACTGCAACCCGACTAACACGCAATATTTCATTAGCTATTCCATTGGTCTCATCTGCAATGGATACCGTAACTGAATCTGCGATGGCTATTGCTATGGCAAAAGTAGGTGGCATCGGAATCATTCACAGAAATTTGCCGATCGAAGAACAAGTAACCCATGTCAAACTTGTGAAAAACGTTGGCATAGCAGGAGCAGCAGTCGGTGTCGGTGACGATGGGTTTGCTCGCGCAAAAGCCCTGATCGAAGCTGGAGTTGATGTAGTTGTTGTGGATACAGCCCATGGTCACCATCGTGCAGTTCTAGATGCCATTTCTCGAATTAAGAAGTTTTCACCAACCACGGAAATTATTGGTGGCAACGTTGCAACACGTGCTGGTGCACAAGCACTCATTAATGCAGGAGCAGATGGAGTAAAAGTTGGAGTGGGCCCGGGATCCATTTGCACAACTCGCGTTGTTGCCGGAGTCGGAGTTCCTCAAATCACTGCAATCTTGGAAGCTAGCAAAGCGTGTATCAAAGCTGGCATTCCACTCATTGCAGATGGTGGACTTCAATATTCTGGAGACATAGTTAAGGCGCTTGTCGCGGGAGCAGATTGCGTCATGCTTGGTTCATTACTTGCAGGATGCGATGAGTCACCAGGTGAATTAGTCACTATTGATGGACGGAAATATAAGGCTTATCGGGGTATGGGATCTCTTGGAGCTATGCAATCTCGCGGTGAACAGAAGTCATACTCTAAAGATCGTTACATGCAAGACGATGTTTTATCTGAAGATAAATTAGTTCCAGAAGGCATTGAAGGAAAAGTTACGTATCGCGGTTCACTAGCTCATGTCGTTCATCAACTTGTTGGGGGACTTCGTTCAGGTATGGGCTATGCAGGAGCTGCAGATATTGCATACTTGCGTCGCGAAGGACGCTTAATTCAAATTACTGCAGCAGGGCTTCAAGAAAGCCATCCGCATGACGTGTTAGATATAGCCGACGCCCCTAATTACCGTGGAAAGGGCTTGTAATGAGCGATATCGAATTAGCACCTGGCAAGCGTGCTCGCCAAGCATATTCATTTGACGATATAGCAATTGTGCCAAGCCGACGCACTCGCGACCCTGAAGATGTTTCAACAACGTGGCAAATTGATGCGTATAAGTTTGCGTTGCCCTTAATGGCAGCTCCTATGGACTCTGTTGTTTCACCAGAAACAGCAATTGCAATTGGCAAACTTGGTGGGCTGGCAGTTCTTAATCTTGAAGGACTTTGGACTCGCTATGAGGATCCTCGCATCCAACTAGGCGAGATTGCATCGATGCCAGATACGCATGCAACACGACGTATGCAAGAGCTTTATGCCGCACCAATCCAACCGACTTTGATTAAAGAGCGCCTTAAACAAATCCGGGATGCTGGAGTCACTGTTGCCGGCTCTCTATCTCCTCAACGAACTTTTGAATTACACAAAACCGTTATTGAGGCTGGCGTCGATATTTTCGTAATCCGTGGAACAACTGTGAGCGCTGAGCATGTTGCCACAAATAACGAAGCACTTAATTTGAAAAAATTTATCTACGAATTAGATGTCCCGGTAATCGTTGGAGGATGCGCTACTGCAACAGGAGCGCTGCACTTAATGCGTGCAGGCGCAGCAGGTGTATTAGTTGGATTCGGCGGAGGTTCTGCTCACACCACACGAAAAGTATTAGGTATTGAAGTTCCTATGGCATCGGCAGTTGCTGAAGTTGCTTCTGCTCGTCGTGATTATTTAGACGAATCTGGCGGGCGCTACGTGCACGTAATTGCTGATGGGTCCGTGGGGCGTAGCGGGGATATTGCTAAAGCCGTTGCATGTGGTGCTGATGCTGTAATGATTGGGTCTCCACTTGCAAAAGCTAATGAAGCACCAGGACTTGGTTGGCACTGGGGAAATGAAGCGCATCATCCTGAACTTCCTCGTGGTGAGCGGGTAGCAGTGGGTACATCAGGGACGCTAGAAGAAATTTTATTAGGACCTTCCCATGCAGCCGATGGTTCAATGAACTTATTTGGTGCATTCAGACGTGCAATGGCAACGTGCGGATACTCAGATGTGAAAGAGTTCCAACGCGTCGAGGTTCTTATCCATCGTGCCTGATAAGTCCAATGGAGTTTTAGTTGTCGATTTTGGGGCGCAATATGCGCAATTAATTGCTCGAAGAGTTCGCGAAGCAAAAGTTTTTAGCCACATTGCTCCTTCATCAATTACTGCCAGCGAAGTAAGAAAGATGGCCCCTGAAGCGATCATTCTTTCTGGTGGACCATCAAGTGTGTATGCCACTGATGCTCCGAAAATGGATGACGAAATATTTTCACTCGGCATTCCAATCTTTGGTATTTGCTACGGATTTCAAGCTATGGCTGCTGCCCTTGGTGGGGTCGTCAGTCAAACAGGTACTTCCGAATTTGGCCGTACTCAAATCGAAGTAGATACAAAATCCAAAGTGTTTTCAGAACTATCTAAAAGTCAGAGCGTGTGGATGAGTCATGGAGATTGCGTTACTAAAGCCCCAAAAGATTTTGAAGTAACGGCTAATTCAGTGCAAACCTCGATAGTTGCCTTTGAAAATAAGACAGGTGAATTAGCAGGAGTTCAATTCCACCCTGAAGTTTTACACACAGAGCACGGACAAAAAATATTACAGAATTGGTTAATCAATGTAGCAAAATGTTCGCCAACGTGGACCGCTACCAATATCTCTCTGACTGAAGTAGCGAAAGTAAAAGACCTTGTCGGAACCAAGAAAGTCATTTGTGGTCTATCAGGTGGAGTTGATTCAGCTGTTGCAGCTGCAATAGTGCAGCAAGCTGTAGGTAGCCAATTGACTTGTGTCTTTGTAGACCATGGGCTGCTCCGATTGGGTGAGGCCGAGCAAGTGAAAAAAGATTTTGTTGACGCAACAGGTGTTTCGCTTAAAGTTGTTGATGCGCGTGAAATCTTTCTTAACGCACTAGCTGGAGTAAGTGATCCTGAAACTAAACGCAAAATTATCGGAAGAGAATTTATTAGAGCATTCGAAAGTGCTTCGCGAGAAATTGCACAAGGTGGGGAAGTCGAATTTCTTGTCCAGGGCACGTTATATCCAGATGTTGTCGAATCAGGTGGCGGAACAGGAACTGCAAATATTAAATCTCACCACAATGTGGGCGGGCTACCTGACGACCTTTCATTTACTTTAATAGAACCTCTTCGTACCCTTTTCAAAGATGAAGTTCGACAAGTGGGATATGAGCTTGGTTTGCCTGCAGTAATTGTGGGTAGGCAACCATTCCCTGGACCGGGGCTGGCAATTCGCATCATTGGGGAAGTAACACAAGAGCGGCTTGAAATATTGCGCCATGCAGATTCGATTGTTCGCGAAGAATTATCTAGCGCTGGTCAAGATTCATTGATTTGGCAGTGCCCAGTAGTTTTGTTAGCAGATGTTCGAAGTGTTGGAGTTCAAGGCGATGGTCGCACGTACGGGCATCCAATTGTCCTGCGCCCAGTTTCGAGCGAAGATGCTATGACAGCTGATTGGTCTCGTCTGCCTTATGAACTCCTTGAGAAGATCTCAACTCGAATCACCAATGAAGTGCGTGATGTTAACCGAGTCGTCTTGGACATCACAAGCAAGCCTCCTGGAACTATTGAATGGGAATAATGTTTCTAAAATTACTTGGTAACATTGCATCCTTATGAAAGGTACATTGATGAAGCGCATGATTGCTGTGGGTTTAGTAGGACTATTAGTGAGTGGGCTTACCGCTTGCGGTTCAACTAAGAAGGAAATTATTGTGCCTGCGCCATCACCAAGTGCACCTGCAGTAACAACTATTGTGGCTGGCTGCAAGGCAACAACAGCAGTTCCGCATATGGCTGTAAATGTGCCCCCACCCTCTGGGCTTCTTACTGAAGTGATTTCATCTTTTACTTTAACAACTAATTGCGGCGAGATTGATTTTGATGTTTATCAGAAGAAAGCGCCTCAAACAGTTACAGCAATGGCTGTACTTGCTCGCGCTGGTTATTTCGACGGCTCACTTTGCCATCGCTTGACCACACAAAATATTTACGTTTTGCAATGTGGCGATCCAACAGCACGAGGTAACGGCGGGCCCGCCTGGGCGTATAAAGATGAAAATCTTCCCGCGATTACTGATAACAACTATCCAGCCGGTACCGTTGCAATGGCCAACGGGGGACCAAATTCCAATGGATCACAATTTTTCTTAGTGTATGCAGATACGTCGTTGGGAAAGAATTACTCTATTTGGGGCAAAGTCACGAAAGGGTTAGACATTCTCAAGGCAATTGCTGATGCAGGCGTACAAGGCGGTGGCGTCGATGGCCCTCCCGCTCAAACTGTGGCAATCGAGAGCGTTTCTGTTAAGTAGTTAGTTTGTATTAACTATTTTAAAGGCTTCAGCAATTCTTCCTTCTGGGTAACCTGCTAACGCTGCATTTCTTTCTCCCCAAGCTTTCACCATATCTTCCAGCTCTTTATTGTGAGCAGTTTGGGAAACATGAGAATGAAGTGCCTTCATTTTCAAAGGAAAAGTTTCTGTGATGTCCACAAAATGATCTGGAGTCGCATGACCCATTACCCAAAGTTCCTTCACTCTCCAAGGCTTAAATCCTGCTTCAAGTAAATCTGGAAATGCAAAAGGGTTTCGTGCATCTGGATAAACCGCTTGAATTGCACCTTCACCTGCTGCGAGGTGGTCAGGATGACTGGCTCCGATTCGCTCCCAATTTCTCTCTGGGCTTTGAATAACCATTCGATCAGGTTGAGCAATTCGGATAGCTTTCACAATATCTTTTCGCAGACCGAGAGTCGGTTCTAGTGAGCCATCACGGTAATTTAAGAATGTTATATCTGTAACGCCAATTGCTTCACCGGCTGTTCGTTGTTCACGCTGACGCACAGCTGGCATATCCTCGACAGGTATTCCTGATTCTTCGCCGCCTTGATCCCCGTTTGTGCAGATGCAATAAGAGACATGTATTCCGGCTTTGATCCATTTTGCAAGAGTGCCGGATGCACCAAAATCTGAATCATCAGGGTGGGCAGTCACAACGAGAACTCGCTTGATTTCGCTATCGGCAATCGGTTCCATTGTGGACCTTTCATTCATTTCGTGTAAGCCTGATGTCGTGTAAGCCTAATAGAATGCCGACTATGACGAGCACTGAAACTTTGCTTGAAGGGCTTAATCCTTCGCAAAGTTTGGCAGTCTCACATTCCGGCGGTCCTTTACTCGTGGTTGCAGGTGCGGGCTCCGGGAAAACTCGAGTTCTTACACGCAGAATCGCATATTTAATGTCTAAACGGGGGTCTGCTCCCTATGAAATATTAGCTATCACCTTCACCAATAAAGCTGCGGGTGAAATGAAAGAACGGGTTGCAGCCCTAGTTGGCCCGATTGCTCGATCAATGTGGGTATCAACATTTCACTCCGCGTGCGTGCGCATTTTACGTCAAGAGGCGTCACGACTTGGCTACAGCAACTCTTTCAGCATTTATGACCAAGCAGACAGTGCGCGTTTAATAACAATTGTTTCTAAAGAACTCAACTTAGATCCTAAAAAATATCCTCCCCGCCAATTTCAATCCATGATCTCAAATGCGAAAAATGAATTAATGGGACCATCGGATTATCTCAATGCAACAACCAATCAATTTGAGCAAATTGTTGCTGAAGTTTACGCTGTTTATCAGCGACGTCTAGAACAAGCTAACGCAATGGACTTTGACGATTTGATTCTTAAGACTGTTGAAGTCTTGCAGCGCTATCCTGAAAGTAAGGCGCGATATCGATCCCGCTTTCGCCATGTTCTCGTAGACGAGTACCAGGACACCAATCGAGCCCAATATCAATTGATTCGAGAATTAGTTGGCGAACAAAGTGATTTACTCCCTCCCGCCGAACTATGCGTGGTCGGAGATGCGGACCAATCCATTTATGGATTTAGAGGTGCAACCATTAGAAATATCTTGCAGTTTGAAATGGACTATCCGAACGCGACGACCGTACTTTTGGAACAGAACTATAGATCGACTCAAAATATTCTTAACGCGGCAAATGCCGTAATAACAAAAAACGAAAGTCGTAAAGAAAAGAATTTGTGGTCAGATGCAGGCTCTGGTGCGCCGCTGATTGGATATGTTGCCGAATCAGAACACGATGAAGCAGAATTCATTAAGGATGAAATTCGGCAGCTTCAGAATTCTGGAAGTTCAGAGCCAGGAGACACTGCAATTTTTTACCGTACAAATGCCCAGTCTCGTGTTTTTGAAGAAGTATTTATGAGAGCGGCGCTGCCTTACAAGGTCGTTGGGGGCGTTCGATTTTATGAACGCAAAGAGGTTAAGGATTTGCTCGCATACTTACGTGTAATTGTTAATCACAGTGATGAAGTCTCACTTCGTCGCATTATTAATGTACCAAAACGTGGCATTGGCGATCGCGCTCTAGATTACGTTGATGCATTTGCTCTTCAGCAAGGTATTTCTTTTTGGCAAGCGCTACATAGGTGCACCGAGATGCCTGATATGCCAAGTCGGGCGACTGCATCCGTTCGTGACTTTATTTCGACTTTGACGGCACTGAGTGTTCTTGTTGAAGCCAAAGTGCGACCATCCGTAATTATCGAAGCAGTACTCGAGCAATCGGGATTATTGGCAGAACTGTCTACTAGCAAGGATCCACAAGATGAAGTTCGGGTTGAGAACTTGCAGGAATTAGTCGCGGTTTCACTTGAATATGAAGAGAAGCCTTTCGAGGCGCTAGGCGAAGATGAAGAAATTTCTCTCTCAGGTTTTCTCGAACAAGTTGCACTTGTCGCCGATGCGGATGAAATTCCTGAAGGAGAAGATCATGGAGGCGTAGTTACGCTCATGACTTTGCATACAGCTAAAGGTCTTGAGTTTCCTACAGTTTTCCTTGCAGGTCTTGAGGATGGAATTTTCCCCCATTCAAGGACTCTTGGTGAAAAGAAAGAGATTGAAGAAGAGCGCCGTTTGGCATACGTTGGACTCACACGTGCGCAACAACGTTTGTATCTGACTCGTGCTGAATATCGTTCCTCGTGGGGCGCGCCAAGTTTTAATCCACCATCTCGATTCTTAGAAGAAATTCCTGAAGACCTTATTCAGTGGCGTTCAACAAATGTAACTGCTCCTCGAGTTTCACCAAAGAGAAATTTTTCTGCACCTCCACCTAGAGCAACTGGAAGGAAAAGCGTTGCGTTAGATCTTGCAATTGGTGAGCGTGTGTCACATGACACATTCGGGCTTGGGACCGTTAAAGCATTATCTGGTGAAGGTGATCGCGCCGAAGCCACAATAGATTTTGGCTCATACGGTGAGAAGCGATTGCTTTTGCGCTACGCACCGGTTGAGAAGCTCTAGGATTACACCCGTCTTAGCATTCCAAACATGAAAGGAGTCCATCGTGGATCTCTTTGAATATCAAGCAAGAGATCTATTTGAAAAACATGGAGTTCCTGTATTAGCTGGCGCGGTTGCAACAACTGCAGATGAAGCGCAAGCTGCTGCTGCGAAAATTGGTGGAAAAGTTGTAGTGAAAGCCCAAGTAAAAGTTGGCGGTCGCGGTAAAGCCGGAGGCGTAAAACTTGCGGAAGATGCGCAAGATGCTCGCGAAAAATCCAGTGCAATTCTTGGAATGGATATCAAAGGCCACATTGTTAATAAGGTGATGATTGCCCAAGCTGCACCAATTGACTCTGAATATTATTTGGCAATCTTGCTTGATCGATCAAATCGAACTTTTCTCATCATGGCTTCCGTAGCTGGAGGAATGGATATTGAGCAGGTTGCTCATGAGACACCAGAAAAACTAATAAAAGTTCCAGTTAATTCAAACCAAGGGCTTTCTAAATCTGAGGCGCTTAAAATAGTTGCGGATGCAAAATTTCCAGCAGATATTGCAGAGCAAGTTGCAGACACATTGCTTTTGATTTGGAAAGTCTTTACAAGCGAAGATGCGACTTTAGTTGAAATTAACCCGCTCGTGAAAACAACCGATGGCCGAATAATTGCTTTGGATGGCAAAGTCACACTTGATGACAACGCCGGATTCCGACACCCAGATCATGAAGCACTTATTGATGAGTCTGCTGCAGATCCTTTGGAAGCACTCGCAAAAGCTAAAAATTTGAATTATGTGAAGCTCGAGGGACAAGTAGGAATTATTGGGAATGGCGCTGGGCTAGTGATGAGCACTCTAGACGTCGTTGCTTATGCGGGTGAAAAATTTGGCGGCGTAAAACCGGCAAACTTCTTGGATATCGGCGGAGGAGCATCTGCTCAAGTTATGGCAGATGGACTTTCTATTATTTTGGGAGATCCAGATGTTAAGAGTGTATTTGTAAATGTATTCGGCGGAATAACCTCGTGCGATGCAGTTGCTAATGGAATTGTTCAAGCGCTTGAAATGTTAGGTTCTAAAGCCACAAAGCCAATTGTTGTTCGGCTAGATGGAAATAACGTTCTCGAAGGGCGCAGAATTCTTAACGAAGCCAAGCACCCACTTGTTCAACAGTTAGACACAATGGATGGAGCAGCCTCCAGAGCTGCAGAATTGGCGGCTAAATAATGTCTATATTTGTTAATAAAAATAGCCGTGTCATTGTTCAAGGAATGACTGGTACTGAAGGAACCAAACACACTCGCCGAATGCTGGCGTCAGGCACGGTAATAGTTGGCGGAGTCACCCCTGGAAAGGGTGGACAAGTTGTAGATATTGATGGACATCAACTTCCTGTATTCAATTCTGTCTCTGAAGCAAGGTCTGCAACTGGCGCCGATGCCTCTGTAGTTTTTGTACCTCCAAAGTTTGCCAAAGCTGCAGTAATTGATGCAATAGATGCAGGCATGCCACTTGTTGTAGTAATCACCGAAGGAATTCCAGTTCATGACACAGCAGCGTTTTATGCATATGCGGTTGCAAAGGGCACAACAAGAATTCTTGGTCCAAACTGTCCTGGAATTATTACTCCGGGCGAATCCAATATTGGAATTATTCCGGCCGATATCGCTGGGAAGGGGCCCATTGGTTTGGTTTCTAAGTCAGGCACCCTCACATATCAAATGATGTTTGAGCTCCGCGATATTGGATTCAGCACAGCTGTAGGTATCGGTGGAGATCCGATTATTGGAACAACACACATCGATTGCTTGAGGGCATTTCAAGATGATCCAGAAACAGAAGCCATTGTCATGATTGGCGAAATCGGTGGAGATGCAGAAGAACGCGCGGCAGCATTTATTAAAGCCAATGTCACTAGACCTGTTGTCGGCTACGTTGCTGGCTTTACAGCTCCTGAAGGAAAAACTATGGGACATGCAGGCGCAATTGTTTCCGGCTCATCTGGAACTGCTCAAGGAAAAAAAGATGCGTTAGAAGAAGCAGGTGTGCAAGTAGGACAAACTCCTAGTGAAACTGCTCGCATTATGCGGGCGCTTTTGAATCGCTAAACACATGTTCCAACGCGTCCTCTGGGTCTCGTTGACACAAGCCTTACGTAGCGTCGCACTTTTACTTTTACCCATTTGTTTTATCACTCTTCTCGCTTGGTCCACTGCGGGAAGCAGTACTGCTCACACTTCCGACCCACTACGTGTAGCCCTTTGGGTTTGGCTTGCCTGTCATCACATTCCATT
Source organism: Actinomycetota bacterium (assembly GCA_009699375.1). Classification (GTDB taxonomy): domain Bacteria; phylum Actinomycetota; class Actinomycetes; order Nanopelagicales; family Nanopelagicaceae; genus QYPT01. Next base: position 14,391 of record WLOF01000020.1, read on the forward strand.
CTCGCTGATGTTGCCTCCCGCAGATGTTTCAGGGCTCCTCTCATATTTACCTCTTGGTGCGCTTGTATTCCCTTTTATTGCGATTCGAAAAGGTTATCGCAGGATCACTCGTCACATTGATATCGGTGAGCAATCTATTCGCCTCGCTCGATCTCTTTTTACATTTATTTATACTCTTCTTGCGACATCGATAGCATGGATTTCGCAATCTCACGCTGTTACTCCAATAATCTATTGGACACCCGTGATTGTTGGATTAGGTACATGGCTTACAACG